>CALGTK010000108.1 GCA_937904325.1 uncultured Planctomyces sp.
CTGAGAAGTGGTGGAGGGGGGATTTGAACCCCCGACCTGCGGGTTATGAATCCGCCGCTCTCACCAACTGAGCTACCCCACCGGTATTAGTTCTGATTGTCTGCCAGATCGATCTCGAAAACTGAATTCGACGTCGCTTTAGGAGTCTACTAAGAAAAGACCCGGATCTAACTGCTCTGGTTTCAAGCGAGTAGCGTCTTCATCGGATGCCAGCCGAAGCCGACTGTTGCTGTTTTTTGAGATGGAATCGAAATCGCGTGCCGAGTGAAGTGCTCGGCACGCGACGGCGTGCATAATAGATAGCATCCTTACGACAGGGAAGAGACTGCTTCCCACGGGAAGATGTCGCGGCCGTAGTGCCCGTAACTGGCGGCCTTAAAATAGGACCAACCGTCAGGTTTGAGCAGGCTCAAATGGCTCGCGATAAAGCCCGGCGACAGGTCAGGGAACTGCTGCTTGACCCACTCTGAAACGTCCTCGCCGGTTTCCGTCATGGCTGTAACCATTTCCGGCTGAAGCTGGCCGATTCCGTAAGCGATGTGAACCGTACACTCTTTGGCGCCTGCCACTTTGTTAGCAACGACGTTCTTGGCGATGTGTCGTGCCATGTATGCCGCGCTGCGATCGACTTTCGACGGGTCTTTGCCGGAGAATGCTCCGCCGCCAACAGGAACTCGCGGACCAAACTGGTCGACGACGATTTTGCGACCGACGACGCCGGCATCGCCCGTTGGACCGCCGATGACGAACAGGCCAGTGCCGTTGATTTTGTTCGGTCGGAAATCGATTCCATCACCGAGGACTGGCTGCACGACCTGCTCGAAGATTTGCTTTCGCATTTCGTCGTGCGAGATGCCGCATTTGTCCGGATCATCGTGCTGCGAGGCGACAATGTAGTCGGTTGGGTTGCCGTCGGCGTCGATCGTAACTTGAGACTTGGTGTCAGCCCGCAGCCAGGGAATCGTTTTGCTGTTTCGAAGCTCGCCGAGTTTCGTACAGAGGTCTCTGGCAAGGACATACTCTTTGGGCATCATTTCCGTGGTTTCGTCAGTGGCGTAACCAACCATGACTCCCTGGTCGCCCGCTCCGCCAGTGTCCGTTCCCAGAGCAATATGGGCGGACTGCGTCTGGATATGGTCAACGACGGTCAGCTCTTCGCCACAGTCGCTGTATCCGATTTTCCGCCAGACATCGCGAGCGATATCCTGGACGTTGACTCCCAGCTTGATCTCGTCGGTCCACTTCACTTCACCAGTGACGATCAGCATATTGTCTTTGGCAAGACATTCGATGGCCAGACGAACGCTCGGCAGGAATGCTTCGCCGCAAAGTTCCAGCGTACGATCGAGCAGAGCATCCGCGACCTGATCGCAGAATTTGTCCGGGTGTCCATCGCCGACATGCTCGGCAGTCCGTGGGATTCGAATCCCCATATCAGAATTCTCCTGCGAAATCGATTCAGAATGGCCGCTCAATTGGCCTTCCATAAATGTCTGAAATAAGGCGAGGTGGGTCAAATACTTCACAGCCACGCCCA
The DNA here is from genome assembly GCA_937904325.1 of uncultured Planctomyces sp. Lineage (GTDB taxonomy): Bacteria > Planctomycetota > Planctomycetia > Planctomycetales > Planctomycetaceae > JABMPE01. The sequence continues at coordinate 1,538 of CALGTK010000108.1, forward strand.
TTGCGAGTGCGTAATGTAGAGACTTTGACTGGAAAGTCACCGCGCCGCAGGGCAGAAATTCGACGCGATCCGAATCGCTGATGCCGGATCGCGGTTTCGAGCGTGGACTTGCTATGAAATAGTCCCGTCGACGCTGAAGATCTGTCGACCGATGTTAAACTGTCATTCCTTTTGGCTTTCACACGTTCATTCGCTTATCGTCCGATTGTTCCATGCGGGCCGTAGGATCATCCGAAGTTTGCATCAACATCACGAGACTTCACCATGACTTCAGCCACTCCCGATATCCCTCGCGATTCCAGCCAGGAAATCACAGTTCCAGTTGACGTATTGAAAAATTTGATCGTGACAGTCCTGATCCGGAAAGGGATGTTCGAGGTTGAGGCCGACATCGTTGCTGCTCGAATGACCGAAGCCGACCTGCGAGGCATTCATTCTCATGGTAGCCGCACGCTCGAAAAATACGTTGCCGCGATCGACGCTGGAGACATTGATCCCCGAGCCATGTCAATCACCTCTTGCGAAACGCCGGCCATCGCCGTCATCGAAGCCAGCGGCGGGATGGGCCACGTTGCCGCCACGCGAGGCATGGAACTGGCAATTTTAAAGGCGCGTGAAGTCGGCACCGGCACGGTCGTCATTAAAAAGGGTCAGCATTACGGAGCAGCTGGGGTCTACACGCTGCTCGCCGCGAAGGAAGGCATGATTGGGTTTTCGACCACCAGCACCGGCACAGCCACCGTCGCGGCTTACGGCAGCACTCAACCGGGAACAGCCAATAACGCGCTGTCCTGGGCAATTCCCACCAGCGGTACACCGTTCGTACTCGACACCGCGATCGCGGAATCGTCATGGGGAAAGATTGAGTCAATGGGGATGTTCGGCCTTCCGATTCTGCCTGGCTGGGCACTCGACGCAGCCGGCCACGAAACAACCGACGCCAACGCAGCGAAAACTCTGTTGCCGATGTCCGGAGCGCGAGGCTCCGCACTGGGCTTTGTCGCTTCCGCGCTTACCTCCGCGTTGATCGGACGTCGCAATCCAATTCACAAATCGCCGAATCCGTTTGGCCCAGGCTCCGATCACTTCTTCCAGGCAATCGATCCCAGTCACTTTGGCGCCCCGGACCGATTCATCAAAGAGATCGACGCCACGATCGCGTCGATCAAAGAACTGCCACCAGCCGAAGGCGTAGACCAGGTCCGCGTTGCCGGAGAACTCGAATGGGAACGCTCCGAACAGTGGAGCAAGGCTGGCATCCCGTTCCACTGCGACCAGGTCAGCCGCCTGGCCGAAGTCTGCACCGCTAATCGTTGCGATCTACCCGAAGGCTGGCCGTCTAACTGATCAGTAATTGGCGTACATCGAGAAAAATTGCCGCTTTCTTACTGAGATTAACCACTCCACACGCGGCAGACTTCGTTTCAGGAATCGACATCGCTGATCTGCCACGTCCAGCAGGTTAACGTCAAAGCGTGTCCATCTGGCCCAGATCTACAGACCGTAGGTTTACGACAGGTTCTGACCATTCTGGCAGCAGGCCAGTGATGCGTCGGACGTGACGCAGGAAGTTTTCCGGACGGTCCATTCGTCACTCACCGGTTTTCAAAAAACCGGATTCGAGTCTCAGCTTTCGAGGCTCGCCACAAATCTTCAAGACGGCTTCCCGGCTTCGGCCAGACGGATTTCTTCCTGACGGTAACGTTCGTTGAGTTCCAGGTTGAACCGCGGGTGATCGTCGTGAAGGTTGGCTTTGCGATGCCTGGCGCTACAGCGATAGCAAACCAGAACGTCCCTCATCACCGCGTATAGAGCCATATCAATCGCAGCGAAGACGAGCAGGATTCCCAGAGCCCAGTTCGGCTCGACGTATGCCCAGGCGATCGTGCTGAGACCGGCGCCGGTTACGACAAATAGCAGCCCCAGAGCCTGCGGAAAATCTTTCTGCCGCCAGAGGTCTTCGGTGCCGCAGCACAGGCAGCGTTTTGGACGGTCGTCTTCGATATCCACCGTGGAGATTTCTCGCGACCAGTCCTGACCTGCGCATGAGAGTCTGAAAGTGTCCGCCGAGATTGCTTCGATGTTTGGCGCATCGCACTTCGGACATTTATAGATGAGCTGCATGTTCCGTGACTCGTTTCGAAGTAGCTCGTGATTAAAGTGGCAGTTGAAGTTCGTGGCGCAGAAGTGCCCCGGTCATTTCACCGATAAACGCCAGGATGACACCCACAAATAGAACGCCGGTCGCTGACTGCGTGTTATTGTACTTGAGAATCCGGACCACCATAATCGAAACGGCGAGTGGTCCAAGGATGCCGCCCGTCCATTCCAGCATCAGGCACATAGCTGGATATGAATTCAAAACGCTCGATGTAATTGCAGCCGGTCCTGCGGGCCCGAACGGCCAGAAAAGCACAAGAGTGATTGCTCCGAAAACGAGCCGACCGCCAGCGACAACACACAGAAACCAGTTAACTCGGTTTAACGGCGTTGTCGACATCGTCGGCGTTGTCAGGTACCAGTGCCCCAGCAGCATTCCTCCGACTGTCGCGCCGGAAACGGCGGCTACTGCCAGTTCGGTCAACCAGGTGAGGTTGCCCTGCAGTGTGAGAAAGTCGTCACCGGAAACACTGCTCAGAACGACTGTAATCAGCGAGACAACGGCGACGCCGAAGGCGAATCGCGTGCCCGCGGCACGGCGCTCCAGCGTCCACATCACCGAGCCGAGAAACGACATTGTCGCCAGACCAATGGAGATCCATCTAACGATCCCGGTCGAAAGCAACGGTTCCGCGCCCTCGGCAACCGGAGCTGGGCCGATCGCCATGAACGCCAGAACGGACAGCCCCAGCGTGACGAGGTTTTGAATTCGAAAGAAACCCGACGTCACCTCAGAACGAGGCATGACGCACCACACCAGGCTCATCCCGAAAATCAGTCGAATAGCAAATTGAGTGAGCATGGAGTTTAGATCTGACAGTTTAACCAGTGAAGATACGTTGAAATTTTCAGCGACAGAAAACGCAAGAGGTCACCGAGTTGTTGTGAATAGTATTTCTCTGTGATCTCTGTGATTTCTGTGGCAATCGACTTCTGGAACCTCTTGAGGTCTAGGCATTGAGCTTCTGCACGGTTTCAACGAGTTCCTTTGCAAAAGCATCGACACTCGCCTGCTTCCGTTCGTTGTTCAAGGCTCCGTTGTCACTGAACGCCGAATGTGTTTCGGAAAGTGTGATCTGATCCGGCATCACGAGCACACCGATGTTCTGCAGGATGGATCTCAGATGAACGAGTCCACGGATCCCACCAAGTCCACCCGGCGATGCTGCCATGATCGCAGCGGTCTTACCCAGAAATGCCGCTTTCATCGGCTCTCCTGCGGCGCGGCGCGAGATCCAGTCGATGGTATTTTTCAGGACGGCACTGACCGAACTGTTGTACTCCGGCGAGGCAATCAGCAACCCGTTGTGATCGATGAAAAGCTGTTTCAGTTTTGTCGCGTTTTCTGGCATGCCGTATTCGGCTTCGTAATCCTCGTCGAAGATCGGCAACGGGAAGTCCGCCAGATCAATCAATGTCACTTGTGCACCGACAGCTTCGACTGACTTCGCAGCGACGGCGACGAGTTTCTTATTGAACGAGGCTTTGCGAGTGCTTCCGGCGAAGGCCAGAATTCGAGCATTGCGCATGGACGTATTCTTCCCGATTAGCGGCAGATGATTCAATGTGACATGCGGACGCAAGGTTTGGTTGCAACCGTCGGCAATTCAAGTCCATGATTGACGATGCGAACCTGCTCGTGATGGCGATGTTTTCAAATGTAAACTCTAATGGCCACCAGTTAGTGTGAACATCGTCCCGAAGAGCTCGTATTTGCCGATTTCGATAGTGAGAATTACGAATGTTTGAAACGCTAAGATGTCTCAGCCGGCTTTCGATTCATTGTCTTCCTGCAGCGGTGATTCTTACCGTCGTCGGCATGACTCTGCGGATCGAAGCAGGCGAGTATAACCCGGTGCTCAATATCGGCGACAAGGCTCCGGCGTGGAAAGAACTGCCCGGCGTTGACGGGAAGCAGCATTCGTTGAGTGATCTCAAGGAGAGGGATGTCGTCGTCCTGGCGTTTATCTGCAACAGTTGCCCGTACGCCGTCGACTACGAAAATCGACTGATCGCGTTTTCGAAAAAGCACTCCGGCAAAGACAGCAGGGTTTCGATCGTCGCTGTCAATGTGAACAAGGTCGAGGAAGACCTGCCGCCCAAAATGAAGGAGAAAGCCGACGCGAAGGGATTCAATTTCCCTTACCTGTTCGACAAGGATCAGAAGATCGCGAATGACTATGGCGCCGGGTTCACTCCCGAATTTTTCGTGCTCAATAAGGATCGAAAAGTCGTCTACATGGGCGCGATGGACGACAGTCCGAATGCCGACAAAGTTAAGCGTTGTTACGTTGAGGAAGCTGTTACCGCCGCGCTGGTCGGTAAACAGCCCGAGGTCAAAGAAACTGTGCCGATCGGCTGTCGGATTCGAATCGAGCGAACTCGCCGCCGCAGGAAACGCTGAGGATTCGGTCAAATACCAGATCGAGGTCTCACTCGCAGCGCGTTGCCTGTTTCGAATCTCGATCGGAGCGCCGCGGACTATTCGAAGTGTGTGGCAACGACCGTCGTGCAACGGCGTCAACAAACGATCGATACAACTCGTGACGTCGCGTGGCTGAGTCATCTCAATCCACCGTTCTCGGTGGTGCTGACTGAGACAACTGTCGAGCATTCGCTGGGACCGTTCGTACATCTCGGATGGGGCATGCGAAACCAAAGACGAGGTCGACCAGTTCGCCAACGTCGCCGGGCAGGATGGCTGTTTTCGAAGCGACCCCTTCGGAGCGGTTGGCGAACCGGCAGGCTATTTGGTTAATCTGAACGACTCCGACGGGCACGCTGGAACTGTCATTCGGACAGGAAATCGGTTTGGCCGTTGCCGAGTCTCGTGAGAGTCGTCGGTGATCGCTGAAACTTCAGCCTTCAAGAGAGACATCGTCGGCCAGGTGTTTGCATGCGGTATTTCCGTCGATTCCGAATGGAATTCAATTTTTCCGAGCACGAAGTTCCCGCTGCGGTGTTGCCGCCGGGCTACCGCTTCGTGGCCTGGAAACCGGAAGACCTCGACCGCCACTCAGTGACAAAGTTTGGATGTTTCCGCGACGAGCTAGATTCGATGGTGTTTCCGTCGCTGTCGAGCCTGGCTGGCTGCCGTCGCTTGATGCTGGAAATCGCCAGCCAGCGGACGTTTCTCCCACAGGCCACATGGCTGATCTGCCGTGACGGGGAGAGCTCAAATAATAAGCCCGTCGACTGCGGAACCATCCAAGGCCTGGCCAATGGCCGAGATGCAGGATCCGTCCAGAATGTCGGCGTTTGTCCGGATTATCGAGGACTGGGGCTTGGACGAGCACTCGTTTTACAGGCTCTGGCCGGATTTCAGGCCGCAGGTCTGCGGCGAGTCTTCCTGGAGGCAACCGCCGAAAACGGTCCGGCCGTTGAGCTGTACCGTTCGGTCGGATTTCGCCTGATTCGGACCACGTTTCGGCAGGTTCCGGACGAATCTCCAGCCGCTTCCGAGTAGCAAACAGGCAGGGATCGACGCTGGTTTACGTGACTCAAGTCCGTCTTGTGGCAGATTTTACGGTTGAGATACGATTCCACCCCGGTGCCTCGCATTCGGGTGCAGGGTGGGAACTACTCACCAACTGTTTCTCATGTGGTGGGCGGTACCCACCCTGTCATTGGCAAATACTTCGTGGACTACCACCTCAAATCAATTGGCAAGACGTGTGCCGGGACGGGTGAGCGGCTTGAAGCGGGCAGCACTTGTCACAGCGTACTGGTTGAACGAAATGGTGCACTGCTGCGGCTCGACTATTCAGAAGAAGGGTGGAAGGGACCTCCGGAAGACAGTGTTGGCGAGTGGCTGGCGCTTGTACCGGATGACACTCCCAAACCAAAGGTCATCGATACAGAAGCTTTAATGAGGTACTTCGAGCAGCTTAGTGAAGACCCGAATCCGGCGCATGAACAGATGCACTACGTGCTGGCATTACTGCTTCTGCAAAAGCGCCGGCTGAAGATTGACGGACAGCGAACGGACGAATATGGCAACGAGTTTCTCCAGGTGATCGGCAGCAAGAGTGAAGGGCCGTATGAGGTTGCTGATCAGGATCTCAGCGAACAGGAAATTGCGAATCTCTAGGCGACGCTGAACGCGCAACTCGAAGCTGAGCTGACTTAACGAACGACAAGAACAACGATCAAAACGGACTCTTGATCGAAGAAACGCCACGGAAGGGCTGACATGACATCAAGCAGCGATATCGCACACGGCTTCGGTCATGCGGCCTCTACCACACCGCTACTGATGGGCGAAGATTCGCAAAGTGTTCTGCTGCGATCTTTTGCGGCTTCGCGACTTTGCGAGAGTTCACTAAGAACGAACAAGTATGAGCGACAATTTCGGTTGTCTTCGATTGTTATCGTTGTTTGCGTTCTTGCTACTTTGCCAGGTTGTTCACTCAAAGAATGGATTGTTCGTAAGACCACTTCGCCACCGCCGCGAGCGTTAATGTCTGACGCGACGCCTGACGAAATCCTCGAACACCTCAATAAGCAACGTTCGCAGGTCGTCGCCTGGAGATCGACGGACGTCCGCATCAAAGCGAGCGGCACAGGAGTGATTGCTCCCAGTCTCTCGGCGAATATCAGTGTCGAAAGCCCGAAGAACCTTCGCTTTTCGGCACGATCGATCCGCGGCACGGAAGTTGACTTTGGATCCAACAGTGACCGCTTCTGGTTCTGGATAAGAGCCAACCAGCCGGACATCGTTCTCACCGGTTCTCACGACGGCCTCGATCGACAACAGGCTGTGCCGATTCCGTTTCCGCCGGGATGGCTGATGGAAGCCCTGGGCGTCATCCCGATTGATCCGTCAGCCGTGCAGGTTCTGCGTGATCCAGAAACTCCCGACCGAGCCAAACTGATTTCTGCAGACTATGTCCAGGGTCAACAGGTACAGCGCGTCATGCTCGTCGATCTGGCATTGGGCCAGATCGTCGAGCACAGTCTTTACGATGCCAACGACAACCTGATCACCAGCGCGGCGATGAGTAACTTCCAGCCGTCCGCCGGGGTCATGCTGCCTCGCTCGATCGTTTTGAACTGCCCGGAAGCGGACTCGCACATGACGATGACGATCGGCGATATCGAGGTAAACCCGGCGATCCCGGTCGCTACCTGGCAAATGCAGCTCGACCCGAACCTGAGACAGGTCGACCTCGATCGTATCCAGGGTGGTTTGCCGGTCCGCCAGTAGGTCAGCCTCCGCCTGGCGGAGCCCGGATTTGAAGATTGGGGATCACCTGCCGCAATATCGTCAGGCACACCCTGACCTACGTGAATTTGGGATTCCTCGTCTCAAAAACATCCGTCGCCTGGAAGACATCGGCCTGGTCTGGGTACAATTCGCAGCCCGTTTTCCGGCTTGCGTGAAACCGTTTCCTCAAGCTTCCATCGGGCGATGAACCCGCATCACTCCTCCAGACAAAAGAAACATTCGATGAAGAAGCCATCAGCTAATCGCCGTGACTTTCTGAAAACATCCGCGCTCGCCGCGGCCGCGACTTCCGTTCCATACTTCCCGTGGAGCACTCCCGCTTTCGCCAATGACGAAGCCAACTCGCGACCGCGGATCGGCTGCATCGGCGTCGGCAGCATGGGCACCGGCGACGCTCGACAGCATGCCAACTTCGGTGACGTTCTGGCGGTTTGCGATGTTGATTCGAAACACGCGGACCGAGCGAAGAATCATGACGGGATCGGCAAAGGTAAGGCGGACGCCTACGGCGACTACCGCAAGGTTCTGGAACGAGACGACATCGATGTTGTCAGTGTCGTGACTCCAGATCACTGGCATGTGAAAATCGCCATTGAAGCGTTGCAGGCTGGCAAGCACGTCTTCTGTCAGAAGCCGCTGACCCTGACTCTCGAAGAAAACAAGCTGATCCGCAACGCCTGCAGGAAATACTCCGATCAGGCTTTCCTGGTCGGTACGCAGCAGCGGAGCACAAAGGACAAATTTCTGCGAGCCGTCAACATGGTCCAGAAGGGGCTGCTTGGTGACATCAGGAAAGTAACTGTCGGCATCAACGGCAGCCCCAAAGGTGGGCCATTCCCGGTCGCCGAAGTTCCAGAAAACCTCAACTGGGACATGTGGCAGGGTCAGGTGCAGCCTGTCGACTACCGCGAGAAGCGTTGCCACTACCAGTTCCGCTGGTGGTACGAATACTCCGGTGGCAAGTTCACCGACTGGGGTGCTCATCACGTCGACATTGCAATGTGGGCTCTCAATAAGAACGGGGAAGGCCAGGGTCCGGTCGAAATCGACGGGACCGACGTTAAACATCCTGTCGAATACAAAGATGGTCACGCCGTCGTCGACGACAGCTACAACACGTCGCACGATTTCTCGGTGATCAACACGTTCGACGATGGCATCGTCATGGACGTGACCAGCCGAGGTGACAACGGCATCACGTTCGAAGGAACGAAGGGCCGCATCTTTGTGAACCGCGGCAAGATCGTCGGCACGCCGATCAATGAGAACTGGGACAAGGATCAATTTGATCAGGAAGACCTCGAACGTCTTTACAAAGGCAAGCCGGCAGAAGGTCACAAGAACAACTTCTACCGCTGCATTGCCGAAGGCGGCCTGACGGTGTCCGACGTGTTTTCTCACGTTCAGGCCATGAGTGCCTGCCACTTGAGTGCCATCGCTGGCCGACTTGGTCGAAAGATTAAATGGGATCCGAAGACCGAGCAGATCATTGGTGACGAACAAGCGGCATCGTTCATCGCTCGTGAACGTCGAGAAGGCTTCGACATTCCTCGCGTGTAATGAGAAAGATGCGTTGTGACAAAACACTCGCTCCCGCACACTTTCTGGGAGCGAGTGTTTTTCGTTTCTGTGAAGTGGGCCGGCAAGCCTAGTTTACAATTTCAATACGAACCGAACGAGCGATGATGATTCCTTTTCGAAGGTTGATATTGATTCTGCTGAGTTATTTGCTGCTTGTTTCGGGAAGTCCGACAACGATCGGCGCTGACCATCAGAAAACAATCGAACCCAAACAACTGGAATTCTTTGAAGCCCGGATTCGTCCAGTTTTGATTAAGCATTGCTACGAGTGTCACTCAGCGAAGTCCGACGAAGTCAAAGGTAACCTGCTGGTCGATTCGGCAGCCGGGTTGCTGCAGGGCGGAGATTCCGGCCCGGCAATCGTCACTGGTAAGCCGGATAAGAGCCCGCTGATTGAGGCACTGCGGTATGACGGCGTAGAAATGCCGCCCGCTGGCCGGCTTTCGCCCAGCATTGTGAAGAATTTCGAACATTGGGTTGAGATGGGTTCGCCGGATCCTCGCACTGACCAACCAGCACCGGGTGTCATTAAGCCTCAACGGACAATCGACCTCAAAGCCGGACGACAGTTCTGGGCGTTCCGGCCGGTTGAGCATCACCAGCGGCCCGAAGTCTCAGATAAGTCATGGCCAACATCGGACGTCGACGCGTTCGTATTGCGAAAGCTTGAAACCGCTGGTCTGAAACCTGCTGTCGATGCCGACCGGCGAACGCTGATAAGGCGGCTTTATTTTGATCTGATCGGGCTGCCACCGTCGCCGGAAGAAGTCACGACCTTCGTCGCCGACAAATCAGACAACGCAGTCGACAGGGTCGTTGACCAATTGCTCGACTCGCCGCAGTTCGGAGTTCACTGGGGGCGACACTGGCTCGATGTCGCTCGGTATGCCGACTCAAATGGCGCGGACTTCAACGCGACTTTCCACAACGCCTGGAAATATCGCGACTACGTCATCGACGCGTTCAACAGCGACAAGCCAATTGATGAGTTTGTGCGGGAGCAGATTGCGGGCGACCTGCTTGCTCACGAAAACGACGAACAACTGGCCGAAGGAATCATCGCGACCGGCTTCCTGATGCTCGGCACGAAGATGCTCAGCGAACGCGACAAAGAGAAGTTGACGATGGACGTTGTCGATGAGCAGCTTAACACGATCGGTCAGGCCTTCATGGCGATGACGCTGGGCTGTGCACGGTGTCACGATCACAAGTTTGATCCCATTCCGACGAAGGATTACTACGCACTGGCTGGCATTCTGAAAAGCACCCGAACTTTGCAGGGAGAGAGTCAGCAGTACGTTTCAACATGGCCACGGCGTCTGCTTCCGGCAAAAGAAGAACACGTCGCCGCGGTGACGAAGTTTGACTCAACAAAGAAAAAACTCCAAACATCGATCAAGGAAGCAAAGAGTCAGGCGGCGGCACTCAGTAAGCAGTTTCAACTACTAAGCAAAAATACAAATGCACTAATGGTCGATGACTCAGAGGCAAAGCTGACGGGTTCGTGGACGAGATCAACATTCTCCAAGCCGTTCATCGGCGTCGGCTATATTCACGACGCGAAGTCAGAGAAGGGTGAAAAATGGGCTGAGTTCACCGTCAAAATTCCGCGCACGGCAAAGTACGATGTGCAACTGGGTTACTCCGGAACAACAGGCCGGGCAGACAACGTTCCGATCAGTATTATACATGCGGAAGCAGAAATTGAAGTTTCGCTGAATCAGGAAAAGCAGGGGCCTATTGACGAACGGTTTGCGTCTCTGGGTCAGTTTCCGTTTGACGCTGGCAAGCCGGCGGTAATCACGGTTTCGACTCGCGGCACAGTCGGATACGTCACGCTCGATGCAGTGCGGTTGGTGGAACTTGACGACAAAGGCGATCCGGTCGTCAACGAGGTTTCAAAAGACGATAAGAAGCTACAAGCGGCGAAAACCGAACAGAAAGAGGCAACGTACAAGCAAAAGCAGCTCGAAGCTGAATTGAAACAGCTTGATGAGAATGCTCCGCCGCCACTGCCGAAGGCGATTGCTGTGGCTGAAGCTGAGAAAACCGGCGACTGCGAAGTCAACATTCGCGGCGAGCATCGCAACCCTGGCCCGAAGGCACTGCGAGGATTCCTTCAGGTGGCGTCCTCAGGTGAAGCGCCCAGAATCGAAGAAAAGCAAAGTGGGCGTCTTGAACTGGCCGAATGGATCGGCAGTTCGGATCACCCGCTGACGGCGCGCGTGTTTGTCAACCGAATCTGGCATCACCTTGTGGGGCAAGGCATTGTTGCCAGCGTCGACAACTTCGGAAGACTCGGTGATAAGCCGACTCATCCCGAACTGCTCGACCGACTGGCGACGGAATTTATGCGAGTTGGCTGGTCGACCAAAAGAATGGTCCGGCAGATCGTTCTCAGCCGAACCTACCAGCTGAGCAGTAGACATAATGAAGTCTCATGGAACGCAGACCCGCAGAACCAGTTGCTCTGGCGTGCGCACCGTCGACGCATCCCCGCGGAGTCTATTCGTGATGCCATTCTATCGGTCAGCGGGAAGCTCGATCTGACTCCTGGTGGTTCACCGGTCGAAGGGCTCGGAACACTCGTCACACAGAACGTCGCCGACGAGAAGCAGATCGATCAAAAAGAAGTTTTGCATCGCAGCGTCTACCTGCCGATCATCCGATCCCAACTTCCACCAATGCTGGCAGTGTTCGATTTTGCAGATCCGGATCTGGTTGTCGGTCGGCGGTCAGTGACCAACGTTCCGGCTCAGGCGCTGCTTCTGTTGAACAGCCCGTTTGTGATGGAGCAGGCAGAGGTTGCGGCTGATCGAGTTCGTCGAACCATCTCGGCAAAGGGTGGGAATGAATCGCCAGCCCCTCGGACAAGCATTGAGCGAACATACGAACTGGTGCTATCGCGCAGACCAACCAATGCCGAAACTGATCGAGCAGAAAAGTTTCTGGAAGCAGCAACACGGACGGACGACGCCGCTGCCGATAATGAGAACGGCAAATCGAAAGTAATGTCGCCGCTCGCACAACTGATTCACACTTTGTTCGCGTCTGTAGAATTCCGTATGCTGGAGTGACTTGTACGGCGTGCAGTGCCCACTCTTCAGACTCCGTCCCACCTTAACGCCCTCAGCGGCCCCGCCATGAACAACCATTTATCACGACGTGATGCTCTCAGCCTGTCCACACTCGGACTGGGTGGCCTTGCGTTGAACGGTCTTGCCGGTGTTTCTGCGGCGGCTGAAGAAAACTCGCTGACGTCTCAGACTCCGCATCACGAACCGAAAGCTCGCCGAGTTATCTTTCTGTTTATGCATGGCGGCCCCAGCCAGGTAGACACCTTTGATCATAAGCCACTGCTCGACCGAGACGACGGGAAAGATCTGCCATTTGAGAAAGCGGCCAGGATTGATGCCACGCCAAAGTTGCTGAAGTCGCCCTGGAAATTTGCCCGGCATGGCGAGTGTGGCCAGTGGGTTTCGGAACTGCTGCCTCACACAGCAAGGCACGTCGACGAACTTTGTATCATTCGTTCGATGCACAGCCGAGGCCAGTCGCACGGCCAGGCAGTTTCGATGCTGCATACCGGCAGCGACAACCTGGTTCGTCCGTCGGTGGGAGCATGGGTTTCTTACGGGCTCGGCACGGACAACCCCGACCTGCCATCCTTCGTTTCAATCAGCCCGGCCAGCGGGCACGGTGGACCTCGCAACTATGGTTGTGCGTTCCTCCCGGCGATTCATCAGGCAACGACTGTCGGACATTCGGGAACACTTGGTGACGCAAAGATCGAACACCTGGGCAATTCGCGGTTGTCATCTGACGAGCAACAGCGACAGATCAAACTGCTGCAGGCAATGAATCAGGATCATCTCAAGAAACTTCGTAAGGACGAGCAGGTTCAAGGCGCGATTCAGTCAGTTGATCTTGCTTACCGGATGCAGAATGCCGCGCCGGATGTACTCGACATAGCCCACGAACCAAAGCACGTTCAGGATGCCTACGGCGTCGGGCAAGGTGAGACGGACAATTTTGGTCGACAGTGTTTGCTGGCTCGAAGATTAGCCGAGGCCGGTGTGCGGTACATCGAAGTTTCAACCGGCAATAAATGGGATCAGCACGGCAATCTCAAGGCCGGACATCAGAAGAACGCGTTGTTGACCGATCAGCCTGTCGCGGCCTTGCTGGCTGACTTGAAAGCACGCGGTATGCTGGAAGACACGCTCGTCGTATGGGGCGGTGAGTTCGGTCGAACGCCGATCGCTCAAGGAACCAACGGTCGAGATCACAATCCCCAGGGCTTTACTACATGGTTGGCCGGCGGCGGTGTAAAGCCTGGCATGGCCTACGGCAACACGGACGACTACGGCTACTACGCCGTTGAAAACCGAGTCCACATGCACGACCTGCATTCCACCATGCTGCATCTACTTGGGATCGACCACAAAAAGCTCACCTACAAATATGCCGGTCGCGATTTCCGTTTGACGGATGTCTACGGCGAAGTGGTCCGGGACATCCTTACTTAACCTGCACGGAAACGTGGAGCGAGCCCATGCTCGAACTCTTCAATAATCGGCAAATGTCATTCTGCGATCGACTTGATCGTCGGACGATGTTGCAGGCCGGTTCACTGGGGACGATGGGGCTGTCGCTGCCGCAGCTGCTTTCGGAGAAAGCCGAAGCCCGACCCGGTCGTATTGAAACCAGCCGTGTCTTTGGCAAAGCAAAACGAGTAATTCTGCTCTTTATGTGGGGAGGACCGGCTCATCAGGACACATGGGATTTGAAGCCGGAAGGTCCCATCGAAAGTCGTGGCGAGTTTCTTCCCATCGCGACCAACGTACCTGGACTGCATGTTTCGGAACACTTTCCGCTGCTCGCAGATCATGCCGACAAACTGGCGGTGATCAGATCGGTCGGGCAAGAGGACAACAATCATTCGACCGGTGCTCACGCAGGACTGACTGGTCGGCGGCACGAATTGAAAGCAGAAAGTTTCGGTGCCCGGCAGAGCGATTTTCCGCATTTCGGATCGGTGCTGTCAGCGCTACGGCCAACGGATTCAGGACTGCCTGCCTTTGTGTCGCTGCCCGAAATTATCGCGACTACTAACGGAGCGGTAACACCGGGACAGGGCGGCGGGTTAATCGGTCGTAAGTTTGATCCGTTCCGCATTACTCAACACCCTGACGATCCTGACTTCTCTATCGAGTCTCTCCGGTTGCCCGATTCCGTCGGTTTGAGCCGGCTGAAAATTCGACGCGAACTACTCAGTCAGATGGATAACGCAGCTCGAATTGCTGGACGGTCTGCTCAGACAAAAACGCTCAGCAGTTACTACGAGCAGGCGCTCGACATGGTGCTGGCCCCAAAAGTCCGGAACGCCTTTGACCTCGCAAGCGTGTCTCAAGCTGAGCGAATGCGCTACGGCTATCACACGTTCGGGCAAAGTGTGTTGATGGCAAAACGACTGGCCGAAGCCGGAGTGCAACTGGTGACCGTCTACTGGCATCGTGAGAAGAAAACGATCGACTCGACCTGGGACACGCACTCGCTGAACTTTCAGGAGCTGAAGCTGAGGTTGATGCCGTCAGTCGATCGACCGATTGCGGCGCTCCTCGAAGACCTTACTCAAAGTGGAATGCTGGAAGACACGCTGGTCGTGTGGAACAGCGAGTTCGGCCGCACCCCCAAAGTGAACGCGCGAGCCGGGCGGGATCACTGGGGAGCGTGTAACTCCGTCGTGATGGCCGGTGGGGGAGTACCCGGGGGTCAGGTTTACGGAGCGTCTGATCCTCAAGCGGCCTATCCGATTGCCAATAAGGTCACACAGGACGATATCGCCGCGACGATGTATCACCTGCTCGGTTTTCAACCGGACGACGAGGTTCACGATCGACTGAATCGTCCGCACCGACTGGCTCTTGGCGAACCAATTTACGATCTGCTCGGCGGCAAGTCTGGCCCCGCTTCGAAACAACAACCTGCTCGTATCGAAGGCCGTCCAAAACTTGGCCCCTTCACAAAAATGCTTCGCGAACGCGGCGGGCGCCACATCACGTGCGACATTGGGAACCTCGACGAAGAAAAATTCTGGCAGCTGACGGGCTGGTCAGAACCAATCGGCAAGGGGTTGTCTCGCCATCGCCGAACCGGTGATGCTCCTGCAAAAGTTGAATTCAAGGGAATGTTCCACAAGCAGTTTGACTATAGCCACTGCGTGTTCCGACTCGCCGAACGGCAGTCACTCGATGGCGTCACGCTTTCCGTTTCCGGGCGGGCAATCCCTATCCCGGAAGCTCTGATCAAGCAGGGCCAGCAAACGCTATGGCAAATCCCGTTTCCGGCTGGCATGGCAAAGTCGATTTCAAAGTTCGAACTGACGATCACTGCTCTGAATTGGCTGGTCACTGACTTTGCCGTCGTCGGAGATCCCATCCGCGATTTGCATCTGGCCATGCTGGACCTCGATCACTAACCGCCCCCCGTCCGAAAACTGTGACGTCTTTTTCGGAATTGCCAGTGGAGACGGGCCGTTGAAATTCGTGTTTATGTTGCCAGGACGAAATTCGGCCGACACTGGCGGTACGCAAATTTCGTTTCAACAACCATGTTTCGACACCAGGTTCTTTCGAATCTGGTGAGATATGTATTTCAGGGCTTGCTTCGGGAGTGTTTTAGATGGCCATCACTCGTGTATTGAAATTTCGAATGTTGTTTGCCGGCCTGATGCTGGCAAGTCTGGTGACAAGTTCCGATGCAGGAAAGCCGGCGATTCCTGCTCAGAAGGCAATTGACGGACTGCCAGTCGTACCTCTGTTCGAGCTACTAAAGGCTGAACAGATCGATGCCAGGCTGGTTCACAAGAACGAATCAAGCGGCAACTTATTTGTTGACAATAAGTTCCAAAAATCTATCAACGTGCAGATGCCCGAAGCCTTTGTCGGAGTCCACGTCCTGAATCAGGGATTCTTCGACAACCAGAATCAAAACAACCAGAATCAAAACAGCCAGAGTGGAGGTCAGAGCCAGGGTGGACAGACAACGGGCGGTGGGGCTTCGAACAGTTCGCAGAACGGTCCGGCCATTTTTTCCGTGCCACCCGGGAAAGTTGTGAGAATTCCGGTCAAGACTGTCTGCCTGGAACACGGCCGGCCAACCCCGGCTTCACGGATGGAATATCGTATCTTTAAGGTCGAGCGATTCAGCAAGGATCCGGCTCTGTTCGAGCTTTTGACCGCCGTCGCCAACGAAAAGCATTCGCAGAAAGTTGCTCAGGCCGCGGCATGGTACATGGCCAGCGACAAAAGCTGGAAACAGCTTGCAGCTATGAGGTTCCGTCGTTCAGGCGGTCTGCCAGACAGACCAGAATTCACTCAAAGTCAACTGGTGTCGGCTCGAAAACTGGCGGGAAATTTACAAATGCTTGCTGAAGCGAAGAGCAGGTCAAAGAACAGTTCTCCAGTGGCTGAGACTGTCGTCGCCCGTCGAGAAGTCCTGGCAAGATAGCTAGAATTTGAAAACGGCACTTTTTAGCGGCGGATGGGATTGATAGACTGCCCTACTTACACCACAGCTCCGGTCTGCGGATCGGAGCTGTTTTTCTTTTGAGAGTTTTCCTGCTCGACTCGACCAAGAGACCTGATCGAGACAGGTTGCAACCACTCTCTCCGGCTTCTGTCATTCGTGGCGAAGCCTCCCTTTCCTCGAAGACGCCCGCCCTCCGCCCATGCGACGCCAAGACATCCGAAACATCGCCATCATTGCACACGTCGACCACGGCAAGACGACTCTCGTCGACTGTCTGCTCAAACAGAGCGGCCAGTTCCGTGAAGCCGAGCTCGCGCAGGACTGCATTCTCGACTCCAACGATCAGGAGCGTGAACGCGGCATCACCATCCTCGCCAAGAACATCGCCGTGATGTGGAAGGGCGTGAAGATCAACATCATCGACACGCCAGGCCATGCTGACTTTGGCGGCGAGGTCGAACGAGTCTTGCAGATGGCCGACGGTGCGCTGGTCATGGTAGACGCATTTGAAGGTCCGCGGCCTCAAACAAGGTACGTGCTGAAGAAGGCACTCGAAGCCGGCCTGCAACCGCTTGTTGTGGTCAACAAGATCGACCGTTCCGACTGTCGACCGCACACGGTCGTTGACGAAACCTTCGACCTGTTCGTCGAACTTGGAGCGAACGACGAAACACTCGACTTTCCTTACATCTTTGCCAGTGCCCGCGAAGGGTTCGCGACAAGCGACCCTGACGTCAGAACTGACAACATCACTCAGCTGCTGGACCTGATCCTGGAAAAGATTCCAGGTCCACTCGTCAAGCCGGACGATCCGGTTCAAATGATGGTCACCACGCTTGAACATTCAAATTACCTCGGCCGCATCGCCGTCGGACGACTGGTCAGCGGACGACTGCACCCGGGAGATCGCGTCGCCCTGATGCGGGCTGACGGCTCGACAACGAACTGCAAGCTCGACAACCTGCAGGTGTTCGACAAGCTCGGCCGCACCGACGCTGCGGAAGCGACTGCTGGTGACCTTGTCGCGTTGATCGGGCTTCCCGATCCCGACATTGGAGACACCATCGCCTGCGTCGATAATCCTGTCGCGCTCCCAAGAATCGAAGTCGACAATCCAACTCTCTCGATGACGTTTACAATTAACGACGGTCCGCTTTCTGGCCGCGACGGTAAGTTCGTTACAACTCGCCATATCCGCGACCGACTGATGCGTGAACTGGACTCCAATGTCGCGCTGCGAGTCGAAGAAACTGACGACAAAGATAAGTTCAAGGTCTCCGGCCGAGGCATCCTGCACCTGTCGGTTCTAATTGAATCGATGCGGCGCGAGGGTTACGAACTTTGCGTTGGTAAGCCTGAGGTCATCCGCAAGCAGATCGACGGTAAGTGGCACGAGCCTTTCGAACTGCTGGAAGTCGACGTGCCGGCCGAACTTGTCGGCGCAGTGATGGAGCCAGCCTGCGCCCGTAAAGGTGTCGTTCTGGAGATGACCGCTGCTGATTCCGGCATGACACATCTTGAGTTTTCAATTCCGGCTCGAGGTCTCATCGGCCTGCGAACTCGATTGCTCAACGCGACCAAAGGTCAAGCCATCATTCATCACCGATTTGACAGTTACAAACGAGTCGAAGGCGATGTTCCAAGACGAGCGAACGGAGTGCTCGTTTCCCAGGAAGACGGCCGCGTCGTTGGTTTCGCACTGTTTAAACTGCAGGAGCGCTCCGAACTGTTCGTCGCCCCCGGCGACGACGTTTACGAAGGCATGATAGTAGGCGAGAATGCTCGCGATAATGACATGGTCGTCAACCCGATCAAAGAGAAGAAACTGACGAACATCCGGACCAGCAACACGGACGAAAACATCGTTCTAAAGCCGCCACGCGACATGTCGCTGGAAGCTGCCCTGGAGTACATCGAAGGCGACGAGTACGTTGAAATCACTCCGGCAGTGATTCGCCTGCGAAAGATTATTCTGCGGGAAACGGATCGTAAACGCGTGCGACGATCTTCTTAGCATCAAGTGATTTGCAAGTTCGACGGGAGTTACGCAATGAGACTGTGTGTTTGCGGTATCATTCTCTTGTCTCTGGCCAGCGTCGGCCCGATGACTACTATCGCCAACGATCAGTTCGAAATTGAAATCTTACGTGACATCGAATTCGCAAAAGTTGACGAATTCTCTCTTAAACTTGACCTGTATCAACCGGTCGGTGCCGCGTCTCCTCCGTTGATGGTCTGGGTTCACGGCGGAGCCTGGCGGGCGGGTTCTAAAGACAACATGCCGCTGAATGAACTCGTCAAACGTGGTTTTGCGATTGCCAGTATTGACTACCGCCTTTCACCGGTCGCGAAGTTTCCGGCACAGGTTCATGATTGCAAAGCGGCGATTCGATTTCTTCGGGCCAAGGCCAGACAGTACGGCTATGACGCGTCGAAAACTGGAATCGTCGGTTCGTCAGCAGGCGGCCATCTGGCCGCAGAAATCGGTGTCACAAATGGTCACTCGAAACTCGAAGGGACCGTCGGCAAGCATCTCGACCAATCTTCATCGGTGCAGGCAATTGTCGACTATTACGGTCCGACGAACTTCCTGACGATTCTTAAGCAGTCAACACCGCACGGACTGAGTGTCCGAGTACCGGCATTGCAGCTTCTGCTCGGCTCTCAGCCGGAAGAAAATGCGGCCTTGGCGAAACTGGCCAGCCCGGTGTTCCACGTCGACAAGAACGATCCACCGCTGCTGATGATTCATGGCGACTACGATCCTCAGGTTCCTATCAACCAGTCACACGAACTTCACGGATGTTACAAAGAACTTGGATTAACGGCTCGTCTGGAAATCATTCATGGTGGGGCTCATGGTGGTCCACAGTTTCATAATCAAGCTCGGATTGATCTGATTGACCAGTTTCTGAAGACACATCTTCGTGAAGGAAATACTGGCGAAAAATCTTCAAACTGATATCTACGGTTTCCCTGAAACCTGAAGGTCGACTCGCTTATGATTTCAGCTCCATTAATGTCTGGTCCATGGATCTTCTAACAATGCTCCATCATATTGGAATTTTTCTCCAGATTTGCGCGATGACGTTTCTACCACTGATTATCCTCTATCAGTTGCAGTTTGGGTTTAAGCTGATCGTTATGCCGGTCTGCACTGTGGCCGGTTTCACCGTGTTCTGGATCGGAACGCAACTTCGTGAGAAGGCATAGCTTGTCAAATCGCCCAGCCGGTCACGGTCATATCCGGGGTATCGTACTGACCTTGATGACGCTGATCGTTGTGCACTCTGCGATACTGTCAATCTGTGTGGCTCAGCATACGTCGACGACTTTTCGTGAAGCTGTCTCGGTGGATGTTGAGACACAGGTCGTCAAGAAGCTGGAAACAGCTCGGGAACACATCATCGAAGGGCAGTGGGACACCGCTGTTTCGATTCTGCAGGAACTGATTGATTCCAGCGGCGACACGCTGGTTCCTGTAGAACCGGGGCGGTATTCGAATACCGGTGACTACTGCCACTTGCTGATTTCGCAGTTCCCGGAAGTTGGACTGACGGCTTACCGAAACCGGGTCGACGCTCAGGCGAAAGAATGGTTTGAGACCGGTCAGCAGACATTCGACGAGGGACCGCTGCTGCGAGTCGTCAATTCAGCATTCAACAGTACCGTCGGCGATGACGCGTTGTGGCTGCTCGGCGAACTGACTTTCGAGCAAGGTCGTTTTGCGTTGGCTCGACAATACTGGTCATTACTTGTCCCGCCGATCGTAAAGAAAGGGGAATCCGAGACTGCTGAACCAGTTGAGAACCGCAACGTCGCAGATTCACGTCACAAATATCTGACACACCCTGATCCATCGGCAAGCCGAGAAGAAGTGCTCGCTCGTCTGGTTCTGTGCTCGATCTTCGAAGGCGACCGTGCACGCGCAAAAAGCGAGTTGGCGGTCTGTGGCGTCAACTTTCCGGACGCGACAGGAACTCTGGCTGGCACGACTGGGAAGTTCGTCCAGATTCTCGCTGACGTCCTGGCCAAATCCGCACGATGGAGCGACATCGGAACTTTCACTGACGCAAAGTCAGCACCCGGCGGACGTTCAAGCCGAAGCGGTCTTACCGGTTCGACGCCGCGAACCCAGGAATTAATCTGGCGCCGCAGTATTCCGAAGAATCGATTTAACGGCCCTGCATCTCGTACAGCTTTGGCGACTGAATCGCCGCCGACCTTCTTCCCGCTGGTTGGACATGATGCCGTTTTTGTTTGCGGAGCTGATTCCGTTTTCGCATTCGATCTTTCGACCGGCCGTCCTAAATGGGCGATCGATGAAAACGACGACGGCAGCATTTTCTCGAACGTTCTTGAACGACCAGTAACTCCGCACCTTCCGTCAGCGGGATTGGCCTGGTACTCGCTTTGTTTGAGTGAAGGACGGCTCTACGCACGAACCGGTCCGCCTGTCATGCGGCGTTCACGCAACGAGGGCAATTCGTTTTCCGAGATCATTGGCCTGGATGTCGCAGAGCGTGAGGGCGAACTTGTTTTTCACGTGACGTCGGATGTGCTTGACCCGGATACTGAATCGCCGGAAGCGACGCTCTGGAGTTTTGAAGGAACACCGCTCGTCTCAGACGGGCGAGTTTACGTAAGTGCTCGCCGAGGGTTTCCGGAAGATGAGACAATCGTCGCCTGTTTCGACGCCAATTCCAGCCGTCTGCTCTGGAAACGAAAATTGTGTGCGAGTCTCAAAACAGCCGGCGAACGATTCAACCTGATCGGGCAGAACCTTCTGACGCTCGGCGATGGTCGGCTCTTTATTTCGACGGGCACAGGGGCTATTGCCGCGCTCGATGCTTCGACAGGGCGAATTCTCTGGGTGGTCACCTACCATACCAAAGGCAACGAAACGCCGCAGGAACTCAGTGATCCACGACGGCATGGTCTGACCCCATGTGTCTATCATCGCGGGAATGTCTTCGTTGCACCGAACGACGCGAACCTCGTCTACGCGCTGGACGCAACGACGGGACAGCCAGTCTGGACGCAACAGTATCCCGATCAGATTCTTCACATCATTGGTGTTGTTTATGGGCGACTGATTCTAAGCGGGCAATCTGTCTGGGCGGTGGACGCCAGCACGGGAGCGTCTGCCTGGCCGCAGCGCATTGGATTCGCCGATCCAGCAGGGCATGGTTATGGCCGTCCGGCGTTGTCGCACGATTTTCTGTACTGGCCGACTCACGACGAAATCCTTCGCATCGACCATCGTCGAGGAAACGTCGTCGGTCGCATTCGCCTGCGTGAAGATTTCGGTCAATCAGGCGGGAACCTGGTTATTGCAGACGGAAAACTACTGATCGCCCAGCCTGAGGGTCTGGTCGCACTTGGTCCAGCCTCGGGGCCTGTCCCTTTCGATCAAACATCGACCTCTGGCGTTTCGTCGCTTTCCGATCACTACTCTGAATCGGCAGGACCATACGTGATCACCGGTGGTGGTTCATCGAACCGTAAGATCTCCCATCAGATCCTGGCCGCCGAACCGGGTCCGAGGACTGATGTCGAATCCGGGATGCAAAATCCAACTTCTGAATCAGCCGATGCAAGTACTAAAGGCGACTCGATCATGCAGGCCCGACTCTGGCCAGCTCGCCGTAGATGGCACGTGACTTTGCCTGAGAAATCTTCCGTCTGGTTTCCCGGCAAACTCTCAAATTTGAAGTCCGTTGGTACCGTTGTAACGCATAGCGACACCTTGCAACTCCTGCAGCCGAACAACGGGCAGCAACGTTGGTCGGTCAGTATTTCCGATACAGTCACCGAAGTCGCTGCTTCGGAAAACGTGCTGGTGTATGCGAGTAAGTCGGCCATCGTCGCTCGCAACTTAAGCAACGGCCGACTGTCATGGCGACGTTTGCTGGATCGTGACGGGTCCAGAAAATTGAAAATCAGGCTACTCGAAGAAAACAGATGCGTTTTAGCAGTTTCTGAATCTCGGGCGGTATCGCTTGACGCTCAATCAGGAGACGAGCTATGGCGTTGGCCGCTTTCTGGGGATATGTCTGCGGGCCCTGCTGCCGCGAGATTTCCCGCAGCGTGGGTTTTCGGTCAGGACAGACTACTTTTCCGAAACGCCGGGAATTCTGGATATGGCTTGATAGATCTCAGCAGCGGGCAGTTGATTCGTCGAGGGAATTTGCCGTTCACTCCTCAGCAAATTCTGGAACTCCCGATGGATGATGCCGCGAGTCGCACGGTAATCGTTGGTCTTGATTCCGATCATCACGTTCGGGGCACGCTGTTAGCTGAACTCGGCATTCGGTGGCGACTCAAGCCGTCGATGACGGTGTATGGTGCGCAAACAATTTTTGTAGATGCCGCTACGTTGATCGTTGTCGAGGATAAGCAGTTTGCAACGCGACTCGACGCTGAGCGAGGTACTTCGATCTGGCGACGGCCGATCAGTCTCACACCGCTCGACAACGTTGAAACGATGACCGCGATAAACGCCAGATTCGTGTTTGCTGTTTCCGGGCACGTCGTTCGAGCATTCTCTGTCGATGATGGACGCACAGTATGGGAGAAACATCTTGGGATCGGAGACTGGACGCTTCATTTATCGGATAGGCAACTCATCTGTATTCAGTCGTCGAGACCTGACGGCAACGCGTCGAGTTCCGCGATCGTAATTCTCGACTCTACGACCGGCAGCGCCATTCAGCGGTTGCAGTTTGAATCAGCCGTCGAGCACCGCGAAGTTGGCGTTCAAGCCGACACGTGCATGGTCCGGTCCGGCAATTCGTTGATCGGTCTTTCGGCCTGGCCGGCGATGGCCACTGCGAAAATTCCCAAACAGTGAACTGACGATTCTACGATTCGGTCGGCAGATCGAGATTTTCGAGAATTCTGTCGCAGGCATCCATTCGGTTCAACACGTAAAAGTGAATGCCCGGCACGCCTTCGTAAACCAACTCCTGACATTGCTTAATCGCGAATTCGACGCCGATTTCGAACTGCGCGTCCTTGTCGTCCTGCGCGGCTTCCAGCTTGGAGAACAATTCCGGCGGAATCTCCGCGCCGCACATAGATGTGATCCGTTTGATTCTTACAAACTCGGTGATCGGCATGATGCCGGGGATGATTGGCTCTTCGATACCGACTTCTTCGCAGTCCTCACGAAATCGCAGAAAGCTGTCGTTGTCGTAAAAGAGCTGAGTGAATATCGCGTCGGCTCCCGCGTCGACTTTTCGTTGCAGATTCTGCAGGTCAACTTCCAGGTTGCGTGCCTCGGGATGCTTTTCTGGATACCCGGCCACGCCGAGGCCCATATCCGGGAAGTTGTCCTGAATCAGCGTTACCAGTTCGTTGGCATATTGCAGCCCGCCTTCCTCCTGGACGAACTGTTCCTCACCTGACGGCGGATCACCTCGCAATGCCATGATATTGCTGATGCCGCGCGAGTGGGCATCCTCCAGCCACTGCAGCAGTTCCTTACGCGTTGAGCCGACACAGGTAAAGTGTGCGGTAGCCGTGATGTCGAAGTCGTTCTGAATCTTCGAGCACAGATCGATCGTCCGATTGCGAGTGCTGCCTCCGGCTCCGTACGTGCACGAAATGAACGCCGGATTCCAGTGAGACGCTCGTTCGAGCGTTGCGAACAGGGCCTCATCACCGGCCGGGGTTTTCGGTGGAAAAATCTCGATTGACAGGCCAAAAGGCAATTCTCGATAAACGTCAGCGATTCGCATCGTGGGTACTCAATAGCTGAATGAATGTCTGGCGGGGCAGTCCCGCAATCATCGACGGACGGAGATTAGCGAACCGGTCAAAACGTGTCGAAGCAGTGCCGTTCAGTTGAGGCAGATGATTCGCGACTACAATCCGTGTATTCTTCCCCCTTCCTGGTTCTCGCCATTTTCAAAAAGCGGGTGTGATGCGACGTTTGATCGAACAGCATGAAATTCAGCAGCGTGTTCATGCCCTTGGCACCGAAATCTCTAACCTTTACCGAGGGAGAGATCTGACAGTGATTGGTGCTCTCACCGGTTGCATGTTGTTTATGGCGGACCTTGTCCGAGCCATTGACGTTCCGCATCGCATCGGAGTTGTTCAGGCGTCGAGCTATCGAGGAGCGACAACTCGCCCGGGAGAATTGACTGTCGAGCTGGGACTGCTGCCGGATATTCGCGGCCGCGATGTCCTGATTCTGGATGACATTTTCGACACCGGAAATACGATGGAGAAACTGGTCACGGCAATTCAAAGCCATGAACCTGCCAGCGTTCGAACTGTTGCACTTCTCGTGAAAGAAGGCAAATCGGAAGTCGAAATGAAGCCAGACTTTTTCGGTTTCAAAATACCAGATGCGTTCGTCGTTGGTTACGGATTGGACTACGACGACGACTATCGCCACCTCCCGTTTATCGAAGCTCTCGACAAAACCGATCTCTAACCAGCAGCGACTACTCTACTATGATTTACTTTTTTGTCCCCATCGGAATACTTGTTGCCGCGGTCGTTCTGATTCTTGCAGTCGGACAGCCACTCTTGAAAGCTCTG
Organism: uncultured Planctomyces sp.; assembly: GCA_937904325.1. Taxonomy (GTDB): domain Bacteria; phylum Planctomycetota; class Planctomycetia; order Planctomycetales; family Planctomycetaceae; genus JABMPE01. The sequence goes on from CALGTK010000108.1 coordinate 26,592, forward strand.
CAGAAGCGAGAGGCAGAGACCGCGATCCAGAATTTTCGAACACAACGCGAGCAACTCGAAGCAAAGTTCTTCGATATCGCCAGCCGATTCGGAAAACCACGAGATCTACGCTGGCTCGATTGTGACTGGCAGAACGAAGTCACTTTCGGCCGCGAGGTTGACAGCGGATTACTGACCGCATTCGCCGCCGTCGAAATCCGCTTCGAAGCAGTTGAAGGCGGTGACATGGAAGACGTCGCCGCCGTCAGCACCGTTCGCGATGCGGCAGCCCTCTTCCATTACAAAGACGGAAGCTGGGGAACGGGTGGCCGAGCCCTCTTCAACATGAACCCAGCCGACGCTCTGGAACGCCTGAACGATCTATACGAGCCGATCGAAGCATTGACGTAACTCGGCAAGAGGTGAGCCCATGCACTCTCTGGCTACTTGCCATAAAGCGTTAACGCGACGCCGCCAGTCCGGCCTAGTTACCAACATCAAATTCTGCTCATGGCACAAGATGGTGCCTCGCCAGTTCGGTCAAACTCCGCATGCCACGCGGATCCTTAGCAAGCAGACCAAAGGCTTTTCATGCAGTAAATAGAACAACGCTCGGACAAGTCTCAAGCTCCAGCCACGCCCGCAACTCGTCATCGCAAGGTGGTTGCTCAGCCAACGGCCCGAAAACATTGAAATGAGAAACAGCCGTAGGAAGCAATTCCGTGACATGCATCCCCGACAAAAGGTCGAAAATTACACTTAGGTCAAGGTCGTTCTTCTTCATCGCGTCACACGTCTCCAGCCCGAGTTTGGCGGAAGTCGATTCAACTCGGAATCCCCCCGCAATTTGTTT
>CALGTK010000109.1 GCA_937904325.1 uncultured Planctomyces sp.
TCGAGGTTTTCGGTCCGCCTCGTTCACGCCGTGACACTGCACACATCCAAGTTGCTTGAAGTGCGTTTTGCCCTTCTTCGCGAGGCTGACGTTCAGCTTGAATTGAGCGTCAACCGTCCGGATGCCCTGGGCTCGACCTGGTAAATTACGGCTGAGCAGGTAGTTTGAAATGTCGATCGCTTCCCAATGCGTGAGCTGCATGTCTGGCATGCGACCGGACGGTCTCACGACGTGTGGATTCTCAAGCAGGTCGACAAGCCCGTTGACGTTGTATTTCTGCTCGATCCGCCCCAGCCATACGGAATTGTCCGGACGCAGTTCGCTGCCATCTTCGCCCCGCGGCGAGTGGCAAGCCACACAGCCAACAGTATGAAACAGTTCCCGGCCACGCTTTGCTGCTTGAATGTCAAGCTTCTGATGTTCAAAAGAGCGATGGCTCATTGAAACAATATAGTGAGCAAGCTCTGTGGCGATTCTTTTTCGATCGAAGTCTGAATGGGAAGTCATGAGATTGGGCATCGTCGTGCCTGGCTTGAGCCAGTACGGGCTGGCAAGAAACTGTTCAATGTGTCGAGGATCGATTCGCCCGGCGGACCAGGAGAGTTTCGGGGCTTCTTTCGCAGCTAGCCACTCGGTGTTTGTGTCGTCCCGGTGACATGCCGAGCAATTGAATTCTTTAAGAAGAACGAGCCCCTGCAGTGCATCGCTGATGACGCCGCCACCTTGCGGGTGCTTCTGCTTAACCTGGCCCGTGCCTGCCGAAGCGATCTCCGTCAGGTAACGAACCAGATCAAGGAACTGCCCTCGATCCTTTAACTGGTCGATAAGATTTGCGGGCATACTGGACGTCTTGTTCTGCACGACCTGATCGATGTCAGACTTCCGGATTGTGACAAGTTCTCGTTTGTCAGACGTCTCACGCAACACGAGTTGTTGCGGCGAATCTTCGATCATGCGGCCGCTGACTGTCTGACCGGCGCTGGTCACAACGGTCACCGTTTCAAAGCCTTTGCGGATGATTTTTGACGGGTGCAGCAATGATTCAACGAGGTGTGTGTCGGTAACGTCCTCGCCGAGTTTTGTGAGATCCGGGCCAAGTAGACGATCGTTGCCCGGAGCATGGCAGTTTGCACATCCAATTTTCTGGAGCGGAAACAGCACCGCGCCGCGGACTGCGCTACCTTGTTCACGGGCAGCGTCGACCAGAGACTTTGCCGTTTCCGACTTCAGCTTATCAGACAGTGACTGTGCCAAAGTCGAACTGCCTGTAACGCTGAGGCAACATATTACCAACGCTGCACGGATGACACGCTTCATCCCATTTTTCATTTCAATCTCAATCACTCGAATGTTGCTGCGTCTAATTCTGGCTGGCGAAGCTTCAACCTGCAAACTGTTCGATCGGTCCCGATTGATTGATACCGTATCTGTTCAGCCCAGTGTCCATGGCTCCATAGTGTGGGATCGGATTCCCGTATGCGTTGAGGATGGTCGTGTACCAGTTGCCCAGAGTCCTGTGCCCTGGTTCGCCGTAACCTGGCAGGCGGATGTATTTTCCTGAGATATTCAGTCGGACGTTGTCACCGGACATAACGATGAAGGGCCATTCACTGCCTTTGCTGTGATGAGTTTCGCCATTATCAGGGAAGTAGAACAGCATTGTGTTGTCAAACATGCTGCCGTCTCCCTCAGGCACACTCTTCAGCCGTTTTACAATTGTGTCGACCAGTGTCATGTGATGATGCCGCAGTTTCTCTCGAACTTCTTCGGCTTTAAGAACGCCGACACCTTTGCCGTGTCCCACGTCGTGGAGGTTCACATTCTCTCGTTCAATCGTCGGGATTCCGGTGTAACGAGTTCCAAGTTCATCCACCGTAAACGTGACAACGTTGGTCATGCCTGAAATTAGAGCGGATAACAGAATCTCGGTGTGACCGACCTGACGATCGGTGGTGGTAAGATTGTCCGCGAAATACTTCTCATCAAGCTGAGGGACATGTTGCCGAATGACGTCGGCCATGGCGTCCACTTTATTATTGCGTTTTCGGATATCTTCGATGGAGTCGGCGTAGTTGAGTACTTTAAGCTTTTCAACGCCGCGGAGATGTTGCCCAAGATTCGACTGGCCACGGGCTGCGAAGGCCAGGACACGCCGTTCAAGTTCGTACTTGATCTGATTTCTCTGGTCGTCGGAAACCGATTTGAAGAGTTCCTGGATGGCAACTTTCGGCGAGCCAAAGGCATAGTTTGGCTGTTGCGGACCGCGGGCTGAAAAGCCCATTTCAATTCCATCGATGTTACCGCGAGCGTTGCCGCCGCCGTTTGGGAAACAGGCCAGTTCGATATGCTCGAACGGTGATGGAAAAAGCCGAGCCAGTTCGAAGTCTACCGTTGCCCATTTAATTGAACTTAAACGCTCGTTTGCTTTGTAGACGCCCAGCGATGACTGCCATGTGTGATGCCCGGTCGTGCACATTTGGCCGGACAGACCCTGCAGGATCGTCATATTGTCCCGGTGTTCGTCGAGCGGTCTCATCCATCCGGGCAGTTCGTGATCGGTCAGTCGGACTTCGAACGGCTGCTTCTTGTCTTCTTTGACCTGGTCAGTCTTACCGAGCGATTGCGGTACCATGGCTTTCGGAAACAAACCGTTGCCCTTGTGCATGAAGATAAATCGCGTCGGGGCTGTTTTTGCCGTTTCATTGGCGAACAGCCTTGGACCCAGCGAGATCGCCCCGGCAGCGGATACGCCGGTCTGTAGAAACTGTCTGCGTGTTGTCATGGTTCATCCTTTATTTTGTTGCAGGCCGAGTCGGGGCTCAACCTGAGATTCACTTGCGATACATAAATGAGTCTGAGGTCAGAAGCGATACGACAACTGCTTTGAAGCTGCCGTCATTGTCGGTGTAGGCTCGGTCGGCCGCGATCAGTGTCTTTGAGTCAGTAAGCATCTCATTCCGTCCCATGAAGAAACGGAAAGCGTGTCGAATGATAGACTGACGAACTCGATCTGAGCGGGCCAGTCGGTCGATGAGATCCATCGGACCCATGACCTTACCGTCCAGATTCGGATCACCTGTGCCACTAAGTTCGCCGAGCGTACTGACGGCTTTCGTTTTGTAGGTGTCGGCGCCGTTTTTCTTTTTGGTTCTGGCTACCAGGTGCTCTGGAAACTCGAGCGGTTCGTCCAGTCGGTAACGCCCGAAATCGTCAAAGACTTCGAACGGAAGTCCGAGCGGGTTCATGTGCTGGTGACATTTCCAGCATTCTTTTTTCTGTGTGACACCTTCAACTCGTTCACGAAATGTCATGTGTGGATCATCTGGAACCTGAGCGTCCACCGTGATGGGCACATCGGGAACATGGCCTGCCAGCAGTTTTTCACGGATCCAACGTCCGCGTCTGATTGGGTCAGTGTGGAAGTTGGAAGAGTGAGCAATCAGCCATGCGGGATGAGTAAGGATGCCGCTACGGTTGGGAATCTTGAAAGGTTGCTCGACGGGATAGTCCCAGAACTCTGTGTCATCCAGCCCCTTGAAATTCTTTTGCTCAACTCCGCCATATCGAAACGGATTTGGCGTTGGCGGCAGATTGTAGAACGGAGAATGGTTGTAGGTGTAGCCATGAGCGAATGAAACAGTGGTAAACGGCGTCCGTCCCTTCGCAATCGTATCACCGAAAAAGTACATGTGTCGCAGAAACTCCCGCTTCTGCTTACCTCCGATAATACGCAGAGACTTTCTTGCCTGGATGAACTCCAGGTTCTCGGCAATCACCTTCTCGGGTTCGGTTTTCCAGTCAGTGTCTTTGAGCTTCTCGTAAGCTTCCGTCCATTCAGCGATGATCTGATGACCGGCTTCGTTGTCTTTGTTGTGGTAGACAAAAAAGTCTTCCGTTGTCAACAAATTTTCGAAGACGCCCTGGTCGCGCCGCAGGCACCAGTCAACGATACGGTCGGCCTCTTTAATCAGGAATCCAGGTGTTCCCGCCGTGCCGCGAGAAGGATTTTGATAATAGCCGTCGCTGCGTTTTTCGTCTTTGAACACTTTGGCAGCACCGGGATAGCCAAAGAACTCTCGAAAGAATCGAATGAGTTTTGGGTGAGTCGCCACGTGCGACTGCATGTTTTTACCACTGAGCCCAGGATCAACCGGACCTTTGAAACTGGCAAGGTCTGCAAGAAGCCGCTGCACCTCACGCCCGTAATCTTCTTTGGTCGTGAGGCGTCCTTCATCGGCGGCAGCCTGAAGTGCAGCATCCGGACCAAGGTCACTCAGGGCGTACGAAATCGCGCGGGCAGCTTCGCGGGGCGATAGTTTCTTCCGGCCGTACGCGTCAGTTTCTCCGTCGCCGAATTCCTGACGGTAGAGGAACTCCGATTCCAGCAGCACGCTAACAAACATTTGACGCAAGCCTTCGGTGTTGCCTCCCAGGTCAATCGTAGATCGCAGCAGCGGGACGTATCGATCTAACTCTTCGTCAGTTGCCTGGCGTTGCAACACGCAATCGAATTGCGCGTGGATAGCCTCGACAAGTTCCAGATTCGCTGGGGGAGTGTCCTTGCCAACGATTGCTACAAAAGCGTTCGGCGAAGTTGGGGGATACCAGCGATCTTTGGCATTCGGATGCTCCACGGTTCGGCGGTCAACTTCAGCGTGAACGGCTCCGAAAATCTGCTTCTGAGAAATCCACTGTGCGTTGTTGAGCATTACCAGCAAATGCCCGCCGTCCAGAGTCGTGACGTCGTAGTCCCGTACTCCGGAATGGTCAGGCAGCACAAACGGATTAGTGACGCCGTAAAAGGATTTCTGACGTGAACGATCGGCCAGCTTAAAGATATCGTTCACTCGCTCGAGGAAGATCTGCGGACTCACCAGCCATCGCCGAACTGGTGTGAACGGTTCGTCTACGATTTCACCGCTAAAGAGTTGTTTGTGATCGACGTAGTTGCCGTACTCCGGGTACCGCAACTTTTCGTCGAGTTTCGAAGCGTTGTGCTTGAGCAACCCGCTGCGAAGCCCGGCCATCAACTGTGCACGGTCTGCCGCGGAAGGTTGCTTTGCATCCTGCGGCGGCATCAGGCCAAAGAAGAGTTGCTCCTGAGCCTTGTTGAACAATGACAGCTGCGCGGCAGTGCTGAGTTTTGCAAGATTGTCAAACCGCACATTACCTTCTGCGGAGTCAACATTGTGGCAATCCACGCAATGTTTGGTGATGACGGCCTGTGCAGATTTCGATACGACGAGATCTGCCTCTGTTGTATCGGCAGAGGATCGCGACGATGACAGAATCAGTATCAGCGGCATCAGTAACAGTGGCATCAGTAACAGTGGCAGAATGCCGACTCGATTGAACATGTTAGCCTGTTGTTTTCCGGTAAGTCTGCTACGGCCCAGACCAATTATAAATTGTCGAATTATCCACGGTTTGCAAGCTAAAACAGGGGAACTCGCATTTCACCGTTGATCTTATCCCAGATTGCTATCAGTTCTGCGAGGCGTTTCGGATTGGATTTGGCGAGATTTGTTTCTTCCGCGACGTCTTTTGACAAATCATAGAGTTCCCACTTCGCGTTGCCCGGCTCGAATTTCTTGCCCATTCGAACGAGCTTCCAGTCACCGTGGCGGATGGCAGTCTTGCCTCCTTGTCGCCAGAAGAGCGTTTTGTGTGGATTGCCCGTGTCTTTACCTGTGATAAAGGGAATCAGATCGACGCCCTCGACCTGCGTCGGTGCTTTCATCGCTGCGATGTTCGCTGCTGCGGTCCCGAAGATGTCGAACGAAGAGACCGGTTTGTGGTAAACCTGACCAGATGGAATGGTTCCTTTCCACTGAACCATGAAGGGTACTCGGATGGCGCCTTCATACATCTGGCCCTTCTGGCCTCTCAAAGGCAGATTGGACGATGTGAGTTCCTTGGTCGGTCCCCCGTTGTCGCTCAGGAAGAACACGATGGTGTTTTCTTCTAGGCCTGACTTTCGTAGTTGAGCCATTACGGCGCCGACGCTGTCGTCCATATTCGCCAGCATGGCGGCAAAGATACGACGGTGGATGTCCTTAATGTACGCGAACTTTTTCATGTACGTATCCGCTCCCTGCAGAGGGCTGTGGACGGCGTTATACGAGAGGTACAGGAAGAAAGGCTTGTCGTCGTGCCGGTCGATAAAATCGACGGCTTCGCGTGTCAGAGCATTGGTGAGGTATTCGGTTTCCTCAACGGGCTGGCCGCCTCGGACGATGGGGTTGTTGGCGTCGTAGTCTGGTTCGGCAGAGCCCATGTGCGTTGTGTAGATCAGCCCCTTTTCGCCAGCCCAGCGCCCCTTACCTCCACCGGGAAGTGTCTTGCGGCGCAGCATCGTGGTCACGCCTGTATACGGAGGCGGTACGAAGTAATGTCCTTCGTGTGTAAAACCGAAGAACTCGTCAAAGCCATGTCGGAAGGGGTGATACTTTGCCGTACCGCCCTGATGCCATTTGCCGATCAGTCCGGTGGTGTAGCCCGCGTCCTGCAAAGCTTCGGCGATCGTCACTTCGCTGGTTGGCAGACCGAAGGCAGGATCTTCATTGAGTGCTCCGGTGGGATTGAACTCGTAGCCAAACCGCGTCGGTGCACGACCTGTCAAAAGGCCCGCGCGAGACGGACTGCAGTTGGGGCCAGCGACATAGCCGCTGGTAAACCGCACGCCATCAGCGGCGATCTTGTCAATATGCGGTGTCGGAATTTCCTCGTTTCCCTGGCAGCCGAGTTCCCCATAGCCGAGGTCATCCGCGAAGAGAACGATGATGTTGGGCTGCTTTTTGGCAGCGGTAACTGCAAATGGAAAAGCAACGATGCAGAGTGCAGTCAGCCAGAGGGTTCTCAAGTGTCTATTTCCGATCGACATGCTTTTCCTTTGTTCTTTAGCGAGACAGAAGTGGCTGCCCGGTGAGAGTGTTGTGATTATTGCACATACAACGACGACAATGCTGAGTGCAGCCTGTTTTTTATGACTATCCTGGCCGTTCACATGGGCTTAAAGCTGCCGGCGGATCACTCTGTTTCGTGGTCCCTGATTCCGTAGAACTTGATGGCGTTGTCGTGAAATACTTTTCGGGCGAGCGACGGCTCTTTGTCGACGAAATACGCCTTCGTCAAATTGATGACGGATTTGTAGTCTCCGGTCAGCGTGGTCACGGGCCAGTCACTGCCGTAGATCAGACGATCCTGGCCGAAGCATTCCAGTGCCAGATCGATCGTTGGCTTGTACGTGGCGAGGTTTTCGGGTGCTGGTTGTTCTTTGAATCGGCCGTACAGAGCCGACAATTTGCAGTAAACATTCGGACGTTTGGCGACCATGCGAAAACCTCGCAGCCAGGCCTGGTCGTGCGGACCTCCGTCCAGTTGTACGCCGCCGAAGTGGTCGAGAATAATCTTCAGTTCGGGGACTCGCCGGGCGATTTCGTCGACATCGTTCAGCGAGTAGCTGCCGACCAGGAAATCGACCGTACGCCCCATACTGGCAGTCAGTTTCAAATCGCGAATCAACGAGTCGGGCAGCTCATCCTGATAACGGCCGGACAGACGATAGCCGACATAGCGTTTGTCTTCGCACAGCTTTGTGAAAAGCGTCTGAAATGCATCGGTACCGATTGCTTTCGACATATTGCCAACGACGCCGCGGTAGAGCCGGGCGTTATGGGCGGTGACATTGAGATTCCATTGATTGTCGACAAGTGCCTGTCCTGACAGAACGACCACAACGCCCTTGACTCCATTCGCTCTGCAGATCGGCGTGTGTGTGGTCGGCAGGAAAGGTTTGTAGAGCTTGACGTGCTCTTCTCGTGGCCAGGTCATCTCCGGGCGATTGGTGTCCCACAAATGAACGTGGCAATCGATCACTGGCACGTCGTCGAGATCGGCGGCATGCGTCGTTGATGCAATGACGAATAGAACTGGAATCAAGTAAAGAAGATGGTGCATTTCGCCCCCATAGAAGCTGACAACTAACGGACACCGCTTCAGCCCATAAACTGCCTGATTGCACCAGTCTGATCCCGTTTCTTTCTCGCCATTTCCAGATCAAAGTCGCCGTAGTGCTCGATCGAATTGCCGTGAGCATTTAACAGGGTCGTATACCAGTTTCCGATTGTCTTGTGTCCTTCTGTGCCGTGATAAGGCAGGCGTATGTATCGGCCTGCAATATCCAGTTTGCAGTTGTTGCCAGCCATGATGACGAACGGCGATTCGGTTCCCCAACTGTGGTGCCCTTCGCCGTTTTCCGGGAAGTACAGGATCATCGTGTTGTCAAACATGTTGCCCGGGCCTTCGGGTTCCTGCTTGAGTCGGTCGATGATCGTGGCGACCTGATCGATATGGCCAACGCGAACTTTCTCTCGAATCTTTTCGGCCGAGATCCCGCTGTATCCTCCGTTGTGGCCGAGTTCATGAATCGAGATGTGGTCACCTTCGTTGCCAGGCAGGCCTTTGATCGGCGTCGACAGTTCATCGATGGTGTAAGTCACCACGTTTGTCAGGCCGGTCATCAGGGCAGCAACCAGGATGTCGGTGAATGCATGTTGTTTTTCAGGCGTGCTGGCATTGAGGCCACCGTTGGAGTGAACCTTGTCAATCTCAGGAAGATGTTTCGCGATGGAAGCGGACATCTGTTCGACCTGCTTGTTTCGCTCGCGAATCGCTTCGATAGATCGGATGTGATTGCTGAGCTTGAGTTTTTCGTGGCCCTTTAAGACTTCCGCCTTAAATGTCTCGTCATCCTGCAGGAACCTCAGCATTTGATTTTCAGAATCCACCGTGCCGGGATCGGTAACAGACTTGAACAGTTCGTTATAAGCCGTCTGCGGGTCGGCATAGCAGTAGTTGCGTTGATGTGGCCCCGGTGCGGAATAACCGGCGACGATGCCGTTTCTGAAGCTGCTGTAGTTACCTGTCAGAGACAGTTCGACGTGGCCGAAAGGCGACGGAAACAGTCGTGCGATTTCAAAATCAATAGTTGCTCGTTTGATTCCACTCAGCGAGTTTCGGCCCGATTTGTAGGCACCCATCACTGAGGAATAGGACCAGTGGCCATTCTCGCTCATCTTGCATGACAGGCCATGCAGGATCGTCATGTGCTGTTTATAACCGTCCAAGGCACGCAACCAGTTGGGGAGTTCGTGATTCTCCAGGTCCACTTCCAAAGGTTGCTTCTTTGCGTCCAGTGATTTTTCTTTGTCACTGAATGACGGCAGCGAGACTTCGCTGGGCCGGACGCCGTTTGATTTTCTGATGAAGATGAATCGGCGAGGCATGACGTTGCTGGCAGATGCGGCAAGTAGATCACGTAGCGTGGGATCAAGTACTGCGGCTCCGGCACCCAGTGCAGATGCCTTGAGAAAAGTTCTTCTGGTTTCCATTGGGCTTGCCTTTAGTGATTTCAAGTATCCATGTTCGCAGGAACGCGGTTCGACGAAGTTAACCAATGCTGTCCGCAGTCGACGGCAGCTATTCAGTCTTGCGGAAGATGAATGAATCAGAGGTCAATAACGAGACGACGACTGCGTCAAAACTACCACCGCTCTCGGTGTAAGCGCGATCGGCGTCAATCAAGGTTCCGGAATCAGACAGCATCTCATTGCGGCCCATAAAATAGCGGAAGGCGTAGCGGATAATCGATTGTCGAACGCGTGTTGATTTTGCCAGTCTTTCGGCCAGGTCGATTGCGTTTTCGATCGTGCCGTCAAGATCGTCGTCGCCAGTTCCGGACAGGTACCCCTGCGAATCGACCGGTAAAGTTCTGTAGGTGTCTCGGAGATCAACGTGGGCTGCGGCTTTGTCCGGTCCCTTTTTGATCAGATTGTCCGGGTGCTCCAGCGATTCTGCGGTCCGGTACCGACCGAAGTCGTCGTACATTTCAAATGGCAGCCCCAGCGGATTCATCAGTTTGTGGCATTTTGAGCAATACTCTTCTTCGGTCTTTGCAGCGAGCCGCTGTCGCAGCGTCTTGTGGTGATCTTCGGGGATCACCGCGTCGACCGTGATGGGTATATCGGGCACGGTGCCAGCCAGCAGTTTCTCTCGCACCCACTTGCCTCGTTTTACAGGGTCCGTTTCTGTGTTTTGAGCATGGGCGATCAACCAGGCGGGGTGTGTCAGCATGCCTTTGCGATGGGTTATGTGCGCAGGTTGCACGGCAGGGTAATTCCAATGGTCCAGTTCGATGTTGAAAAATTTGGCGACTTCCGGCGACCGCAGTTGCAACCCTGTCCGGGTGGACGCGTTGTACTTCCCGTGTGCGGGGAACGAGACAAAAGGAGCGGCGGCTGTTTCTCCTTGATCGAATCGCAGAGTGAAGCTGGCCATTGCTGTCTTGAATTCACGGATCGAGTTACGGCGTCCCTTCGTGGCAAGGTGTTTGACGTCAACGCCTCTCATCTCGACGACTTCGAGAAACTTCTTGTGTTTGAGCAGATCTTCCTGCTCGAAGTTCTGCCAGTCCAGATCCTTGAAGTGTTCGTAAATCGTACGGATCCGCTCCGATGCCGACGTCATGGCTGCGTTGTCGCCAGAGTGATAAACGTAAAAGTCTTCGGTGCTCAGCAGTTCTTCAATGACGTTCTGATCTTTCTGCACAATGTGATCAACCAGCCGGTCAGCCTCACCGACCAGCCGACCTTTTGCGTTGTCGTAGTTGCCACCGAATCGCTTGTTGTCCTTGAAGATGGGGAGCATCTTTGGATACCCGAAGAACTCCCTGAAGAATCGCAACTTCCGGATCGGCGTATTCGTGATGCTGGCCGTAAGCTGGAGCCTCTGCACGGCCTCGTCGATGACGTAGTACTGGTCGCGGTTTTTCAGCAGGCGTGTTACTTCACGCTCGAAATCTTCTCTGGTGCTGAGCTTGCCGCTGTTCGCGGCTTCAACCAATTGTTGATCCGGACTGCTGTCGGTGAGTGCATAGGCGATGGCGTAGGTGGCGTCGCGTGGCGACATCATGCGGCGGCCATACTCATCTTTTTCGCCCTGCCCGAACTCATGGCGATACACAAAGTCCGACCTCAGAATTAGCGTCTGAATCAGCTTTTCGATTGCCTTTTGATTACCCATGCTGGCGACATAAGACTGCGTAAGCGAAACGAATTTGTCGAGCTCTTCTGTGCTGGGTGACTTCTCAAGTAGCTTAACGAATAACTCCTTAACCAGGACGGCGATCAACTCTGGTGCGGGCGGGCCTGCTTCAACGCGTTGTTGTTCGAACTCTACTTTCCACTGAGCCATGCACTTGCCGATGATCGAATTGTAGCGATCGCCTTTTTGTCGGTGTTTGCGGATCGTTTCAGCGATCACCTGCAGCTCATCGTCCTGAGCGGGGCGATAGCTGATTGGCTTATGCTTCTGGTCATAACGATGCTGTTGAATCACGCCGCGCCACTCGGGCATGTAGTTATTCAGGAAGGTGACACGTGCTTGAATCTTTCGTTCGTTGTGCCCGATGTTGAACCATTCCTGCTCACACTTCTCGATGAGCTGCTGATCCGTGTCGCCTTCCTCTTCATGTTTTCGCATGGTCTTGAAGATCAGAATCAGCTCCTGCGACCCAGGATTCGCTGCATGGAACGGCGCCTTTTTGGTTTGTTCGCCCGTTTCTGAAGCAGCGGGTTTTACTTTGACTCGGACAAACGTCGGCAGGAGTTCATCGTGCTGGTCTTTGTAGAGGTCCTGCAGGATCCGGTCGATGAAATTGTGCAGGAAGCTTTCACGGGATGCGAGAATTCGATCGTGTTCCCATTCCGTGGCCATGACATCTGCGATCGCTGGAGCGTACCGTTTATCCCGTGTGGTCAGATACACCATGTAAATCGCGGTCTCTTTGGCGTTGGTGATCATCGTTAACAAGTGCCCGCCATTGAGCGTCGTGCTTGCGTAGTAGCGGACGCCGGTGTTCGTCGGCAGCAGGAACGGATTGGTCAGGTTCACGCGACGGTTGTTGTCACCAATGACAAACTGCCGCTTGCCGTCAATTGTCTGGAACGGTTTGTGATTCAGTATCCGATTAAAACGGGCGTCGAAGATGAATTCGCTGATCAGCCATCGTCGGTTTCGGGTGAACGCCGGTGTGTCAGCGTACTCACCTGAAAACAGCTTGTCGTGATCGACGTAGTTGCCATAGGGCGGACTTCGCAACTTGTCTTCCAGTCTCGACGCGTCAAATTTTGCCAACTCTCGTGAAAGCCAATTTGCCAGGGTCGCACGCTCCTTCTCGCCTGGCTGCTTTGCATCATCGGGTGGCATTAACCCGAAGTAGAGTTGCTCCTGAGCCCTGTTAAGCAACTCCAGTCGCTCATCGTTGTCGAGTGTCGTCAACGTATCGAACCGCACATCACCTTCGGACGAGTCGCCGCTGTGGCAATCGATGCAGTATCGATCAAGAAGGCTCGCGGCGTTTTCAGTCACCGCAAAGGACTCAGCAGCCTGCGGCGTCCGGCAAGCCGCCACCGCCATCACCATCATGAATAATCGACTCATCAACATGCTGTCGTTTCTCACTCGCTATCCGCCTTCAGTAGACCAACGATGGCTCGCCCAATTGCTCTTCCAGCATTCATGCAGGTCCCGACGTTGCCATTGTAGTGCCTGTCGGAGCTACCGCCTTTGGACAGCGGGCGGGTATAAACTGCGGCGACGTTGTATTTGAACTCAGGATACCTGCCGGACTTGTCGTCGACTGCCAGCAGCGCGTTAAGGATTGTATCGCCACTGCCGGTCGCACTCTTCTCCGTTTGACCGAGCGAGACGCAGACGTGCACGCAACATGAACCGCTGATGCAATCAGTATGCACATTGCAGCAAGGAAAAACTGATTACGCACAGGATTGCTTCCTTCACAAGAACTGATGCATGACATGCAGAGAGTCCCTGTCCTGAAGACTGGCGATCAACGCAGGGTTTGCCGAGCGAAACGCTTTGATTCGCGACTATTGGAAGCCCGCAGGCTTCCGTGGAACTACACCGAGCTTTTCATAATTGAAGCCGCTGGCAAGAGGCTTGTAGTCGCCGACGAGATCGACATTACTGGTCGAGAGGATCAACTTTTCCATTCCGAGGCACCAGTAAGCTGCGTTTATCGTCAGTCTGCGGAGTCCCGAACTTTCGTAATCTTTGGCGCTCCCCATCGTGACGTGAAAAACTCGCGATGTTTTTCCAGTGGTGCCAGTCCAGGCCCTGGTCCAGGCAACTGGCAACGGTTCTTTCTTCGTATTCACCAGATCGTCGGCCTGTCGGCCCATTAACGGTTGTCCGTAAACCAGTGCCTGGCAGTCGGCGGGAAGAGCGCCGCCTTTCGCGTAGGTTCGGTAGACGTCGGATGGCCCCCAGATATTGTCCACACCGGTCAGGATGGGGTGGTTCTTCATTTCTTCCACGAGGATGCCTCGCGTTGAATCGGCATGCCAGTTTCCATGGTGTCCTCGGAAGCTGCCTCCCAGTACGTCGTCACCGAATCGGACTTTCTTCCCGTTTTTAACGTAAGGGAAATTCTCGAGAAAGCCGTGATTTGCTGTTCGGATCCCAATGACTGGTTTGCCGGAATCCAGGTAAGTGATGATGTGCCGAACCTGCTCATCTGGAAGTGTGATTAAGCGAGGGAACAGGACGAGCAGGTGTGCCGAAGCCAGGTGTTCCAGGCCGGGAATACTGTGCATGACAGTCTTGTCCTGCCAGCGGATCTTCTGAGTTGGATCGACCTCGCCCTTTTCGTTTAACGAGAACAACACCGTGCAATCAAAGCCGTGTCGCTTCGAGAGAATCTTTGCCAGCATCGGCATCGACTGCTCACTGCGATATTCCTGGTCGGCAGCGACAAGGACAACATGTTTCCCGCGACCTGGGCCCTCTCCTCCAGGATACGTCAGCCACTTTGGACTTGCCGGTACGGGATGCGATGTAACCGTTGCCGCGTGCTTGTCACGGAGACGTTGCCAGTAGTCTCTCCAGTATTTGTCGTAGTAGTCGTATGCAGCATTTTCGATGTGCTCGGGGTCGACCACTTTTGGCGACTGAGAAGGATCGAAACCTTGCAGGTGGTCTTTTCCTGCACGCTCTCGCGGCGAGATAAATCGCCAGTCAGAGTCTCCCAGAACGTCTTTGCAGAGTCTGGCCATGAGCGGATCGTAGGCAATCAATTGCTCGCGAGTGTGGATGTGATTGTGGTCGTGATCCATCGTTCGGTTTGTGTCGTACCAGCACTGGACCCCTTCGGCCCAGTACTCGGCACGGTTCTTTGCGGCGTAGCACTGCTTCTTGCCGCCAAACATGATCAGGACTTTATCATCACCGTTGACCAGGATTTTTGAATTCGTCGGTTCTCCATTCACGAGTATGTCACCACTGTCGAGGCACGCTTTGATCAGCGCTGGCGATTGATCCGGAAACGACTTCACCAATTCCTCGAACAGGCTGACGCGGGTGTCGCCTTTCACTCGTCGAAAACGTTGCGCCGCACGACCGTCGTTCCAGGTACCGCTGTCCTTTACGTTCTCAAAACAGTCAGTAAGCCGATCCTGTAAACCTTTGTCGAAGCCTGCACCGTGGATTACGTGTCCAAATTCATGAATGAGAATGCTTTCGATCTGCATTCCGCCTTCGTACTCCAGCACGTCTTCCTCCGCGAAGACGACGGTCGGTCGGCCATTCTTATGAGTGAGGAATCCTCGACTGCGCCAGTTGTAGAAGTCGAGTTCTTTTCCGGTCTTTTTGCTGGCGAACTGCGGCAGTTGCGAAGTCAGTTCTTTATGACCGATCAGAATGCAAAGTACTTTCTTTTCGCGAATCCGTTGAGCGATCGGCGGACTGATCCGCTGCATGATCATTCCGAACTGATAGGCCGCTTCCAGATGTGCCAGGTCAGAAACCTTGTCCGATGTCGCGATCAGGATCCCTTCGACTGCCGTGGTCTTGCTGTAAAACGACGCGTCGAGGTCATATTCGGTCGACTGTCCGTCGCTGAGTTCTCGCACGGAATATTCTGCCGCATTCGCCCATGACAGACATGATGTCGCCAGGCCGGCAGCCAGGATGAGAAATTGGAAAGATGCGTATCGTGGGGACATGATCGTCTCGTGCTAAACTTGATGTGGTGAGGCGGCCGACAGGGCGATTCGCAGTGACATGAGCGGAGCGGCACCGCGACGAAACTCGTCAATGGCGACATCAGTAATCGGGGTGAGCTACCGGGCGAAGTTACTGAGTACTTAGCTTTTTAAATGAAAGTAGCTGTGGATATGCGGCTGGCCGCGGAAGTACCAGACCATCTCCGGACCTTCAATTTGCCAGGTATCCCAGACCTTGTCCGAACCGATGTCGTATTTGCCGTCGAACCAGGATACGTGAAGCCGATCGAGCACGCCCCTGGTCTCAATGGCGGCGACCGTTGCCGCCACATCGTCTTCGCGAAAGATACTCATCATTTTACGCATCGTCTCAGCCAGCAGTTTTTGCTGATCTTTACTCAGTTCGGCGCAGTTCAGACCGGGCCCGCGTGAATTGTTTTTCCGGATGACGGCGTCCGGTTTCTCGCTCCTCGGTTTATTTGAAACCAGTCCCAGTTCTTGCTGTTTGCCGCTCAAGGCTTGAACGAACTCGTTGAACAGTTTTCCCTGGTACCAGTAGGGATTGCCGGGGTGATCCTTCGTTTCATTGAACTTGTCAGGAAAGTGCCCGTAAAAAATTGGAGCTCCGCCGAACCCCAGACCCGTGTCACTATGAGCGTTACAGCGTCGAGTGACGTGATGTCCCGTGTAGATGAATTCAAAATTATCGTCATCGGGTGTTCCAAAGAAACCGACGGAAGGCGCATTCTTAGCCGCGCCGTACTGATCGATCTCGACCTGCTTATTGACAGTAGCTTGAAACTCGGGGCGATGCAGCGAGTCAAAAATGTTCTGGATTAATTCCTGCTGCTCAGCATCAAATGTGTCTGGAATTCGATGTTCTTTATGGACGTACCACCAATTGCTGATGAACTGTCGACTTTTATGGTCGACCGGCAGGCAGATTTTCTGCTTCTGCTCATCGCGAAGCCCCTTGTAAAGTTGCATAGGCAACGGATCGACCTTTGATTCATCAGCACGTGCAGGTTCAGACAATCCAGCCAACGGCTTCAACGCAAACAGGGCCGCGGACGCACCAGCGGCTTTGATCAGACTACGGCGATTGAAATCGTTCATGAGGTTAGTTTCCTGTTCAGGGGCATCACATAGCCGGCATCGGTTAAATCCAGAATGCCAAATGGGGATGTCAGACA
Source organism: uncultured Planctomyces sp. (assembly GCA_937904325.1). Classification (GTDB taxonomy): domain Bacteria; phylum Planctomycetota; class Planctomycetia; order Planctomycetales; family Planctomycetaceae; genus JABMPE01. Next base: position 16,277 of record CALGTK010000109.1, read on the forward strand.
TCGTGCATTTCAACAAGTCGCCTTGTTCGAGTCCACGCTGGAGCCGCAGCGGTTGCAATTGCAGACGCTGCTCAGGAAGGTTGCGAGTTCACGACTGGTTGAAAACAAGGCGAGTTACATTGAGTCTGGTAAGTTCGGAGATCCGATGAAGCAATCATTTCTCACATCCGTAGCGATTCTGTGGTTGTGGTGTGTGCCTGTCGCGGCTGCCAGCTACTCCATCGTCGTTTCACGTGATACGCAGGCGGACGCTGAATGGAACAAGGTCGTCACGGCACTGGTCGAGAAGTATCAGCATGCTGAAGTTGTGACATGGACGGACTCGCTCGACGAAACCCTGTCGGCTTTGCGAAAACAACATCCACGTCAGACGTGCTTTGTTGCGACGCCAGCGGAAGCCGGGCGACAGTTTGTAGCCGATGTGCACCGACTGACCCGGCGGTACGACGATGATCCTTACGCCGACACCTTGTGGGGGATTCTCACCGGCTACGATGCTGAGAATGCGTTGCAGATCGCTCAGTACCGTCCTTCACTCACAGTTCGAAAAGTGGCTTCGGGTACTGAAGTGGCTCTCGATATGTGCAGTCAGGGTGTCTGGTATGACGAACTTGTTAAGAACAAAAAAGTCAGCAAAGCACCTGATGGCGAGATCAAACAAGAACAAGGCCCGTCAGATACGACGCGTGCGCTGGCTGCATCACTGAGTGACAATGCCGCTGACCTGTTTGTTACGTCCGGCCACGCGACCGAGCGGGATTGGCAGATCGGTTTTCGTTATCGCAATGGACAGTTCCGCTCGAAGGCCGGTCGAATGTTCGGCGTAACGACTGACGGAGAACGATTCGGCATTCAATCAAAGAACCCCAAAGTGTACCTCCCGATCGGTAATTGCCTGATGGGGCATATCGACGGGCCGGATGCGATGGCTCTGGCGTGGATGAACGATGTCGGCGTCCGGCAGATGATTGGGTACACGGTCCTCACCTGGTATGGCTACGGTGGTTGGGGTGTGCTGGATTATTTCGTCGAACAGCCTGGGCGGTACTCACTCACGCAAGCCTTTCATGCGAATCACCACGCGTTGATCCATCGTCTCGACACTTTTTACGACGGCGTCGCGTCGACTAACGTTGTGCCCGGCGGCAGAAACATCACTGGTTCGCCGCCCAATCAGCTTGGTCGATCACTTGGTCTGACGGCGTTCGATTCGCGAGGGCTGCTCTGGGATCGGGACACGGTGGCGTTTTATGGCGACCCCGCGTGGAATGCCCGTATGACTCCAAAGCTAAAAGCGTACGGTCAGAAGCTGACGACCGAGGGCAATAACTACACGCTGACAATCACACCGCAGCGAGGTGTCGAATCCTTTAAACCCGTAAACACGAACGGTGCCCAGCGAGGCTGGCGACCGATTGTCGAACTTCTCGATCATCGTGTTAGCGACGTAAAGATTGTCGATGGTGGTGATCTGAATCCGGTGATTACAGACGACTTCGTGCTGGTTCCAAATCCGCGAGTGGTCGATCTGGCACGAGAATACCGAGTCAGCTTTACCGCATCACGGATTGACTGACGAATTGACGGAACAGTCCAGCAAGCCCTGTGAGAATTCTTCAGATGCATTTATCCACTTCACGCGTAGCCTCAGTGTTGTTCACAGCGTTATTTCTTTTGAACGCGGGAACAGTCAGTGTTAACGGTGCCGATCCGATTGCCATCGCGCATCGTGGACTTTTGCGTCATGCTCCGGAGAACACGTTGCCAGCATTTGCCGTTTGCCTTGAGCTGGGAATGGGATTTGAACTGGATATTCGGACGACAAAAGATGGACATCTGGTCGTGCTGCACGACGACAGCGTAAAACGCACGACGGACGGTCCTGCGCGTTCGGTTCGCGATATGACTCTGGCCGAGATTCAGCAACTCGACGCGGGTACATGGTTTGGTCAATCCTTTGCCGGACTGACAGTGCCAACTCTGGAAGAGACACTGTCCCTCGTCAAAGAACGGAAATGCGGAGTGACAATCATTGCTCTGAATGTGAAGCAGTTGAATCGTGATGGAGAGGCGAAACTGGTCGCGCTCGTGGAGAAATATCAGTTGCTCGAAGCGTCCTTCGCGTTTGATCAGAACGCTGAGATGAGTCACCGCCTCAAATTGCTGAATCCGAAATTCAGAATCGGTCAGAACGTCAATCGAACGAGTATTCAGACTCGGATCGATGAGGACTTTCTGGATGTCTTTTTGCTGACCGGTACGCCAACGTCAGAAGAAGTAAATCTGCTGCACGATCAAGGAAAGCAGGCGTTGTTTAATTTTGCCGGAAACGGTGAAGGACGCCGCAACTCGTCGGTGTGGAAGCAGGTTCAAGCGGCCGGTATCGACGGTATTCTCACAGACTACCCGCTGGAATGCCGCACGGCGTGGAGAGACGCGGTCGATTGATCGGATCTTAACTTCCGTCCTTATGAGTGGTGGCAATGCTGCTGTCAGAATAGTTCGGCAATCGGACGGCCACCTTCAGTAAAGTCGACCGGACGGTCGTCAGGCCTCTTCAGACGGGCCTCAGTATTGATGCCGAGTTTCCAATAGATGGTCTCCGCATAGTCCGCTGGCGTGTAGCGTCGCTGGACCACATCTCCGCCTTCGATGTCTGTTGCGCCAATCGTTTGACCACCCGACACTCCAGCACCGGCGAAAGCAATCGACATGGCGCGTCCCCAATGATCGCGACCGGCCCACTTGTTGAGTCGCGGCGTCCGGCCCATTTCTGAAACGAAACAGACCAGAGTTGTGTCGAGTAGGCCTCGCTCATCCAGATCCGCGATCAATGCACTGAAAGACTGGTCGAGGCTTGGCATCATTACCGGGTGAGGCAATCCAAATCTTTCCTGGTTACGCATGGCCTGGGGGCCGCCGCACGGGCCGTTGTTGTAGATGCCTTCATGATGATCCCAATTGACGAAGACGCCATTTGGTTGCCCGTAATTCGGCCGATTAACAAGGTCAGGAGGTTGCACGACCGTAACGCTTACAAACCGCACGCCCGCTTCGATCAGCTTGCGACCCAGCAGGTAGCAACAGCCTCGATGGTCCCGTCCGTAACAGTCGCGTGTCTTGTCTGTCTCGCTTTCCAGAAGAAATGCTTCCTGCACACGCGGACTCGTCAATAGTTCGAACGCGTTCTCGTAATAGTTCTGCAACGGTCGTGCAGATGCTATCTCCATCGCAATTGAATCGTTGAGCTGACTCAGCAGTTCTCTGCGACCGTCCATGCGGTCGTGATTCAGACCAGCCTGTGGAGTCAGGGCGGCCACTTTCCAATCAGGAGCGGCGACGTTCTCACCGAGGCCTTTCGTGCCAAGTTTCCAGGGCGCACGACTGGCTGGAAGAAATCCTGTGCTGGTGACGTGGTTGGGCATGTTGACACCCGGGCAGAACACGTAACCGGGCAGTTCGGGGCAGTCTGTCCCCATCAAGTGCGAAACCACTGATCCAATATCGGGAAAGTCAATCGGAGCGTTAAAGCGGTATCCCTTGAAGAATTCTTTGCACGCATTTGGATGGCTGGGAGCTTCCGACGATGTCATTGATCTTACGACCGCAAGCTTGTCAGCATGCTGTGCGATCTTCGGCATCAAAGAAGAAAACTGAATGCCAGGGACGTTGCTTGAAATCGGGCTGTACGGCGTTCGATGATCAACCGGAGCACGCGGTTTTGGATCCCACGTGTCCATCTGGCTGATGCCGCCTTCTTCGTAGACGACTAGAACCTGTCGAGCCTTGCTATCGCCTGACTGGTTCATCGCCGCTTCGAGTGCTGACATCTCTGGCAGTCCAAGCCCCATCACTCCCGCCGAAACTGATTTGGCAAACTGTCGGCGATTCCAAGTGATTTCGGCGTTGCCATTTTTCATGTCACAATTTCCGATTTCTTACTTCCGCAACAGGGCCCACAAGAATAGAAGAGTCTGCCTTTAACTTCGACCTGGAACCAGGGTGATTTGTGACTCGACATCTTTGGCTGTCGGAACTCAGTCCACAATCGGTATTCGATTTTTCGATCGACTATCGCGTCGAACTGAGGCGAACTAAACAACTCCTGACTGCGACAATTCCGATAACGACTCTATAGGATAACGGGATGGGTAACGCTAACCGTCCATTAATGAAAAGAGGGGTGTAATTATGCAGGACAATAAGGCAACTACTCACAATTGCTCCGTTGCGACGGTACTCGATTCACGCATTCGGTTGAGGAATCAAGTCACTCCAGGGCGACAGAAGTCAGCTTCGTTATTGGTAATTATGGTGTTCTTTTGGTTACTGACATTGTTGCGAGTCATTGTTCCTCCGACAGCCCTTGCTCAAGCCACCCCTGTGGAAACCGAAGACAAACCCGTGTCCATCCTTGCCGCGAGGATCGCTGGGCACATTCACCCATCGATTTGTCAGGCAAAGGATGGCACGCTGGTTGTCGTTTACAAAGGCGCCAACGTTCTGATGGTTGCTCGTTCGACTGACGACGGCGACACATGGTCCAGGCCTCTGCCTATCGCTACTTCGGCAAGCCGCCCGGATGTCATTCGCGCAGTGAAGAAGTTTGAAGTCTATCCGGGTACTGCAGACACGCTTACCGACGGGCGCATCGTCGTTACCTGGAATTACATCGCGGACGACAAAGCGACTGATGGCTACTACGAACGAGCATTGCTCTACACCGTGAGTTCAGATCATGGTCGAACCTGGAGTGACCAGAAACTGATTGGTCCTATTGATGGTAAACATCTGGGAGCGGTGCGTCACAACGTCCTTCCGTGGCATGACGGCCGTTGGCTCCTGCCGCTGCGTGTTGGTCCGCCGCGGCTGTTTTCGCCAGACTCGGGCAAGCTGGCTGTTTTTCAGCTGTTCGACCCCGCAGGGACTCAGCACGAATTTCAACAGATATCACGATCAGCCAGCGGTACATTACTGGCGATGGGCCCGGTGCTGCTGCACTCGGTCGACGATGGCAAACAGTGGAGTCCAGTCGACGGTTTTCCTGCAATTCCGGACATGCGTGACAACGCAGAGGGACGCTATCTCACATCGCTGGCCGACGGGCGCATGCTTGTGACCTGGGGAATCGGTCATGACAACAAAGGGTTGCGTTACAATCTTTCAGCTGATGACGGCAGGACCTGGCACAAAGAAAGCACGGAAATCCTCTTGCCAGAGACCGATATCTCCGCGCGATACTATTCGGCTCGAACCGTCCAGCTTGACGCTCAGCACGTCGGTACTGTGTTCATGAACCGGGACGGAGTTCACTTCTTGAAAGTTGGCTTTGACAGACTCGCCCCACAGTCAAAGCCATGAGTCGCCTGATAGAAGCATGAGGCTGGCCAGAGCGCGACGGGACAGCCTGCTGACAACAAACTCGCTGATTCAGTCGTGGGCAAAAAAGAGCCAGTCGGTTTGCTCAATGTCGACCAGATTGTTGAAAACGGTCACTGGCTCCACGCGGACTTCACGGAAGACTTCGCGGAGTGCATCGACGAAGGGTGAACTTTCGGCATAAGACCACACGCCGAGGACGCCGCCTTCAGCGAGATGTAGTTTTGCTCGTCGCAACCCATCGGCAGTGTAGAACTGTCCGTTTGCTGTGCCCAGGTTTTCGTCGGGCGAATGATCCACGTCAATCAGAATCAGGTCATGATGGTCCGTCGGCTCGCCAAGAAGATGTTGGTAAACGTCGCTATGAGTTACTTCCAGCCGGTCGTCAGCGTTCAGCTCTTCCGACAATGGGACCATGCCATCTTTAAGCCATGCAATTACCTGCGGCAGATACTCGATGACTTCGCAGCGTGCCACGCGGTCCGACTGGATGGCTGCCTTTGCGGTGTAGCCAAGTCCAAGCCCTCCGACCAGGACCCGCAGATCAGTTCCTTCGTGCATCGTCAATGCGACTTCTGACAGCGCCTGCTCAGACGCCGTCAGGTAACTGCTCATCAGGAATTCATGATTGAGCGTGACCTCAGTGATGATCGTTCCCGGTTCGCAAAGTAGTTCGCGACGTCGCAAGCAGAGCGTTCCCAGTTCTGTGGGTTCGTAGGCAAGAATTTCAAACAGGGGTTTATCCACGGGAAACTCGATCTTAACGAAGCATTTGGAGCAGTGTCGGCCGGCCGCAAACTGCTGGCGTGTCGACAATCAAAGTAACTCTACGGATGATGTGCCCTGACCGGTACTCTTCGAGCAGGAAGGCTTGTGGCGAGTGGCGACGTCGGCTGCCGGAAGCTTTGTTGCAGACTGCTGGTTAACGTGTAACGACTGTGCGTTCTTGAAATGTCTCGCCAACATTGTGAGTCTGTGGCTGGTCGCCACGCTCGCAGATGGCGGACAGCTCGTGCTCACAATAATCAAGCTGTCCGACGGAGTTCGTCGGAAAACGGCATCGAAGACCACATTCAACGGGAAACGCGGAAATGTCGAATCGGTCAATTTCAGTACTGCTTGCTGCAGGCATTGTTATTGCGGTAACTCATTTGCTGGCGACCAGGCTCGTCGCGTCTGAAGAAGCGAATTCTGAAAAGGAAGTGCGTCAGGCGGTGGAGAAAAGTCTCCCTTACATCGAGGAAAAGGGGCTCTATTGGATCGAGAAGAAGAAATGCGTTTCGTGCCACCGTGTCAGCTTTATGACGTGGAGCCTGTCGTCTGCCGCTCGGCGAGGATTTGACGTTGATCTGGAAAAAGTCAACGAGTGGATTGACTGGTCGATCCACAAGGGCATCCCGAATCCTGACGGTGAAAAAACCGTTGCCACAAAGAACGCGGATGGACTTAGCCAGCAGTTAATCGCAAGAGCTGAGTATCCAGCTGACGAGACACGTGACGAAGTGTGGAGCAACTACGTTGATCTTATCCTCAACATGCAGAGGGACGATGGGTTATGGAAGCCTGCCGGCCAGTTGCCAGGACAAAAGCGGAAGCTTGCGGAAACGACGGATGTGTCCGCAGTCTGGCACACCGTCGCGCTGACTCGAGAACTGGCGTCGGAGAGCGACTCAGCTCGGCAGGAAACGCTGAAGTCTGCACTCGATGTCGCGGCGAAGAAATTAAGCATTCGCAAAGAAGCGGTAAGTACCGAGTGGTACGTCGCGAAGCTGTTGCTCGCGTTGGAGTCCGGCGATGATGCCGCTACAGAAACGGCGACGAAAGATCTGTTGTCACTGCAGAAGCCCGACGGCAGTTGGGGATGGCTGAAGTCTGACCCTGGCGACGCTTTGGCAACGGGGATGAGCCTGTACGCTCTCGTGAAGTCAGCGGATGTCAATTCGCAACGTGAAGCTGCCGTCCAGCTCGCCGCCAGATTTCTTATTGAAAATCAACGCGACGATGGTTCGTGGGCAGTCAAAGGTACGAAGGAAAAGAAGAAGGGCAAAGTCGAAGAGACGGCCGTCTACTGGGGAACCACCTGGGCCGCAATCGCCTTGCTGGAAACGTTGCCAGTCGTCGAATGAAAACTTTGCGGAACGCTTCACGCGACAGACGTTGTTTCCACGCGTGACGACGGAGAAGGATCCCGCGATACTTCGCGGTCTTCGATTCTGATGCCGTCACTCGTGCTGCCTCGCCGTCGCGTGCTCTGCCTGGGGTTTACGGCGACTCGTTCCCTTGACCATAGAAAGCGTTTTCCACTCATGACAAACATTCTGCGGATGCTGTTTGCCGTTTCAGCCGCGGCGTCGATGTTGATATCCGCGTCTTCGGCTGCCGATCCGTTTGCACTTCCCGTGTCGGAAGCCGGCCTGCCTGGTGAAGGAGCTATTCGTCGATACGAGGGCTACGTCAAGCGATGGCCGCAGTTTCGAGCTGCATGGGCGAAGCGAGTCGAACAGGATCAGGGAGCGGTCGTTTTTCTGGGCGATTCCATCACGCAAGGATGGGGAGCAAATTTCCGGGACAGGTTCGGTGGGATGAAACTAGCCAACCGAGGCATCGGCGGCGACACCACTCGCGGAATGCTCATTCGACTGAAGGAAGATGTTCTTTCACTGAATCCGAGTGCCATCGTTCTGTTACTTGGTACAAACGATGTCGAAGTTCAGATTGATGCTGGAGCGATCGGGAGGAACTTCGAAAAAATCCTGGCGGCGATCAAAGAGCATAATCCAAAGACGCCCGTCATCCTTTGCCGTGTTTTTCCCAGTTCTGCCCAGATGAAACGGCCGAAGGAAATCATTCAACGAGTGAACGAACTCTACGACGCGGCTGTCAAAGGCGATTCGCAAGTTACGGTTGTCGACACGTGGACGCTGTTTGCGGATGCCACCGGTGATGCCGATTCAAAATGGTTCAGAGACCGGCTTCACTTAAACACGGCAGGTTACAACCGTTGGGCCAACGCTCTGCAGCCAATCTTTGCGACGCTTGGGTTTGTTGAGACCGAGCCCGACAATTTCAAACCAGAACCGGGATTCGTCAGCCTGTTTAATGGCGAAGATCTCACCGGATGGGGATTTCGTGTGACTCCGTTACGAAGGAAACCAAAGAAGTCTCGCCTAAACGCTCCAGTCTTTGTGGAAATCAAACAGGCAGTTTCGTTCGACGGGAAGACACAAAGCAGCGACGGGCGTTATGCCGCTGTGAATGGTCGGCTCGTGGTAACGACTCCTGCTGAAGGGCGACGGATTCAACAGCTTTGGACCACGGAAGAATTCGGAGACGATTTCATACTGAAGCTGGAATTCCGCGCGACTCCCAATGCCGACAGCGGAGTATTCATTCGTAAGCCGCAGCTTCAATGTCGTGACTATCTGCTGGCCGGACCGTACACAGAACTGACGAAGTACCAGGCCGGCGGCTGGAACGAGCTGATTGTCACGGTAAACGGCGGTATCGCGAAAGCAACGTGCAACGGCGAACTTCTTACCGACGACATGGCTGTGCCAGAAACCGGCCCAATCGGCCTCGAAGGTGACCGTGGCCAGGTGGAATATCGCCGAATCCGTCTCAAGCGGATCAGCGGAAACGATACCGCGAAGAAGTCAGCCAGTCTTTCTAAACAGGCCCAGGAGGCCATTCGCTCTGAGGTCAAAGCGGTGATCGATGAAGGTCACTATCCGGGTGCATCGATCCTGCTGATCCTACGTGACGAAGTCGTGATGCGAGAAGCTCACGGCGTTTCAAACATCAATACGAAGAAGCCGTTCACAGTCGATGAACTTTGCTGGCTGGCATCAACGGGGAAAATATTCACGGCCACGCTGATGGCACGACTCGTCGATCAGGATGTGCTTTCATTTGATGATCCGATCGCAAAGACATTTTCCGAATTCGGCAACATCCGCCTGCAAGGTGATGCAAAGGCGAAACCGAAACAGGCAGTTTTGCTCAGGCACGCACTTAGTCATACGTCCGGAGTGCCGAGCAACAATTGGATGGAACAGCACGGCTTCAAAGACAGCGATCCGAAGTACCGGAATTATTTCTTCCCGCAGACGCCCCAGAATTTCGTCGATGCCTGTCTGCAACTGGGCCTGGTCGCCGAACCGGGCACGCGCATGATGTACGGTCGCCCGATCGATCTTTGTGCGTGTGTGGTTGAGAAGCGGACGGGGAAAACTTTCATCACGCTGATGGAAGAGAAAGTTTTCAAGCCGCTCGGGCTGCGTCAATCGACGATACAACCGACTGCCGCCGATCTGAAACGACTCGCGCCGCTGTATCAGTCAAATAAAACAGGAGTGTTTGAGGCGGACTCGTTTGGACTGGAAGTGGCCGAGCGGCAAAACAGACGACTCTCGACAGCTGGGGGAGGCGTTTACACGACGCTCGATGAACTCGGAGTCCTGATGCAGCTTCACTTGAACGGCGGCGTTCACGATGGCAAGCGGCTCGTCAAAGCCGACACGCTGGGGAAGTTGTACGAACCGCAACCTGGCACGAATGGCCGTTACGGTCTTGCTTTTCAGATTCACCACAGCGAAGTGAACGGCAAGTCGCGGTGGCTGTCGCATCCTGGCTATTCTGGTCCTGTCGCGTGGATCGATTTCGAACGAGACCTGGCTGGAGTGATCCTCATGCAAAGCAACACGGTGAACCGCTCGAAACATCATCAACGAATCATTGACCGAATCTACGAACATGTCCCCGCTCAGAAAAACGATTGAAGCGGCGACGCCGTGGCTACGATTTTCATCGTTTACTCTCGTTGTGTCCCCAGCCACTCGGCCAGTTCTTTCAGATCATCGGCGTCCATGCTTAGCAGCAACTGCGGACGAGCGGTTGGATGAAGTGCCAGAATGTGATCTTCGTGAATGACAATTTCGTCACCGAGCTTGATTTCGTGCAGCCGGCTTTCCGCGAGGTCGTTATCGACAATGGCTTTTAAGAATTCGCCATCCCGGTCAGTGACGCGAACCCAGAAGTCTTCACCCCACCCGCGTGACGGAACATTCTGATCCGGCAACGGCACGAGCGACGCAGGGTTCTCGTGCCTCAGGATGGGCTTCGTCATTTCACCATCGCACGACGGGCAGCTGCACTTTTCCAGCGAGTCGTCATGGACGGAGAATCTCGGCGAATCGATCCGTAGTTCAACAAACTGCCCGCTGTTGACGTTCCTTCTGATCACTTCCGGTGGAATCCGGAAGTTGTCGCCGTTCTCTCGATGCATCTCGACGCCATTCACCAGTTGGTAGCCATTCGCGAAACTCTGGATTGAGAAATTTTGGTCATGAGAGTCCATGAGAGTGGTTCTTACAGCATCGGGAATGTGTAGTTATCTGATTCCACTTCGTTGGCGAGGATTTTATCAAACAAATCAGACAGATTCTATTTCGCCATCGGTGTCTGGCCAGCCGTTAAAAGTGCGACCGTGGAATACAGGGCAGGGCCGGTATTCCTTCGGCGCATTCAGTTTAGACTTGATTTTGTATTGAATCAGTCGTAACGTGATTATTCTAGTCACGGTAGTTCTATGCGCTATTATTCATCGGTGCTGCACAGCCATCCTTGTCTTGTCGGGAGGTTCGTACCTTCCACTCCACTGTCCTTTTTTGTTTTTGTATGGAGGTTTACTTATGCAACTTTTGTCGACTCAACTGTCAGTAATTGTAAAAGATCGTCAGAATCGGCGAGCTTTTACTTTGATCGAACTCCTTGTCGTCATCGCGATTATCGCGATTCTGGTGGCACTTCTTTTGCCTGCGGTGCAACAGGCACGTGAAGCCGCGCGGCGGAGCCAATGTAAGGCCAATCTGAAAAACATCGGCACGGCGACACACAACTTCCTCGACACCTACGGCAAGTTTCCACCGATTGTTAATCACTCGGGTGGTCCGACATTCTTCTTCCACATCCTTCCGTATATCGATCAGACAGCAATGT
>CALGTK010000110.1 GCA_937904325.1 uncultured Planctomyces sp.
AGTACCGAAACCGCCAGGTCATTCAGGCTGTGGTAGCCTCGCAGTGCACTTTTGGCTCCGCTGGCGGTGCGAGTCATCTTTGGCGGGTCGAGGACTACCGTATCGAAGATGGCGCCTTCGTCACGTGCACCTTCGAGATACTTGAACGCGTCGGCCGCAAAAAATTCGACTTTCTCTGATACGCCGTTGGCTTCTGCATTCTGACGGCTGGATTCGATCGCTGGCTTTGAGGAATCAACGCACGTTACGGATGCGGCGTTTCCTGCAACTGCCGCGGTAATGCCGAAGCCTCCGGAGTATGAAAATACGTCGAGGACTTTGTGCCCTGATGTGTAACGGGCGACGGCTTTACGATTGTCTCGTTGATCCAGGAAAAAACCGGTTTTCTGTCCCTCGGCAACGTCCACCAGAAACGTCAGTCCGTTCTCACGAATTGATAACGGACGAGCTGGCTCTTCGCCTCGAACGAGGCCATCGCTGATCGTCAAACCTTCCAGATCGCGAATGCCCTTTTCCGTTCGCAGCCAGATGCCCTGCGGATGACAATGCTCTTCCAGCAGATCAAACAAGATCTCTTTTCGTTCAGCCAGGGCGAGGCTTGTCAGTTGAACCAGCAACCAGTCTCCGTACCGATCGACGGTCAATCCAGACAGACCGTCGGCCTCGCTGTTAATCAATCGGAAGGCGGTCGTCGATTCGCTCTGAATGTAATCTGACCGAAGCGAAACTGCCGCTTTGATTTGCTCATCCCAGAACTCACGATCAAGTGGAGTATCTTCGTTCCACGAATAAAGTCGAACTCGGATGTTGCTGTTTGAATTGAATAGACCTCGCGCGACGAATCTTCCATCGTCAGCTCGAACAACAACTTCATCGCCCGGCGACGGGTTGCCGCTAACGCTGAGCACGGCTCCCGTGAAAACCCACGGATGCTGATTGTGGAAAGGCTTCGCGCGTTTGCGTTTGAGGGCGACAGACGGCAGAGCATTAAGGTGTGATGCGTCAGAGTGAGCATTCATTGTGGGCAACTGGCAATTCTTTTATTGGCGATTATTTTATCCGGCAGAAACCTGCTGCAATGCATCGATGACGGCATCGATGTCGTCCTGAGTCGTTTGAAATCCAACGCTCAGCCGTACGGTTCCCTGCCGCTCGATCGTTCCCAGTCGGCGATGGATTCCCGGTGCGCAGTGAAGCCCGGATCGTGTATCGATTCCAAAATGCTGACTCAACAACAGAGACAACTCGTCCGACGTATACAGCTCTGACGTCAGGCTCACAACTCCTGTGTGCCGCTTTCGGTCATCGCTTGAGTAAAGAGTGAGCGACGGGATGCTTCGTAGCTGATCGCATAGTCGTTCCGTTATTGCGATCTCGTGCTGCCGCAACTGATCGATTCCGTGGTCGAGCAAATACCCCAGTGCAGAATCGAGTCCCACGATTCCCGGCGAATTATGGTTCCCCGCTTCAAAGCGGTCGGGCATCGATTCAGGCTGAGTGTCGCTTTCGCTTTTCGATCCCGTTCCTCCCTGCCGCGTTGGCAGTAGTTCTTTCTCTTTTCCTGGGGACACATAAAGCAGCCCCGTTCCCAAAGGTCCCATCAACCCCTTGTGTCCCGAACATGCCACGAAGTCGACGCCAGGTTGATCAACGTTCAGCGGGATATGACCAGCGGTCTGAGCGGCATCCACCGCAAGCAAAACTGAGTGTTTTTCAGCAAGTGCGGCGACATCTTCGATCGGCTGAATTGCTCCCGTGACGTTCGAAGCGTGCTGCAGCATGAGGAGTTTCGTTTCCGGTCGAATCGCTTTTTCCACATCAGCAGCATCGATAAAACCAGCGTCGTCGACGTCGATCAGGGTGAGCGTTAAATTGCGGTTCGCCTCAAGATGCCGCAACGGACGCAAGACCGAGTTGTGCTCCGCCACTGATGTCACCACATGATCGCCTGGCTTCAGCAGTCCGTGGATGATCATGTTCAGGCTGTCGGTGCAGTTCAGCGTGAAAACGATCTCTTCATTCGCAGATGCACCAAGAACCTGAGCCGCTCGGAATCGGCAGCGGTTAACGATCTGCTGCAACTGTTGGCCAGCATCCGACGTTCCTCGGCCAACCGCGCGGCCATTCTGTCGGTTGTATAGATCGACAGCGTCGTAGACGCATTCGGGCTTTGGAAAGCTCGTTGCGGCGTTGTCGAGATAAATCACTGGCTGATTAGTGTCGCTGATGAAACTGACCTCTTTAGTTATCGCAACTCTCGTTCTGGCAGAGGCCGTCCCGGTCTCCGGAACATTGACACAACAGTTACTTCAAAGACTGCAGGTAGGCAATTAAATCGGCAAGCTGTTCTGGAGTCAGATTGTTGGCGATGCCGTTGGGCATCATTGACTCTTTCTTTTTCTGCCGGATTTCGATCTCTTCTTTTTTCAGTGACTGAGCAACTCCATTGATCTGCCGAATCTGAACTTCATCAGCGCTTTCGCCACTCACAAAACCCGTGACGACTTTGCCCGTATCCATCACAAAGAGATAGGTATCGAAACCTTGAGCAATCTTCGCCGCCGGTTTCAGGATTGATTCAACCAGTTCGGCTTTCCTGTACCGTTTGCCGATGTCGACAAGGTGTGGCCCCTTCGGAGTCTGGCCGTTAGCCGTCGTGTGACACGCGATGCAGGCCTGACGTTTGAAAAGCGGCTCGCCACGTTTGGCATCGCCTTCCGTGTTAAGAGCACGGTAGGTCGCAATTTCCAGATCGAGGTTCGCGACCAGATTCGGATCGTTGGGGTTTGCCTTGACAATTTCGATCGCCATCTCCGGTTCAGCTTTGCGAACCGTTGCCGCAGTCGGAAGTCCGGCGATCTCGACTTTGTGAGCGGCCAGTTGCTGACTGGCCAGTTCCAGCGTTTGTTTGTCGGCTTGTTTAAGGAATGTCTTAACGACAGCCGCAATTCGCTTGCTCTGGTTCCATGTCTTACGATCGTAGTAAGGCCCGGTTCGGTCAGGACGAGTGCCCCACCAACTGGCATCTGAGTATTCGCCTTCGCGGAAATAGAGCCGGATCAACGTTGTCAGGATTTCCTGGCGAGTCTCTGAATTCCGGACGCTGCTGAGAGCTTTGATCAGTCCTGCGACAGCCTCTTCGTTGTGCATGTACTTAAGAGCCCACAAAGCTCCGTTAGAATGAGGTCCTTCGAGAGCCTTAAGGCAGGCGGCCACCGAATTGGAATTCTGCAATGCCCGCACTGCCAGGTGGGGGATGACCCGGCCTGGATCGGCCTGTTTGTAAAGCGGTTCAGAAGTCGGCTTCGGTTGGTACGACGCTCTCGCCGTCAAAGGGATGATTGCTTCGCCGGCGTCAGGACGACCGATTCTCCCCAGGCAAATCAGTGCCTGACCACGAACTCGCGGGTTCTCATCTTTCAATGCCGCAATGAAAGGTTCCAGTGGCAGTTTGTCGAGCCCTGCTTTCCGATCAGTCAATGCTCGCAAAGCGTGCTCACGAATGTCGGCATCCTTGAGCAGTCCGAGCAGCAAATCGTTCGACGAATCGCCGGCAAGTTGTTTGAGCGTGTAAATCGCCGCGACGCGACCGTGCAATGGAGTTTCTGAATTTGATGCCAGGCGTACCAGTTCAACCGTCGCGATGTCGGCGGGCGATGAGTTTTTGGCGACTCGGCGACTGGCTGGCAAGACAGCCTTCACGGGTTGACCGTTTCGCTTTGCAATTTCTTCGCTGTGGCGACGCAGAATCTCTAACTGGCTGTGCTGTCGCGTGACGGCACTGGGAGAGCTCAGTAAACCAATGAGTTCTTTCTCATCGAGTGCATCGAGTTGGGGAAACGGTTTTGGAGTGAAGTCGATCGGAGTGATCTGCGTGACGAATCCGACATCCGGTCCGCTGTAATTGAATTTGCCGTTCTTCCAGCTCGAAACATACATCCTGCCGCTTCCGTCCACGTCGATGTCCGTCGGCCGAGGAATCTTCAGAAAGACTTCCTGGTGAGGATCAAACGTCGCTCCATTCGCTGGCAGGTTGTGACGGTAGACGTTGCTCGTGCCCCAGTCGCAGGTGTAGAGCGTGTTTGAAAACTGCTCCGGCCAGCGAAGATCGTGGAAGAACATCGCTCCGCAACCGGAGCCCCCGCCGTAATCGGCCAGCGGTGGCATGCTTTCTTCTGTGAAATTGAGATAGAGCGACGGGTAACCGTACTCGCCCGACTGTAGAAGATGACTGAGCCGAATGTCCCAGCCGCCGCCGTCGTTAGTGTTGTCTCGCGTGAACACGTTCATGAACGGGTCAATGCAGACGTCGAGAATGTTTCTCTGCCCCCAGTTATGAATCTCCATTTCCGTTCCGTCGGGACGAACTCGGACGATCCCGCCACCGCGTCTCGCAAGGACCGTTCCGTCCGTTCCCTTCGCTTCGGTAAACCCAAAGTCGCCAACAGCAATGTAGAGCCATCCATCGATGCCCATGCGGATGCCGTTAGTCGTGTGGTCGGCTCCTCGCTTATTGACCTGGTCGGTTGAGATGCCCGTTATCAATGTCTCGTGCCGATCGGAAGTCCCGTCTCGATCGTCGTCGTGATAGACGCTTAAGAATGGCGGATGCAACACCCACAATGAACCATTGTCGTAAAACAGGCCACGAGGATGGTCCATTGTGGCGAACGTGTTGATCTTGTCGGCCTGTCCGTCTCCATTGGTGTCGATGCACCGCAGAACTTTACCCTTACCGGCTTCTTTACCGAGTGAACCTTGCTCGTCCACGCCAACGAAGACTTCACCCGTCGCGGCTGCAGCCAGGCAAACCGGATAGTTGACGTCCGGCGGCGTTCCGAAGAGTGTCGCCTGAAAACCGTCCGGTAGTTTGACATCTTTGAGGCCAGCCGCAGTACCATCGCCGCCGCCCTTCTTCATTGCCTGAGTCAGTTTTGGAAGCTCGCCGGCTGAGACTTCAAGTTCCCAGATTGATCCCCACATCCCGTTATTTGTTCCCGAGAATGTCACTCGCACATACCGAGTGTCCGGAGCGTCGACCACGTGAGTCCGAATACGCTCTGGCTTTTGATTCTCAGAATCATCAACAAGCATCTTCCAGTTTTCGTTGTCGGCAGAAGATTCGACAACGTAGCGGTAAATGGTGCCGGCACCTTTTTCCCAATGAAGGCGGATTGCTTTCACATGATTTGGCTTTTCCAGATCAACAGTCACCCATTCATTACCTTGCGAACCCGACGGGCACCACCGGGTTGTCAGCAACCCGTCAGTCAACTGATGCCGTTCGTTACCTGACTGGAAGCTTTTTGAAGTTACAGGCTTTTTGTAAGCAAGGTTGTCCTCACCGCAGCAGTTGCCTGCGATAGTCTGTGCTGGAGTCTGGTTCAGTGGGACACTGACCAACGCCCGAATCTCATCATCGATTGTTTCGGTGCTCGGCGTGAAGCTGGCTTCGACGTCTTTGTCGCAAGCCCAAAGCAAACCTCGTGTGACCATGTCGAGATACTTCGGTTCGACCATCGTCTCGTTGTAGTGACCGATCGTCGTCGCGAAGACTCGTCCCTTTTTATACTGGTTCGTCCAGACGCACGTTTGGGGATTGTCGTCACTTTGACGTTTGGCCTGGCCCAGAGCCGTTGCCGTATCGAATAACTTGATCGAGTGATAAAGCTCCCCCTTCGGAGCGATGAACGTCTTCCCGAAGTCTTTCATGATAGGATGGTCGGCTTGAACGTTTTCGACGGTGTATGAGTAGTGTGGTCCGTGGCCGGGTGATTGCATTCCGACGAAATCGAACCATTGGTTGTCGCCGGTACGGTAACAGTGCATCGCACAGTGAATCAGAATTGCCGGTAGCCCTTCGCGATGCGGCTTGACGATGTTCTCGACAAAGTCCTTATCGGTGACGTGAGAAAAACATTCGTTGTGAACAACGATGTCGAAGCCATCCGACCAGTTTGGGTCGTCGTAAAGCGGAATAGCAGTATCCGTCGTCGTGCCGCCCTGGTGAGCGACTGTCCAGACAACGTTGGCACGCGCCGAAATGCCTCGCGACAGAATCAGCTTTTGCCGAGCATAGTCATGGCAGCAACCGCCGGTAACGAGTAATGCGTGAATTGGCTTCTTGCCGACAACTGTTTTGTCTTTGGCTTTCGAACCGGCTTCTTGTGCACAGAGTGGTCCGACAAGGACTGTCAATAAAACTACTGAATTTACAGCACGGATCATGGTGGGAAATACCTTGAGGAAACGAACGTGATCAGGGTTGTCTGCAGAAATCACGTTGCAGAATTTTGCGGGGGAAAGGTGGGTTAGACACCGCTGGCCAGTCAGCAACATAGTTGGCCAGTCAGCAACATAGTTGCTGGAGCTGTGTAAGTTGGTGGGCATCGCCTTCGCATCAGGCGGTAACCCTCATTCCTCGCAATACTGAGGTGACTTCTGAATACGTTCTTGTTCGGCGAAAGTTTGAGTTTGAAGTCACGCCGTCAAAACATCAACCGCGGCCGCCTTCGCAGCAGGTCTCACAAATCGTATGACACCTTTGGCACTGCAGCTTGTGTCGAATTTCAATCAGCACGCCGCTGCAGACCGGACAGGCTCGATTCGGCGAACACGCAGCGTCGGGTTGTGCTTCATTTGTAGAACTCAGAGGCACGCTTCCGGCGTCAGAATTTGTATTTGTTGTCAAAACATCGCCCTGTCAAAGTAAGCGGGTACAGAAACTGAACAAATCTAATAATGTGATAATCAGCATTGTTGAGACCTTGCCCGTCGCCCTCAACCTCACTTGCCACGCCGAACGGTCGGAACCCTGGGGAGCTTAACCCGATTACTGTAAATAGCGTACGTTCAGCAAATGATTCGAAAGAACAAACTGACTGAAATCGGTGGTGTTTTTCTGTCTGTGAAATCAGCAGTGGCTGCCCAGAGCAGTGTTCCGGCTTCGGCGTCGCTTGAGACATTGATTCGGGTCTCTATAGTGGCGACCTTGATGTCTTGCACACGCGAAGCATGCGCTGTTCAGGGACGAATTTTGCATTTTAAGCTACCGTTTCTATCCATTCGATATTTGTTTGTAGAGTGAAAGGTCACGACCAGTGGACGCGAAGATTGTATTGTTGCCGGGCGATGGTATTGGTCCCGAAGTTGTGGCTCAGGCGGAGCGAGTGCTGAATCAGGTGGCGGAAACTTCGGGACATTCGTTCGAGCTTTCCAGCCACCCGATGGGCGGAAATGCGATCGACGATTTCGGCGATCCACTGCCAGCAGCGACGCTTGAGGCGTGTAAAGATTCAAATGCAATTCTGCTCGGCGCTGTTGGCGGCCCCAGGTGGGATGATCCTAACGCGAAGACCCGGCCGGAAGCCGGACTGCTCAAACTGCGAAAAGACTTGAAGCTGTTCGCGAATCTGCGTCCGATCAAAACTTACAAAGCTCTACTGGAATCCTCGCCGCTCCGTCAGGAAATAGTTGAAGGCGTCGATATTCTGTTCTTCCGCGAGTTGACCGGCGGGATCTATTTTGGTGGATCGAGCCGCGGCCCGCACGAGAGCGGAGAAGTTGCCAGTAGCGAGATGGTCTACTCGACCGGCGAAGTGGAGCGAATCGTTCGGTTGGCTGCCGCGGCTGCAACGAATCGAAGTAACCACCTGACCTCAGTCGATAAAGCCAACGTTCTTGAAGTTTCCCGGTTGTGGCGACAGGCTGCTGGCGATGTTGTTGCCAAAGAATTTTCAGATGTCAATTACGATGTCGTGCTTGTCGACGCGATGGCCATGCACCTGATTTCTCGACCTCGCGACTTTGATGTCGTCGTCACCGGAAACATGTTTGGCGACATCCTTACCGACGAAGGCTCAATGTTGACCGGTTCGCTGGGGATGTTGCCGTCTGCATCGATCGGTGAGTCCGGTCCTGGACTTTACGAACCGATTCACGGTTCAGCTCCCGATATTGCAGGTCAGGGATTGGCCAATCCGCTCGCGACGATCCTCGCAACGGCAATGTTGCTGCGGCACTCGCTCGGTCTGGAAGAAGAAGCATCTTTGATTGAAAAAGCTGTCGATGCGGTCCTCGATGCCGGTTTCAGAACGAAAGATATCGCACGAGGTGGCGAGTCGCTCAGCACGACAGCAATGGCCGACAAAGTTCTGGATGTGTTGAAGGCATAGTCAAATTGCAAGACTCGCCCTGGAACGGTCGCCGCCAGATTCAGAGAGTCACTGACAGGCGGCTGGCAACCTGCACATTGCCGCACACGCCCGACTGACATCCAGTCGGAAAATGGAGTACCGCCTGTGGCGGATGACGACCGAAATGTGATCCGGATAGCGACTCGTACAAGCCCGCTGGCATTGTGGCAGGCGAACCACGTTCGGGATCGGATTCTTGAATGTGTTGAAGATTGCTCAGTGGAACTGGTCGATGTGTCGACGATTGGCGATCGGGATCGCGCAACGGCTTTGGCTTCGATGGGGGGGCAGGGGGTCTTCACTAAAGAAGTTCAGAATGCAGTCCTGAGCGGCAAGGCGGATCTTGCTGTTCACAGTTTAAAAGATCTTCCAACCGACGTGACTGCTGGGTTGAATCTCGCAGGAATTCCGGAACGTGCACCTGTAGCCGACGCGTTGGTTCTGCCTCGTCATGTCGACATCGAGTGTTCCGAACGATTGGAGACGATGTCGTTTGATGTGCTGATGGCCGGGGCAAAAATTGGAACGGGAAGCCCTCGACGACAGGCTCAGTTGTTGCACGTTCGACCGGATTTGCAGATGTCTGAGAACCGAGGCAACGTTGAGACTCGGATTCAGAAACTGGACGACGGCGAGTTTGACGCCATTATTCTCGCGGAAGCGGGCCTGCGTCGACTTGGGCATGCAGGTCGAATTTCGAGTCTTCTGGTTCCACCTTTGATGTTGCATGCAGTTGGTCAAGGGGCACTCGGAATCGAATGTCGAGAGGACGACGATTTCGTTATCGATCTGCTAAAGGAAATCTCTGACGCAAATGTTGTCGCTGCCGTATCCGCCGAGCGAAGCTTGCTGCGTGATTTGCGAGCAGGCTGTCACGCTCCGGTTGGGACAACGACGAGCTTTTGCGACGACGGCCGTCTGAAGCTGCGTGGTGTTGTGCTAAGTCTGGATGGAATCGATCGTCTTGAAGCATCGGCAACAGACTTGCCGGAAAATGCGGAAGCACTCGGTATCGAGGTCGCTGCACAACTGCGAGAAAGCGGTGCCGAGCGACTGCTGACTCCGAGTTCGTAAGTTCCGTATATAAAGCCTGAACGCCTGCGATGTGGTTGCGAGTAGACGGGAGCATGGATTGACGCCTGGCTGTCGTGAACCGATCCATGCTCGCAGGTAGTACGAATGTTGCTGGTGGCAGAACCAGATTGCTCGGCAGGATCGGAGGTGGATTATCGGTCTTGCTCGACACGACCGGTACAGGCTTCAGATCGGGTGCAGTGGCGACATTGCGTGTCGACGGGAACTCTGCGCCAGACAGACTGTGTTTGTGAGTCGTTGTGAAATTGGCAGCGTTGTGCTGCTCTCGCTGGTTTCCGGCTGTCGATATTCGAGGTGCATTTCTTCCTGAGCGGCATGATGCCCCGGCGAAGTACATCACGAAACACTCACATCGATTGCACGAGGCATTTCCGACATGAACCTCTCTATCCGCATGCGCATCAGTATTGCCGCGGGCGTGGTTGTGGCTGCCGGTCTGGTCGGCTGTCAGGCCACCCGTGACTACGTCGACCACCTTCCTGCCTTCCCACCTTCGAGCATTCCGTCGCTCGATTCGATGGTCCCGTTCCGCAAGTTGAAGACGCAGACCCACGCCGAACCGCATCAGCCGCCGAAGCTGGAACCCGTGCTCCAGCCGCCGAAGCTGAAACCTGTGCTGGATGCGCAGGAATCGTTGATCCTTCCGGCTCCGGCATCGACAAATTTACGGTCGAGAGGGACCTCCCGACCGGTTTCTGCTCCGCCGGCGCTGCCGCCATTTGAGTCCGAAACTCCTGTGCCGTCAGCCGGTTTGTTTCCGTCTGGCCCTGTTCGCAGGATGGGGTTTGAAACATCGAGCGTCATCAAAGATTCGAACATCATCCAAACGGGCTGTTGTGCACCGATCGTGCAGAGTTGCTGCCCGCTTCCGTGTTGTCCAACGCCTTGCTGTGAGACATCGTGCTGCCCAACAGGCTGCGGAATGAGTGCTTTACTGGGAACAGTCACGTACCCGTTCTATGCCGTGAAATATAAGATGCAGAACGTCAAGGACCGAGTGCGATGCAAGCTGTCAGCACTGAGCTCGTGCTGCAACCCTTGCGTTTCTTCGTGTTGTGCACCGTGTGCTCCATCTTGTAGTCCTTGTGTTTCGTCATGCAGTCCTTGCGGGAGCAATGGATACGTGATGGAAGGAGTTGTCGTGAATCAGTACCCGTTGAATGGCGGCTGCTCGACGTGCTCTTCAGGGGTGAACTCTGTCCCGCAATTTCCAATGCACTACCAGTCCGCTCCGCAACAACCGTGGCGTCAACCGGCTCAGCAGTTCCGACGACCGCAGGCTCCATGCGGCTGCCAGAATCAGCAGGCCGCACAGTATCCGACGTCGCGTCAGCAATCGCAGTTCCAACATCAACAGGCGTACCAGCCGCAGCCCCAATATCAACAGGCACGACCAGGGTACCCGCAACCACAAGTGGCAGTCCGTTCGCCGCAGTACCAGCCGACTTATCGCCCGGCGCCCGTACAGCGACAACGGGTGCAGCAACAACCTATCCAACAACGACTGTTGCCTCAGCAGCAGGTCGCTCGGCCTTACCAGTACCAGCCGCAACCTGCTCAACCGCGAGCTACCCAGCCGCAACCTGACAATCAGAGTCCTCAGGTACCCGCCGCTCAGCCTCAGCAGAACTACTCGGTACCGCAGCCGGTTCAGCCAGCGGAACCTCAGGAACCAACAGTCGATGCTGTGAAACCTGAGCCTGCTCCGCAAACTTCGAGCCTGACTCCCGGACATTCACCGCTCGGCGTTCTGCCATCCGGCACTCGCTCTGCGCGAGTTTATCGGGCGACTCGGTTTCAATAGACGTTTGCCGAAGGAGCGGCATCAGTTTTTGCAGGCATGCATCCAGAAGCGACGACGAATGATGACAAAGCCTTTGCTGTCGTGGACGTCGTCGTTCCGGGGCTCGGGTCTGCTGCCTCCCGATCGCATGCCTAACGTTCAGCAGCCCCTCAGTCAGGCGAGGGCCGCCCAGGTGTATGTCGAAGTGTGACGACTAAACATTGACGTTCGGGTTACTTCTGTAGCCCGTCCCGAAACTGGAGAAGTTGACCGTTGGATACAGCTCTGTCAGTTCGTATCTGCCGACGGATCAATAGTGGGGCATGTTGCCGGGCTGGAGCCAGGTATCACCAGAATCCGGCTTCGGTACCGCCGACATTTATTCGGAGTTGCCCGCCTCACCAACGGCGTCATTTGTTTCGGTGGATGCGAATTCAACTATACGCGGCGACAGGAGCTGCATTGAGCGTCTAGCTGTTACTTTCCGCTGCCTGGCTACGCTTGTGTCGGGCCGATTTATGAGATTCGTTCAGGTAAATGGCCAACCAGCCAATCTCGAACAGCAATGTTGTCTCCGTTTGAAACTGCAGATTTGCTCCAAGTCAATCAGCAAATCGGCTTGCCTCGACGTACTCATTCATACGGGCGAATTGGTATTTACTCACTTCGTCACGTATGAGTAAGCAGACGGATGGCAGTTTTGGAGGCCGCTATCGGCATCGACGACTTCTCTCTTTCAACTGAGTGATCAGCCAGCTGAGTGATCAGCCAGCTAAGTGATCAGCCAGCTAAGTGATCAGCCAGCTAAGTGATCAGCGACGCCAATCGACGATGGAGACCTTCGCAGCGTTGAGCGGGGATGACCCCTTTACTGGCCCTTTTTTCTGAGCCGACTGTGGCTCTCAGGTCGACGTGACGCCGGATGGGACGGACCACGTACTCCGACTCTTTCTTGCGTTGCTTCTGCTGACGCCACTTCGCTGAGGCTGCGTTGATGGTTCGACAGCCGGCTCACGACTGAAATCCACTCCGCCACGAGGGCGACGGAGAGGACCGCACTTCCGTAAAGGAAGGAGAGGTGCCATGCAGAACGGTCATACCCTTATCGAGGCTCTCGCCAGCAAACAGAATCTTGATACCTACCAGCTCGAAAACATCGGCCCCATCGAAATCGACAAACGCAGCAGTCAGGTCCTCATCCGCTCAATCCCGCCGGACCGAACTTACACAGACACGCAATTCTACGAAGTCCTGCTGTCGGCCCAGTCAAACGGCACGTTCCTCTTCCGTCGATACCGCGCCGAGAATGGCCAACCCGGACGAGAGTCCGTCGACATTCACCTCACTCTCGAAACGCTCCACAAGCTTGTCGATACGATTCCGACGCCAGAGAAAGAATAGACTCAGCATTGTCCAAAGATTAATCGTTGAGCTGGGTCAGTCTTTCACGTTGAATTCGATGTACAGAGGGAGGTGGCGGTAGTAGACCTCGAGCATCAGCAGGTTGAGGCATGTCACGTAATGGCGGCCGCCGGCTTCGCCCCACTTGGATTTTGTGGGCGATGTCGGAGACCAGCTTCCTGCCAAACCAGTTCCTTTCTGCTGCGTATCGGCCAGCAAATCGCGAATCTTCGCATTCCATGCGGACCAGTTTTCACCCTGCATGTGGAACATCACCTGTGTCGCGTAGTACCAGTAGTAAGTGTCTCGTTCTTCCAGCCTGGGAAGTCGCTGCCTTAGATAGTTGGCTCCTGCCTGCAGTGCAGGATCGGAGCGGCCTGCGCCCAGGTACTGCCGCATCAACAAACCTTCCGCAGTCATCGCCTGAGAATTCGGTTTGCTGGGGTGATACGAGAATCGACCGGGCGATGATTTGTTTTCGACCGAGTCGAGCCACCTCGAAACGCCATCATAGGCGGATTGTGGAACGGACAGTCCTGCCATCTGCCCACTTTTTAGCGCCATCAATTGCCAGCCCGACACCGAAGTGTCCGACTCGAACTGCGGCCGATATCGCCATGCACCAAATCCAGGGTGTTGTGCCGCGACGATGAAGTCGAGTGACTTTTGAGCTGGCTCTTTCAACGCTGGATCTTTTGTCATGCCGTACGCTTCGCAAAGGGCGATGGCGGCCATGCCGTGACTGTACAGCCAGAGGAATTGTGATTTGTCTGTAAATAAGTCACCGTTGGTTTTCTGACTGTGAACCAGCCATTGGATTCCTCGCCCAACCTGGTTCTGGTATTCGCCCGAACGATGCGAATGTCCCGCTCCGAGAAATGCTAGAAGAGCGAGTCCAGTTGCTGCTGTATCCGCCTCAAAGTTTCCATGCCCGAGACAGTTGTGGTCTTTGCAGTTGAGTTCGTGAATGCTCCAGTTGCCGGCTGCGAACTGGTGATCGGCGAGCCACTTCAAGCCGCGTTCAACCGCTTGTTCAGAGGCATCGTTGCCACCAAGCTTCCGCACGGCTTCACGCCGGACGTCCGGTCGTCGCATTGAAAAACCGGCACTGATCGGCCCACTTTGAATGGCACCGTCGCCCGGCGTGCTGCGTTTGATCAGGCCAGCGATTTCTGAAGCTGAAGCCAGCACAGGCCGGCCCAGTCCAGTTGAACGACTCCGGCTCAAACCACGACTACCACCACCTGAAATCGGCAGTGACGAACGTACTCGACCGATGCCTGTTGAACGGCTCGTGCCTGGCAGACCAGCGGTACTTCTTCCGATGCCTGTTGTTCGAGGTCCACTGAGCCCACTGACTCGCCGCGCAGACAGCCCACCGCCGGAACTCGTCGGGGCCTGTGGTCCCGCCATGACAAGTTTACCCCCCTGTTCGGCCAAAGCCGCTCCCGGTGGTAACGCGGCTACGCTTGTTGAACGGCCGGCCGGCAGTCTTGATGGGCCATCAGTTGACAGGCCGGCATTGCGGCTCAACCTGGAAGTTGGCTCGGATGATCCTCGCGTGGCCAGACCGCTGATTCCGCTGCCTGATCCGGTTCCGCGAACAGTAGTTGATCGAGCTGCCGATGGCGCTGATCCTCCGCCCGTTCCACCACCGGGGCGCGAAGTGACGGTGTTTGCTAATCCGCCCGTTGAACGTTGCACTGACGTCGAAGCAGGACCTGATGAAAGCACCGTGTTTCCAGATGCTCGGCTTGATCCAACAGATGCAACGGCAACTTTGCCTGCGCGAGTTCCGCTTCCGCTCAATGCTTGTCGTTGTCTGCTTCTGCCAGCGCCGTTGGCGACGGGCGAGCTGACTGCGTTGCCCAGTTGAGGCTTTCCTGCACCGGTCGATGATTGCCGGCCGATCGCTCTGGAACCGATCGCGGCAACCGTCGCGTTGGCGCTTGCTCCGGAAAAGGCACCGCCGCCGGTTTGCGCCGCTCCGATGGGAACACTACCCGTGTTTCCTCGGTTCGCGACTGACGACGAGGCCGTTGCGTCCAGCGTTGGCGTGCTTGCTCCAGCGATCGATGCGACTTCAACCGACTGCGCAGCAGCCTCGGATGAGGAAAGGGCTCCCGCCGCGCTGCTGGTGCTTCGCTGTTGAGCCGCCGCTTCGCCAATGGCCGGTGCAGCGTCTGATAGCGTTCTTTCAGCCGGCGGCAGATTGTCGGTTGCCGCGTTTTGAACGGTGACTTCTCGAGACGCCGCGGGCGAGTTTTCTATTTGTCGCTGCTGTTCCGAAAGGCTGGCTTGCGACTGCCGCTGCAACGCCATTTTCCGCTCGCGAGCTGTAGCTTCGGCCGAGTCTGCTGTCGCGACTTCGACCACCGCCGCCGCCGCAGCTTCGACAGCTTGAGCCGCTGTTGCTTCGCGACGGGCCGCTTCGAAACTTCGCTGTTCGGGAGTTATCTCTGCTCGCTGGGACTTCAATTGCTGAGCCCTGACCAGCGGATCGGATTGAGTTTCGATCTCTGTTCGCTCACGCTCCGAAGTCTGCACGCTGTTTTCAGCTCGTGCGGCTTCGGCGCGAGCTTGCAGCTCGGCATCCGCCGCAGCTTGGGTAGTGACTTCAGGGGCAGCTTCTGCATTAGCAGCCGCAGCTTGGTCCTCTGCGACCTGCCGTTGAAGTTCCGCCGCCATTTCGCGTTGCCGAACTGCGACTTCCTGACGCTGCATTTCTTTGGCACGAGCGATTTTCTGCTGCCGCTCGATCTCCGCTCGTTCCTGTTCATTCGAAACTTCGATTTCGTTGACCTGCCGCTGAACTTCTTCCATTCGAGCATCGGTGACGGCGTTTTCAGTCGTAGCTTCCCAATCAGGAGTTTGCGCGCCTGACGCTTCCATCCCGCCGTAATCCGGCAACGTAACGTTGGAAAGCGCCGAAGACTCACCCTCTTCCGCTTCGGCCACGTTCGCTAAGGGAAAGTCGACATTCAGTCGTTGAAAAACGACGCACGTCAGCAGGTGCAGCAACAGGCTGACAACGATCGTCGTCTGCAGCCGTTTCATGATCACATTACGAGCGAGCCACCAGGCCCCCAGCATCAACAGCCCCAGACTCACTGCCCAACCGATCTGAACGGCCGTGCTGCCGGCTCCGGGTAAGACGGGTTCGGGCTCCCCCATTGCCTGACGTGATGCCATTCCCAGGAATGCCAGAACGGTGGCCAGCGTTGCCATGCTGACGGCACCGTACGCACGGAAGCCCTGGCCGGCGACATGTTTCGCCAGCTCATTTTCGGACATCCGCAAAAGGCTTGCCACTTGATTCTCCATACTGCCTGGTCAGACAGCTAATTCCCAGGTGCCGCTTCGTCTTCTGGAACGACGGCAACACGGTAGT
The DNA here is from genome assembly GCA_937904325.1 of uncultured Planctomyces sp. Lineage (GTDB taxonomy): Bacteria > Planctomycetota > Planctomycetia > Planctomycetales > Planctomycetaceae > JABMPE01. The sequence continues at coordinate 15,866 of CALGTK010000110.1, forward strand.
CGTTGATCTTCGCTTGATTACAAAGGCTCATAACACGAGCGATGTATTTCCAGTCAGCCGTTTCGTCGCCACGAATGACGACTGCCTGGTTTCCTGGATTGTCGACCTGAGAACGTCTCAGCAGATTGCCCAATTGTGGTTCAGACTGCACCTCGCCACTGACAAAGAATTGTCCCAGACTGTCGATATTGACGATCAGTTCGCGAGGTCGCATGACCATCGGCATGGCCGCAGCGGCTTCGGGAAGATTAGCATCGAGTTCCCCTTCGCCCGTCATGCGAGCCTGCTCTTCAAAATGGCTGGCCACCAGAAAAAACAGCAACAACTGAAAGACGCAGTCGATCATCGGCGTCATATCCAGACGTCGCTTTTCGGCGTTTTTCTGAAGTTGAAACTGCATGGGAATTCTCAAAGTGCAGGTCAAGCCTGGCCTGACGAAGTTTGCTGTAAATTACCTGTTGAGTAGATTACCTGTTGAATAGTGGCGTGTGCTGTTTTCAGGAGTAACTCTGTCTGTCGAAGCCTGGCCTACTCAGAGTCACCCATTACTCCCCACAGGCTGCGAGGTCGTTCGTCCACATTCACTGAGTCGTTATCCGATGCGAACGGAACTTCGGTCTGTGGTTTCGCAGCTTGCTTCCGGGCAGTGCCTTTGAGCAGAATTCTGGATTCACCAGACTCCTCATTGTGAGTTCTGGCAACTCGAAGTTTGCCTTCGTACCGCTCGAACTGTGGAACCAGGTCGAGGAATAATTCTTCCATTGAGCGAAGAATTCGATCGAGTCGGCCTTCGAGAAAGTTTGCCAGCAGAACGGCCACAACCGCAACGACAAGACCGGCGAATGTTGTCACCAGGGCCGTGTAAATTCCGTGGGCAAGTTCCTGCGCCTTTGCCGTGCCTGTCGACGTCGTCGAGCTGATGACCATGAAAGCCTGGATCATTCCCTGAACCGTGCCGATGAGGCCGAGCAGCGGAGCGATCGTGGCGACGACGTTGATCGGTCGAAAGTTTCTCGACATGTCAGCGGATTCTCGAGCGACAGCGTCTTCAACCGATTTCTCCAATTCGGCGTGCGGACGTCCAACTTTCAGTACAGCCGCTTGAACGGCGTTCGCCAGCGGCGACGGGTACTTCTGGCAGATATCGTAGGCTTCGCGAGGATCAATACCGTTGCCGGCGTTGAGTTTTCGCAGATCAACCAGTAGCTGCGGCGGCATGATTTTTCTTAGCCGAAGACCGATGATCCGTTCAAGCGTGAAGGCCACGACGACAATCGAAGCAAGCCCGATCGGAATCATGAACAGACCGCCCTGGACCGCCAGATCCCATAGGGATGGCATGGCTGTACCGGTGCCTGTTTCCACTGGTGCCGGTTCTGGCGAGACGATTCCGTCCTGAGCGTGCCCCAGCATCGGAGACAGCGAGAATATCAAACTGAATGCCAGCACGACCAGGCGGAGTCGAGTTCGTGTCGTTTTATCAGGTTCAGTCAGTGACATGCTGTTTCCCATTTCGAAGCAATCGTCGCTGTCGTTAGTTGCTCAGTGACGCAGGCTGGATCGTGCCCCGGCAATGCCCAATTGATAAAGCCGGGTCCAGCTTCAGCCTACTCTTAATTTTGGTTTTGTCTCATCCACCGAGTGCTGCGAGCCGTCGTCGTGCGTCTCGAACTTTTGAATGCTCTCCATACTTTTCGACAAGCTGCTGATAACAGTTTTTTGCCTGGGCCGAGTCCCGTAGAACTTCAAAACAACGTCCCGCTTCGAAGAACGCCATCGGCGACCATTCTTTGTGACCGTACGAGTAGGCTGCTTTGAGGAAATGTCTCGTCGCTTCCTTGTGTTCTTTCTTCGCGAAGCAACACTCGCCAATCATGAAGCGTGCTTTCGCTGCCGTTTCCGTCTGAGTTTCTTCCGTGACAAGTTCGTACTGCTTGATGGCTTCGGCGAGTTGCCCCTGCTGCTGCAACGCCCAGCCAGCTCCGTATCGAGCTTCAGCCCGTAGTTCGAAGTCAGGGAAATTGGCCAGCACTTTTTCGTGAATCTGCTGACTCTTCTTCCACGCTTCCAGCTTACCCTGACACTCTCCCGTACGGAAAAGCGAAAGTGCGTAGTACTGAGGGTTTTGCGTCGCGATCACCTTTTCGTACCATGGCAGAGCTGCTTCCCACTTCTTCTGCTTGAACCAGCATTCGCCTTGCAGGAAGGTCGCGTCGCTGGACAGTTCGCCATTTGGGAATGCTTCGAGTTGTTGAGCAAACCCGTCACCAGCCTGAGAAAACTGCTCCGCTTTGAGATGGCTCCAGGCGAGTTTGTGCAAAGCGTTCTCGCCGATCTCTGTTTTGCCGGCCTTGTCGTACGCTGCCTTGTAAGCGGGAGCGGCTTTGGCAAAGTCGCCGGACTCGTACCACGACTCACCAACGCGGAACAGGCTTTCGGCCACCAGCGGACTGCTGGGGTACTGACTGGCGAGTTTCTCAAACGCCGCGATTGAATCAGCCTGTCGGCCAAGTTCGACGTGTGCCCACGCGAGCTCGTAGGCAACCTTGTCTGCGGCTTCGTAGTTTGGAACTGCCTGAAGAATCGCTTTGTACTCGGATGCCGCGTCATCGAATTTTCCGAGTCCGGCCAGGGCCAGCCCTTTGACATACTTCGCATCTTGAGCATCGTTCAATTTCGGATTCGTAAGAAGATAAGCCTGGACGTCGTTGAGTACCGACTGAAGTTCACCGATCTGGTAATTGGCCATCGCGCGAACGTAGTACCCTTTCGGCGCGACTTCCGAAGTCCGAAACTTCTCCAGCAGCGTCGACATGGCTTTGATCGTGCTGACGAACTCTTCGGCATTGAAATACGTCCAGCCGAGCCCGTATTGAGCATGCGGAGCAAACTGCCCGTCCGGCCAACGTTGAACGACCGCCGAATACTGGCTGACGGCTTCTTCGAGATTTCCTTGTTCGTAAGCGGCTTCGCCAAGTCGGAACGTTGCTTCGTCCAGCCGGCTACTGTTTGGAAACTGCTGCACGACCCTCTTCAACAGCGATGTCGAAGCCGACTGCCGATCAAGCTGCCGATACGCGTCAGCCAGAACGAGCATTGTTTCGTCAGATTGCTCGGTGTCTGGCTTTGTTGCCAGAGATTTCTCAAGAGAAGCCGCTGCTAGATCGAACTTGCCTTGAGCGAACAGACTGCGGCCGGTCAAAGCTTGAGCTTCACTCTTCAAGGCAGGATCGGTCAGCGATGTCGACGCCGCTTCGAGCGAAGTAATCGCCGCTGCGTATTTTCCAGCCATATGCATCGCCAGAGCCTGCCGAACTTTCGCACGCGGGGCGCTGGCGTGTCCAGGAGCCTTCGACAGAAATTGCTGATATCGCTGTTCCGCGCCGGCAAAGTCTTCCTGAAGAAGCTGACTTTCGGCCGCGATGAATATCACGTCTGTCGCCAGTTTGTCGTTGGGGAACCGCGAGAGGAATTCGTCGCTGTGCTGTTTGGCGTTTCCGTAATCTTCCACGTCGAGCGCTGTCAGAGCCGCTGTGTACTGAGCCTGCGGAGCCAGTTCGTGAGTCGGGTAAGACTTAGCGAAGCTCGCATACTGAGCGATCGTGGAACTGCGGTCGGTCGCGACTTCGTACTCAGCATCAATCTTCGCCAGCAACAGAAACGGGTACGTCGGGCTGTTGCGAAATTTCCTCAATCCGCTGATTAACAAATCCAGTGCACGTTGAGGCTGCTCTTCCTTCATGTAGGAACGAGCCATCCACTGCAACGCTTCTGCCGCTTCGGGACCATTCTTCCTGACGACGAGTTCGAGGCCCGACCGGGCCAATGCATACTTTCCGACCAGGAAGTAACACTTCGAACCTGCGAGTACCGCGGCGCCGTAATGCCTGGTGCCTTTGAATTCGCGAGTGACTCGCCAGTAGAGTTTTGCTGATTCGTCGTACTTTTCTTCTTCGTAAAGGCACCTGGCAGAACGCAGCATCGCAACGTCAGCGAGGTGGAAATCTGTGTTCGCACTGACTTGTTCAAAAAGCGGTTTGGCTTTGCCAAAGTCGCCGGCTGCGAACAGCATTTCGGCCTGTCGCATCCGGACTTCCGTGATCAGCGGATTGCCGGGAAAGCGTCTCGTGAAGCTGGCAAACGTGGCTTTCGCCTTCGCTGTCTGCTTGAGTGCTTCCTGAGTAACACCCAGCGCGTAGAACGCGTCGGCAGCGAGTGCGTTTTGCGGAAACTTCTGAATCAATTCGGCATACGCTGTCGCGGCACCGTCAAGCAGTTCCTGCTGGTAGAGACTTTCGCCTCGATAGTACAACGCGCGAGCAACCAGTGGGCTCTTCGGAAACTGCCTTTGGAAGATCTGCAGCGTTCGCTCGGCCTTCGCATAATCAGTTGGTTTTTTGGAAGCTTGAGCCTGTCCGTACTGCGCGATTCCCAGATTGACCATCGACTGATCGAGTTGTTCGAACTTCGGATACTTTGCTATCACGGTTCCGAACGCTTTGATTGCCAGGTCGTACTTCTTCTCCTGGAGCAGGCACGTGCCGAGGTAATGCTGAGCTTTATCCTGCCTCGGATCGTTGGGGTACTTTCGCAGGAAAGTCTGCCACTCGTCGCTTGCAAGGTCGTAGAGCTTCTGATTCTGAACCCCGACGGCGGCTGCAAACTGTCGTGTTGCGGCTTCGGTTTCCTGAGCTGCCGCTGTGTCGACATCAATCATCGACAACGTCAGCCCGAATAGAATTGTCAGCGTTGAAACTCCTCGCAACTTCATCACGCAATCCTCAGAGTGAGATTCAGAGCGTTCTCAGTACAGTTGTTTTGTCGTATATCTATACAGAAGCGTTCTCGTCGGTTGGATTCTAGCAATACCTGGACGGTCTCAGACAAAGCATGATCGATCAGGGATAACGGCATCCCGAATTTCGTCCGTGGAAGTGGTGTCAGAGGTTTGATCTGACCATCGCCGCCGAATCCTGCCAGCGGTTGCGTTGTGTCTGTCCGAGAAAGAAGAAACTGTGAATAAGCCACTCGGTGCTGACACTTTGCGTCGGCCCTGTACAACTAGAACCAACAGCCGAGGATACCGCTGCGGGACGGGAAAGTTAAGGATCAACACGGTCGATTACGAATGTTGACCTCAGCGTTGCGGGTGGCCGACTTGCGTGACCTGACAAAAAACAAGCCCGGTCTCACGCGAGAAACCGGGCTTGCCAGGGATTCGTTTCAAACAGCAAATGCCGTCTTATTTCAGGCAGACTTGCCAGCAGCAGATGGCGAGAGTTCAGCCGGGGGAGCTGGGGCTGGAGCCGCTTTCGTCGGCGCGGCACACCCAGGAGGGCAAGGTGCAGAAGCCGGAGCAGCACAGCTTGGCCCTTTCGGCGAACACGCGGGAGCACAAGCCGCCGCTGGAGCAGCACAGCTTGGCTTGGCCGTGCAGCATTTGGCAGCCGGAGCGGCACACGATGGTTTCATCGAGCAAAGGTCAAGCTTCGGCATGTTCAGTTTTGGAAGACAAAGCTTCGGCAGGTCCAGTTTCGGAAGACAAAGTTTTGGAAGTTCCAGTTTCGGCGGGCATAGTTTTGGAAGTTCAAGCTTCGGTAGCTTGAATCCTGACGGGCAGCCACAATCGCCAGCCCAGGCTGGAGCGATCTGGAATGACAAAGCGGCAACAGTCAGTAATGCAGCGACAGAACGTTTCATAGAAGTCTCTCCGCGAGTGAAGGTGGGAACTTGAGTGGGGAGTGTTCAACGATTCGACGATACGAATCACAGGCTCATGCTCCAATGCAAATCCACATGCATTTCACCATTCCAAAGAGAGACGTGTCGCACAGATCGGCTCCGCAAAGACTATCGATCGTGCGCAGGCGATCGCGCGTAACGCTCGTGCGGACAGGTCTGGCGGAACTGTCGTTACGACACGATCGGTCGCGCGGCAAGGTTTACGTCGTCCGATCAAACCAACTTTGCGACTATCTCTGCACTCGGCCCGAGCCGCTGCCTCGCATCAGAGCTTCAATTTCCGATCGTGTCGAATAATTGAAGTCAGCTTTGATACTGTGCTTCAGGCAGCTTGCCGCCACGGCGTACCGAATCGCTGTTGCCGGTTCGGCCAGCTCTGGAGTTGTGAGCGCAAACACCAGCCCGCCCGCGAACGAGTCTCCCGCTCCGACACGATCGACGATGTTGCGGATCTCGTATGGCGAGTAATTGCCGTTGCTATCGAGCGGAGCGAAGTGAGCTGCGTCAGTCGCTACGTCAAACAGCATGGCCCCCCAGTTGTTGTGACTGGCGGAAATACTTTCACGCAGAGTGATCGCGACTTTCGAGACATTCGGAAACTGCTCCACGACCTGTCGAGCGACTCGGACGTATCCTGCGGTGTCGATTTGTCCCGACTCGACGTCGGATGCGTCGTCGGAGATTCCAAGACACAGGTCTGCGTCTTCCTCGTTGGCGATGACGACGTCGATGTGTTTGACGAGTTCAGCCATGGTTGCTTGCGCAAGCTCAACTGGGGACTTGCTGCCGTCCCACTTCCATAGTTTCTTTCGAAAGTTCAGGTCGCAGGAAACCATCAGGCCTTGAGCTTTCGCAGCCTGCACAGATGCCAATGCGGCTTCAGCGGCTGATCGGCTGATCGCTGGAGTGATGCCTGTAATGTGAAACCAACCGGCCCCCTCGAACGCAGCTGTGAAATCGAAAGAGTCGGCTCCTGCCAGGGCAATCGACGAATCGCTGCGGTCATAGACGACGGTTCCGCCTCGTTGGTTAGCTCCAGTTTCGACGAAGTAGATCCCGAATCGACCGTTGTCGACTCGCTGAACCAGGCTGTCATCGACACCGAGCTTCCGCATTTCCTGCGAAAGTGCGTCCGTGATTGGGTTATCCGGTGACGCTGTCAGGAACGCGGATTCGCCACCTTGATAGGCCAGTGAAACGGCGACATTCAGTTCTCCGCCGCCGAAAGTGGCTTCCAGCCGGCCGGGCATCACCTGTCGCAATCGCAAAGAATCTTCCGGAGCCAGTCGCAGCATGACTTCACCAAAGGTCACAATTCGCATGAGAGATCCCGGTTCTGGCAGGGTTCGAGGTAGAAATGCTTAAATTTCGGCGTCTGTAACACACTTCGGCAAAAATACTTACAGGAAATGGAAAAATCTTTCCAGAAGATCGTGCCGCAAATCTTCCAGATTTTGAATGGCAAGGGAATGAGGGGTGTTGTTTCAGCCCTGCTGGAACTTCGCTATTTCAAACCTGCAAGATTGCCCCTCGAGATTAAAGTCCTCATCCCGGGGTGACACGTGCGCCTTTGTAGTGACCGTAGGACCGGGGCGGGACGCATCGTCGTACGGTTCCAGCAGGCGAAAGTGTACGGAGCGACGTCACACTCTTGCAGTTTCTGTCGGGCAGTGACTGATCAGGCGATTTCCTGGTCGCGGTTGATCGGAACTCCGATCATGTTTCCGCTGAAGACCATTTTCCCTTCGACGTAGCCCTGGAACGAGAACTCGGCTCGTCTTCCGGCACGAACGCGGTCGACCCTGGCCATCAGCACGAGTCTTGATCCTGGGAAAACTGGGGCACGAAACCGTACATCACTCATGCCGCCGAACCCGAGGAAGTCTCCACCGAGAATCTGGAACTTCCGAGCGTAAAAACCCGCCAGTTGAGCTGCACATTCACAAAGCACGACACCGGGCATCAGCGGAAAGCCGGGCATGTGTCCCTGGATCCAGAACTCTTTATCGGTGACCTCTTTGTAGCCGACTATCCTGTTGTTTTCGCGATCGATGTGGAGAATCCCAGTCAACTGCTCCATTTCGTGTCGCTGCGGATTGACCTTGCGGATTTCCTGAAGGTCTTGAAGTGGATTGTCAAAATCCAGCTCCAGTTCTTCCAGCTCGTAAATCTGCTGAGGACGCATGAGAAGTTCTCCGTGATCCGCTGTTGAGACGAGTGTGCTTGTGCCTTACCGGTTTGCTGAAGAGCCCGACATCTGGACTGGTCAGCTCTCATTTTTCGATCATTGACCGACGATATTGCTGACCTGTTTCAAATCGGTCAGAAGCCGTTTCGGTCGAAGATTCTTATTGTTGATCTCGGTCGAGTTGGCTTTAAGGCTCAGTTTGTCACCAACGTACAACGCTGTTTTGATGCCGAGCTGTTTCGCAACGGCGAGATCACTTTGCAGCCGGTTTCCGACATACAGAATCTCACCCGGTTGAATGCCCTTTTCCGCAAAACGCTGCAGACACGTGTCGTAAAGTGTGGGCGAAGGCTTCCTCACACCCACCTGGCACGAAAGGATCAAACACGCTGGATCGAACAGTTCGTTTAACGGTGGCAATTTAGTCTGCTGCCCGAAAGCCCGCAACGCCTGTATCAACGAGAACGGCTGAGCGTCCGTCAGAAGTCCCTGCACCAGCCCTTTCTGACTTACTGCAATTATCGCGTGGGCAGCGTTTGGAGCTGCCTCGATGCCCTGCAGGCACAACTGAAAGAAGTACGCAATCTTCTCTGAGAGCTGATCGAGATTTCCGTAAAAGCCCTCGTCATACTGATATTCCTTCTGATCGAGTAAATCCAGAATTCGTCGCCAGGCAGCCGACCCATTGGCGTGTCCGAAATCGCCTGGAGCGACTTTCGCCGTCAGTTCGATGTCCTCCAGGGCCGCTCGATATTTGGGCAGGATGTACTCCCAGGGGGCGCCTGGCTTGCGAGTCATGCTGTTCCACATGTTGAATTCGCTGATAGTCTTTTCCAGAGCGACCTGCATCCGCAACTCAAGGTGATGGCTGAGCAGCATTTCGCCATCGGTAACGCGAAGCAGCGTCCCGTAAAGATTCCAGACGACTGCCTTGATCCCAGCGATCGGCTTATCGTGAGCCTTTGCGGCCACCGGCGCGACTGTTGGGACTTTTGGCCAGATGAGATCATCGCGATGGTTCAACCAGACCGCGTATTCCTGAAGCGACTGAGGCATGACAGTTTGAAGGATGGCAGGAGCGAGGAATAGAGAGCGAAAAATAACGCGTAGAGATGCCATCTTACAGATGGCGGCCCGCCCGTGCCTACGCCGGAATTTGCCGACGATCCAGTCACACAAATCCACGAAAGAACCAGATATTAACCGGTCGGATACTGCCGTGTCTTTCGCTCAACCTTTCTGGCAAGGCGAGCAGTTTCAATCACCCGCAGTTTGTGTGTGCCGATCGCGACCTGCTCGTATTTATCGAATGCTTCCAGCTGAAACGAGATCGATGGGCCATCAGCGTAAATCACTCGCGCACGACAGACGACGTCGGCGCCGAAGGGAGTTGCTGCGGTATGCTCCACATTGACGACCACTCCGACCGTACTTTCGCCCGTCTCAAGAAATGGCAGCATGGCGTTCCGAGCAGCGTGCTCCAGAAACCAGATCAGCCGCGGCGTGCACAGAATTCGAGGCATCCCGTCATGCGCGAAGTCAATCAAATCCTGCTCACCGACGACGAATTTTTCTTCGCCGACCGTGCCAATCTTTGGAGTGTCCTTCATCGAACCACCTTTCACTGGATTGCTGATTGATCATTGGGGATTCGGTGAACAAGCATCGCCACAGTCAGCACTGGCTTCGGTATCAAGCATGCCAAACGCGACCCTCGCTGTTGCGCCGGTTACGCCGCTGTTGACCGCCGCCGTCACGGCGATCAGCGCGTTGAGTTCTTCATCCGAGATACCGATTCCGCGAGCTTTCTCGACTCGGTTTTTTGTGCAGACCTGACAACCGCGAGTCATCGTCACGGCTAGCCCGACCAGATGCTTTTCCCGCTCACTGATAAGATCAGTTGCGTGCGTTTGTTTGATGTGGTCAACAATCAACGAATCGTCGTAGGCCATCTTGAAAACTCCATAAGTCCAACCAGGAAATTAATATCGTTAAGGCAACGAAAGTCGCTTCGACGAAACCAAACGGCGGGGCTTCCACTCGGAACCGACAATTGTCGGTTACCGGAATCAAACTCGGAATGGAACCCGTCAGCACAATCTGCCCAGGCTGCAAATTGTCACCACGCTCTCGAACAATTTCGGCAAGCCACTTGAGAGACGAACGAATGGTCTGGATCAGCGACGGTCCGGTGCAATTTTCGACTAACCGATCGCCTGCAAAAATTGCCAGTGAGGCATCACCTGAGAATCCACGAGGAGACACTGAAGTTCCCTCGACGAATCCGCCGTTGATCGCGTTGTGAGCAATCAGCTCGCCTGCCGATGGCGATTCGCCACGCAGCACATGATGGTGCAGTTCAATGACCGGGAACACGCGAGCGACACAGTTTGGAATTCCAGAGCCACGGAAGTCCGGTTCCGTCGGTTCATGAGCAAGTTCGACGCCCAGCTCACCTTCAATTGCCAGATTTGCAAAGTGCTGCCGCGAAAGTGTGACGCCCGACTCGTGCTTCTCTGTGTCAAACAGTCGGCCGGTCACGCAATGGTTAATGCCAAGTTGACTCCGAATCTTCGGTGACGTGCATCCAACTTTGTAACCGATGATTCGTTCCCCGCGTTCGCACCGCAGCGAGGCCACTGCCGACTGAAGTCCGTAGCCGTCAGCCACACTCAGGATTGTACCTTCGCTAAAGATAGACCCCGGCGTGCGAGCGTCGTAATCGGCAAGCTGCCGAGTCGCCCAGTCACCAGTTTGCGAAGCTATCCTGAAGTCACGGTCGTTCATGAATCCGTCGTACTCGTATTCAAATCTGCTTTCAGGATACGTTTCTGATGATCCGCCGTTCCGCGCTGCCTGAACGGTTCCGAAGAGCACATCAGAACACCGGACGCATGGATGGTAAGAGTGGTTGATACTTTGGTACAAGGATGAGACTGAACGGCCTCAATCTGCAAACAATTCTGACGGAGCCAACGTGATTGACATCGAAAAATGTGACGGCGCAGAATTCTCGCGATGCCGAAAGTACCGCTACACACTCTGGCGACGCTGGGATTTCGAGAGTGAGCTGAACCAGTTGATGTTCATCGGCCTGAACCCATCAACCGCCGATGAAACCAACAATGATCCAACCGTTAGGCGGTGCATCCGTTTTGCGAAGGACTGGGGCTTTACCGGCCTGCTCATGATGAACGCGTTCGGCTTCCGTGCGACAGACCCGAAGGTCATGAAAGCTGAGCCGAAACCCGTCGGCCCTGGCAACGACAAAGCGTTTGCTCATTGGGGGCCAAATGTTGGGCTGATCATCGCCGCCTGGGGCACTCACTGCACGGAGAAACGCGAACAAAGAATCTGCAAGGTTCTCAACAGGTCAATCCACTGTCTTGGCAAAACAAAAGCCGGCCGCCCCAGGCATCCGCTTTACCTGCGAGCTGATACCAGGCCGCAACTTTTCTGGTCGCCGGAACAGGAGTAGTCTGCACATGTTTTTGATTGGATTTTAACCGGACCATGGTAGTTCTTCGAAACAGCTTTGACTTCTGCGAGGAATTCATGAAAGTTGTTGATCTGAGGCATTCCCGGCTAATTCAAATTCCAAAAAATGTGAATGGTTCTTCCGTGCGAAGTTGTTCGGCAGGATTCTTAAACTTGAACTGGCGAGGTTGAACTGTGGTTGACACTCAAAACGTTCAGCGGGCAACTGGTACGCTACCTTCAGCGGCCAGCTATTTGCTAATCGCATTCTGCTCGGTCAGTACTCTTTTGCAGGTGGGCTGTGGAAGCGATCCTGAGGTTGTCCCGACGGCCGCGTCGGATGCCACACCAGCCAGCATTGCGACTGTCGAAGTATCCCAGGGCGAGACACCGACCAGCGAGCAGGAGTCATCGGAGTCGGTTGTTTCTCCGATGACTCCTGCCGGGACGCCTGACATTGTCAGTGCGGAGACGCCAGCAGTCGTTGAAACGTTGCCAGTTGAAACGTTGCC
>CALGTK010000111.1 GCA_937904325.1 uncultured Planctomyces sp.
TCGAAATGCTTCGAGCGGTTGTTCTTCAGCAGTGTGAGTTATGAACTCACGTTTCGAATTAGTTCTGGAATCTCTGGAGTATTTAATGCTTCCGGAGCGTTTGCAGGTGGCCCCATTGGGACCACCGGAACCGCGTTGTTTTCAGCCGGTACTGGGACCATTGGTTGTGGTTGGGCAGGAGCTGGACTTCCCATCTGCACGCCCGGCATCTGCTTCAGAGGCACCCAGGCGTTCTGGATTCTCATCCACCGAACATATGACCTGTTCTGATCTGGTTGACACGGACGCGTGTGCCAGTGCCGCGGATGCGGTGGAACCGGAAGGATGTTCTTTGGTTGCCACGTCGGCACATGCTGATAGTAGTAGCCGAGCTGCGTGGTGTCGGTTGGCGTGGCGATGATTGGCCGGCGCGTTGCAACCGGTCTTCCGGCACCCGCGGTGGCTGGTCCGTAGCTTGAGTAAGTGACGTTTGAACGTCGAACAGGAACCTTCGCCGGTGGCGACCATCCGTAGTCCGGAGACACGGTGTAATAATCCGGATCGAGTGCCCAACGGACTGCTGGAAATGTCCAGAAGCCTTTCTTTCCCGGACAGTTGGCGTCGGCGCAGTAGTCACAGCACCCGTGGAATGGGAGCGGCATCCAGGTCCAGTAGGTTGGATTAGGCTGCTGCCGATGAGGCCGATGTCCCCACGCGTTGACGGTGTAGTACGGCCCGGTTGCGGGTTGCTGATACTGTGGATGCGACATGTTGTGCGACACCCGGGCGATGCCGTCTGCACCTTCGGCCATGGCGGCCGATTCGAGGATGCCGAACCCCAGCACGGCGAGTATCGACGTGCGAAGAACTCTGATTGTCATGTCTCCGTTCCTTGAGCCTCGGTCTGCATCCTGCCCGCCGCTGAAGTGAGCGACTGGCTGTCTGCTGACAGGTTCGTTTTGACATTTACCTGTTCAAGCGTGTTTGAGCAGGCGGGATCGCTTGTGACTGTTTTTCCTGACGGCGGCCTCAGAAATTTTTGAGACCAGCGTTCAGGAAGGGTTCGCTTCCACACTGCCTTCTTAATTACGACGCGGCAGGATCACGTTCGAAATTGGAGTTAATCGACTCGACGGCGAACCCCATGAATAGTTGTATTGATGACGTACGTTTGGTGCGAGCGGCACTACGGTCGGGTGTCCGGTGATGGGGGACGCGTAAACCTGACTGTCGCTGGGGTGCGAGTAATCTGGTTCGGTCGCGTAGACTCGTTTGTAGTGACCCCATAGTGGAGCTCCTTCGCCACACGCGCCACTTGGTGTGAAGTAGTTGAATTTGTTGTGGACGTGTGCAGCCAGAACGTGGTTGCGGTAAGCACGTCGGCATTGCGACTTGTATTGTTGTTCGCACCACCAGTTATGGAGTGGTGAGCCGGCCAGGTGGCCGTCCATCCCGAGAATTTCTTTTCCGTGGCATTTCGCTCCGAACAGCGACCGCTTCAGATCCCCGAGTGTGTAAGGCCGTCCCATACAGACTTCCGGGCTGAGGGAGCTTCCGGCAGCTCCCATGCACGGCATGCCGCTCAGACAACCGCCAACCGCGTTGCAGCCACCGTTTGCGGCACAGGCTCCACCAGCTCGGCAGCCAGTCGTCGGTCCGTAAAGTCCATTGTTACAGACGTCCCTCACGCGACATCGACCTTCGGCACCAGAGCCAGCCGCTGTTCCGTCAGGCGAGCAGACAATCCTGTCGGCATTGCAGCCGGCTCGGTTGGGGCTGCAGCCGCCGCTCAAGCCAGGTGCTGCGGCTGCAGCACCTGGAGTGTTCACCGTTTCCGGAGCTACGTCTACCGCATCGGGATCCGGTGGCGGAGGTGCGACTGCACTGTCCATCGGCCGCATGGGGATTTCCTGAACGGCTGCCGGTGCCGGTGCGGGGTCCTGTCCGAATGCGGCAATGCCGTATGACAATGCCGACGGGATGACGATCCCGGCGGCGACCCGTTTCCACAGGCGTTTGCGGTTTTTCTTAATGATCAGCATGTGACTCGTCCTTGATCTGGGCTGATTCGATTGTCCGGACTTGGAACAAATTGGAATAATTTATTAGTGGGACTTCTCTGTAACAGGTTTCACTATCGAGGCGTGAACAGCGAGAAGAGGCTGCGATTTGATCGGTACTTCACTTTGACTTCGGTACCCAGAAGTTCCCACTTGTCGTGCGACTCCATTCCGAACGGAGTCCAGATCCAGTTTCCTTTCACACGGTAGTAAAACGGCCCGTACATCGACCGGTACTCGTGTGGATAAAGCATTTCGTGTGGCGCGAACGCGCGGTTGGTGATCATCGTTCCGCCGGTTTGAGGCGGAATGTTCTGTTGCGGCGACGAATACAGCGGCGCGTTCAGACGCGGGTATCCCTTAACGACTCCCTTTGACGCGGCAGGTCGCCCCGGCAGATGCCAGTTTGGATGCGAGACTTTCTGCATCGTCGGCTGCCCGACGCGGACGCCGGGCGGATTCGGGGCCGGCGGAAGCGGGTAGTTATTTTGAGCCTGAACTTCGCTGAGACAGACAGCGCCTGACATCAGTGCCATCAGCACCGTAAATGTGTTGCGTAGCATGTTTCCCTCCGTGGCGTTTTGATTAAACGCATCAAGATCCGTCTCCCGCGGATCTGGCTGCTGCTCTTCCATGTGCCTTGTGGCTGCCCGCGAAGATTTCAGTAGATGAGTCTCCTCAAACCGTCGCACAGACCGCCTTGCGGCGATCATCGCAGCTCAAAGCTGTTCTCTCGTTCGGCTGACCTTGATTGCTCCGATGAATCATTCTGTGAGACTGGAATCGATTCGTTGGCCTTTTTGGAATGTCTTACCACATAGGGGGTTATGTGTCGTCCTGCGATCCGGAGAAACCTTGCAACAATCACAATCAGAGGAACCGTCGCGGTGGGAAAACCTGCCGCAGCCGTTACACTTTGACGCGCATGGGGCTGTCATTGTCGGTCCATCGTGAAATGATCTGCAAAGGTTGCCTGCTGTTCGTGAATTCGCGTGGCGACGGTTTTTACTTTGTCTGATCATTCGGGGTGAGCAGAGTGGTTGGATCGATGAACGGGCGACACAAGTGCCCATTCACTTGAGCCGGACTGGCAGCAATTACCACTGACGAAAAATGGTAGAGCTAAGCTGATCCAGACTTGATTTTACCGGTTGACGATGCCGACCTCAGGCTGCGGTTTGAGTCGAATTATGGAGTGCTCAGGAGGGAGTCTTGGCTAAGAAGAAAGCGAAACCCGGGAAGACGTCAAAATTGAAGAAGCCGGCGGCCCCAAAGAAGGCTGCTCCGAAGAAAGGATCCCGAGCAACGAAAGCGAGTCTTGATAAGCAGGGCTCATCCACGGATGGAAACTTTGAGGAATTGAATGTGGCGAATGACCAGGATGGTGACCGTGTCGAGTTCGTATCGATCAGCCAGGAGACTCGGCGACGATACCTCAACTACGCGATGTCGGTCATTCAGTCGCGAGCTCTGCCAGACGTCCGTGACGGCTTGAAGCCGGTCCAGCGGCGAATTCTGTACGTGATGTACAACGGCCTGCACCTGACACACGATGCCAAGACCCGTAAGTGTGCGAAGATCTGCGGTGACACGACCGGCAACTACCATCCACACGGTGACCAGTCGGTTTACGACGCACTCGTCAGGCTGGCTCAGGATTTTACGTTCCGGGCACCTTTGATTGATGGTCAGGGCAACTTCGGTTCGGTGATGGGATTGCCGGCGGCCGCTCCGCGTTACACCGAAGCCCGGTTGACTAAGATCGCTGGTCATCTGATGAACGAGCTGAAGTTCGACACCGTCGACATGCGTGCCACATACGACGGAGCCACACAGGAACCCGTTGTGATGCCGGCTCGGTATCCGAATCTGCTCGTCAACGGCGCACAGGGAATTGCCGTCGGCATGGCGACGAGTATTCCACCACACAATCTGGTTGAAGTCATCAAGGCCTGCGTCCACCTGATCGACACTCCCGAGGCTACTGTCGCTCAATTGATGAAATACATCAAAGGACCAGACTTCCCACTCGGCGGTCGAATCGTCACCGACCGGTCCGATATCCGAAAGATGTACGAAGATGGCAGGGGATCGGTCAAAGTCCGAGGTGAATGGCGTTTCGACAAAGAGAGACGCAAGGATGTCCCGAACCGACTGGTGATTTACTCGGTGCCGTACAACGTTGAAACCGGCAGCCTGACGTCAGAAATCGGCAACATCATCGCCAATCGCAAGCTCCCGCTGCTGGAAGAGGTCAACGACGAAACAGACGATCGCAACGGCCTGAGAATCGTACTTGAGTTGAAGCCCGGCGCTGATCCGGACGCCGTGATTGCGTACCTTTATAAGAACACAAGTCTCGAACAGAATTTCTCTTACAACGCGACGTGCCTTGTGCCGGATGATTCGGGAATGCTCGTTCCTGCCCGAGCGACACTGGTTGACATGCTGCAGCACTTTCTTGTGTTCCGCCAGGAAACAGTCCGCAAGCGATTTCAGTACCAGTTGGCGCAGCTCGAAAAGAGAATCCACATCCTCGAAGGCTTCTGCATCATCTTCAATGGGCTGGACAAGGCTCTGAAGTTGATCCGAGCGAGTTCCGGCAAGCAGGACGCGGCGAAGAAGCTGATGAAGGCGTTTCCACTGGATGAAGTTCAGACGATGGCGATTCTTGAATTGCAGTTGTACAAAATTTCAAAACTTGAAATTGACGACATTCGTGAGGAACTTGCGGATAAGGAGCAGCAGGCACGGCAGATTCGCAACATCCTGAAGTCAGAATCGAAGCTGTGGAAAGTAGTTCGCAACGAACTTCTCGAACTATCAGAAGAATTCGCGGATCGTCGCCGAACGGGCATTGGATCTTCGGATGAGATCACGGAGTTCGCGGCCGAAACGTACATCGTGCGAGAAAACACAAACGTTGTGGTGACTCGCGAAGGTTGGTTGAAGCGTGTCGGTCGTTTGGCCAAAGTGAAGAACACTCGCGTACGGGAAGGCGACAGTGTGCTGGACGTTTTACCGGGCAGCACGGTCGACAACGCGATTTTCTTTTCCAGCGACGGAGTGGCGTACACACTTTCGATTGATCAGGTTCCGGCATCATCCGGTTACGGCGAACCACTGGCTAAGCACGTTCGAATGGGGGATGGTGTTTCGATTGTTATGGCGATTTCGACTGACGCCCGGTTTACGCCCGAAGACGAGTTAGACGACGACGCCAGTACGGCTCCGCATTTACTCGTATCGACGGCACAGGGGCAGGTGATGCGGGTTTCGCTCAGTACCTTTCGGCAGCCATCGACAAAAGTCGGTCGTAAGTTCTGTCGACTCCGCAAGGGTGACTCTGTGGTACATGTTGAGCTGATAACCGAACACCAGACCATGTTTCTGGCAACGAAGAAGGCTCGTATCATCCACTTCTCGCTGGACGACGTGCCTGTTCTGTCCGGACCGGGTATCGGCGTGAAGGGAATCAAAATGGAAAGCGGGGATGAAGTTCTTGGAGCGAAATTGCTCAGCCGACCCAGCGACGCCCTTCGAGTCGACAACAGCAACGGCACCACTCTCAGCTTCGGCCAGATGAAGTACAACGTGACTTCACGTGGCGGCAAAGGCATCAAGACAAGTCAAAGAAACGAGTTCTCAGCAATCGCCCCCGAGTCGATCGAACTGGTCGACTGGGCAGCTCTTGAGGAGTAGTCGGACGTTGGACCAATTCTATGGCAGCTTTTTCCAGAGCAACGTATCTGATGGAGATGTCAACGCCGCACAGGATGAGGCACGACGCGGCGATACCAGTATTGCAGTGGAAGTTCAAAAACGGAATCAGCAGATGCAGAAGTCCAACTAGCCAGTCGGGCGTTGTGCGAATTGCTGTCGGAGAATTCGTCAGTCGCAACTGGGGCGATCATGGGGCGATCATGGGGCGGATTCAGGAAATTGATCGGAGGGATCGCAAGCTTGACGGGAAATCCGTCGAAGGACGTGGTTCACTGTTCGGCGTGCAAACGGCCATTACGTGACAGTCGTGGAAGCTGTGCGTAATTCAGCGAGGCTTTGGGAAGAGACCGTGATTTAGATTCCGTCTTGTAGACGCTGAATCGTTGAGTTGGTCGACATCCTGAATTTCGGACGAGATAAAACAGATCGAAGGAAATGATCGAGCGACATGGCATCAGCAATCGAACCAAAAGCAAAACGGTCTTACAGTGCGGATGACATCGACGTTCTGGAAGGACTCGAAGCCGTCCGCATGCGGCCTTCGATGTACATCGGCGGCGTCGACAGCAAAGGGCTTCATCACCTTCTATGGGAAGTCGTCGATAACTCCGTCGATGAGTACCTGGCTGGGCATTGCTCGGACATCAAGGTCACGCTTCACAAAGACGGCTGCTCATGCACTGTCAGCGACAATGGTCGTGGTATCCCGGTCGACAAGCATAAAAAATACAAGAAGTCAGCACTTGAAGTCATTCTGACCGTGCTGCATGCCGGCGGGAAATTCTCCGACAAGAACTACACGCGAAGCGGTGGTCTGCACGGCGTAGGCTCGTCGGTCGTGAACGCTCTTTCGATGAAGCTGACAGCGACTGTTCATCGCGACGGGCACGAATACTTTCAGGAGTACTGCCGCGGAGTCCCGAAGGCTCGTGTCAAAAAAGTGAAGCCGTTCCGTGGGCACGGAACAACGATCTTCTTTCGCCCTGACGAAAAGATTTTTCGAACGATCCACTTCAAGAGTGACGTGATTCGTCAACATCTTGAAGATATTTCGTTTATTCATGGCGGCTTGAAAATTACGTTTGTTGACGAGGTGAAGAAGGAGACACACGAGTACTCCAACCCCGATGGAATTGCGGCTTACCTGGACAAGATCCTGGGCGACGAAAAACGCAAGTCGGTCCATGAAGATAAGTTCACCATCGAAAAGGACGTCGCTGACGGAACGCGATACGAAGTTGCCCTTCGCTGGACTGAGTCATCCGACACGTGGGTACGAAGTTACGTGAACGGTATTCGGACACATGCCGGCGGGACTCACGAATCTGGCTTTAGATCGGGGATCACGAAGGCCGTCAAGAATTACATGGAAGTTCATGAAATTCGCCCAAAAGGTGTCGCGGTTGGACCGGAAGATATCCGCGAGGGAACATGTTCGATTCTGTCGGTGTTCCATTCCGATCCGATGTTCCAGGGGCAGACGAAAGAAAAGTTGAACAATCCGGAAGTTGCTGGGCAGGTCGAAGGTCTGGTCCGCGCTGGTGTCGAAACCTGGATGAATAACAACTCGACAATCGCTGACGCGATCATCTATCGAGTGATTCTCGCAGCGAAGTTGCGAGCGGCCAGTCGCGAGGCCATCAAAGAAGTTAAACGAAAGTCGGCATCGTCCAAGCGAGTGACACTGCCGGGCAAGCTGCTGGATTGTCGCTCGACGAAACCGGAAGAGTCAGAGCTGTTCATCGTCGAAGGTGATTCGGCTGGTGGCTCGGCAGGCATGGGCCGGGACAGTCGCAAGCAGGCAATCCTGCCGTTGCGTGGCAAAGTACTCAACACCGAGTCGCTGACGGTTTCCCGGGTCGTTGCCAATCAGGAAATCAGCGACCTTGTTGAAACACTGGGGACGGGGATTGGTCCCGGTTTCGATATTCGTCGACTTCGCTATGGCCGAGTCATTCTTCTGATGGATGCCGACAGCGACGGATACCACATCAGCACGCTGCTGCTGACATTCCTGTTCCGCCACATGATGGAGCTGGTTCGACAGGGACGAGTCTACCTGGCTCAACCACCGCTCTACCGAATCTCTATCGGCAAGGACGTCCATTACGCACAGGACGACGCGGCCAAGGAAGAGATCCTTTCCGGGCTGGCCGCGAACCGAAAGTACGAGGTCACGCGTTTCAAAGGTCTGGGGGAAATGACTCCTCAGCAGTTGCGTGATACGACGCTGGATCCAAAGACACGAACACTTCTTCAAGTCAATATCGAAAGCCAGGTTGAGGCCGACCAAACCTTTTCGCAACTCCTCGGGAAAGACGCCAGCGAGCGTTACCGCGTTATCATGGAAGAGTCGACGATGGTCGATGATCTGGATGTTTAATGGTTCGGTAGGAACTGAAGCGAGCAGGTGGGGTTAAGCGATTCATTGGTGCCGGAACATCGTGGCTTCGCGCCTCGGTCCGGACTGCCGACAATCAATCAATAACGTTTGCTGGTTTCGCAGGTTTGGCTGGAGTCGTAGGAACTGGCGGTTTTGGCCGCGGCGGACCGAGTTCGATGCCTCCAGGTACTGACGTTGTGTAGGTCCAGGTAGGTCCCTGTGGATCCCAGCCCGCGAGGACGCCAGCGTCTGTCAGGGTTCGTCTTGATGAGACGTAGACGTCAAAGCTGTCCGGCAGCACGTAGAAACGTGCATAGAATTTTGTTGGATCAAGCGTCGCCATGATCTTGCGGATTCGTGAGCCGGGGCGGCGTACTTCGTCTTCGTCGGCTCCACGCTGTGCTTTGGGAGTTAGTTTGAGCCTTGGCCATCGATTGCTGGTGATGTAACACTCGACATCGAAGAAGTCGTCGTTGATGTTGAGCTTCGTGTAGAGCTTTGCAAAAGCTTGCGGATCGATTCCCCTGGCGGGGTCAAGATTGAGTTTGCGCCGAACGATGATGTCTTTGGCTCGCAGTTCGGCTGTCTTGCGGATTCCGTCAATGTTCATCGGGTAAACACGATTGCCTGCGCAGACAAACGTTGCCTGGCGAGCACCCGGTGGAGCAGGGCGGGGATTTGGAATGGTGACTTTCTTTGCCGGCGCAGCAGTTCGCCGCGGAGTTTTGTCCAGCTTTGCCTTTAACTCAGCCTGTTTCGCCAAAGATGCGGTCAGATTGTTCTGCAGTTGCTCACGGTTTGTTTTTGTGTCCTCAATTTCTTTTTTGTTCTTTGCCGCCGTCGCGCGGTCAGTTTCTATCCTGAGCGAAAACTCATTGGCCTGACGCGACTGCTCTGTCAGTAGTTTTTTGCGAGTTTCAAGTTGTTCTTTCAGGCGTCGCAGACGTTCTCGTTCAGCATCAACGTCGATCGACGACAGCGATACCGTTTGTTCTTTGAGCTTTGACTTTTCGTCGGCGAGCGAAACGAGTTTCTGTTTTGCAGCCACAAGGTCTTCTTCCGTGACCGTTGAAGCGGCTGTGATTTCAGTGATGGCTTCACTGACTCCGAGTTGGGTGACGATCAGTACGAGGACCAGAATGCCAACAACGTTTGTCATCGTGTCGAGCAGCGAGTCAAGACCGCCGTCTTCATCGTCATCATGTTTGCGAAGCTTCATAGCAGTTGTCGCTTTTTATAACGGATTGACTTAGAGCCACGAATAGTCCGAGTCGTTTCAAGATGTCTCGTATGTATTTGGTGTCGATTCGTGGTTGAAGAAATCCGGTAAATGAATGGGTTTGTGAAGTTGTCGACCGAATGCCTTGCGGCCGCGACTGTTATTTCTTCTTTGCGAAGTGACTCAGGTCGATCTTTCCGTTTCCGATGACCGGAAGTTTACCATTGCGGATTTCGCGATCAGTGCAGAGTTTTCGAGCTGCGTAGTACGTGCTCAGTCCGTCGCCGCGGATTAGAAAGACAACCGAATCGTTGACTCCGTTGGCAACGGTTTCGAGCAGTCCGATGAAGTCCTTGTCGTTGACCATATTCGCCGCCCGGATCAATTTGGGCGGGTCGACAGTGTGCATCACGATGGAACCGGCCGCGCACTCGACAAAGTGGGGTGTGAAGTTGACTCCACTACCGCTGGGCAGAATTGACGTTTTAGTCTGTGATGCTTCTTCTCGTTCAGAGAGTTCTTTCTCAAGTTGTGCAAGTTCTTCTTCGAGAGCTGTCAATTCGTTCTGCATTGAGGAAACGGATTCACGTTGCGCAGGATCGAGTTGCGGGATGACGACTTTTACTTGCTCCTGCTCTTTAAGCTGCTTCTGGACTTCCTGGAGTTCCTTCAGCAGTTGAGCCAATTCTTTCTCGTTCCTGTTGAGGTCTTCGCGAACCGATGCGGCGCCGGGTCCGATTCGATCGTCAATAAGCTTCTGCAGTTCGGCGACGATCGCCTCTTCTTCAGTCAGTTGCAGGGCCGTACTTTCGTATTCGTCGATCAACGCGACGTCTTTTGTATCCATCTGTGCGAGCGCTAGAGTCGCGATCATCATCGTCAGTACACCGATGACGCTGGCAATGATGCTCAGGAACGGAAACAGTGAGATATCGTCGTCGTTGTCTCGCGGTCGGCGGGCCATGAGTAGAGCTCCCTTCTTCGCAAGTCGTGTTTAACGGGCCTTTTTTGATCCGCCAAACCAACCGCGTTTTTCCGGAGCGACCTGTTGAACGACGATGCTCTGCTCGCCGAGTTTTGTCAGAACGCCGTTGAGACTGCTCAAGCCTGATTCCAGCCCAGCGAAGCGTTGCTGAAGAGTTTCCTGCGCCGCTGAGAACGATCCGTTGACAGAAGTCTGCATCGTCGCCGCTTGATTGGCGACGGTTGCCAGCGTGGCTTCGATTTTCGCCGCCGCGGCTGCCATCTGCGTCAGTTGTTCCGTGAGTTGCTTCTGCTGTTCGGCCTGCTGTTGCTGCAGAGTCGCGGCCTGCTGCTGTTGCTGTTGCTGCATGCGACTATTGGTCTTGTCCCAGCCTTCGGCGATCTGAGTCGTCATCTTACCGCCGATTGAATCGAGTTTCGTCAGCCACTTTTCGAGTTCGGCATGGTGCGTGCCCATTGCGGCTTCGACGGCTTCTCGAAATACCGAAACGTTTGCTCCGCCAGCGGCTCCTCGTTCTGCACCGCCTTCTCGACCGTCGTTGAGTCGGCGCAGCAGGTTTTCGTTGCAGTATTCGTCGACGGCTGTGATCTGGTCTTCTTCGCTTTTCTGCATCGCCGAAGTTGGAATCTTGACGATCATACTCATGATCAGAGCAAGCAATGTTGTGTCGAAAGCTGTCCCAAGGCCGGAGAATACGGCGTTCAATGAACTTTTCATCGCGGTCATGTCAGCCGCGGAGTCAAGACTGCTCGCGAGACTGGCGACAGCTGAGCTAACACCGACAACCGTTCCAATGAAACCGAGAATAGGCAGTGCCCAGATGAAAACTTTCAGGATTGTATAGCTACCTGCGATGTTGTTGGCGTCGATGGCCGACTGCGACTCCATCATCGTGACAGTTTCGGCGGCACTCTTTCGGACGCGGAAGTGCTCGATACCACGCAGCACTCGATTGATCAGAAAGCTTTGGGAACCGCTGACGGGAAGGCTTCGGATATGCTTCACGAAGCTGTTCAGCGATTCGACGGTGATTTCTTCAGCAACTTCGGTTGGCAGCACATCAAGCAGCATGGCTTCTTTTTGCTGTTTCATTCCTCGCCATTTCAACGCGATGATTGCAAACGACCAGAACATCAACAGCGTTGTCGCGAACGGAACGAAACCTCGTTCCAGGAATAGTTGGCCGAGCTGGTAGTTCCTGAACGGAATCATTGCGACCAGCCAGACGACGGTGACGACGGCTCCGATGATCCCACTGGCAACCAGGCTGACGTCGCTGCTGACCGAGTCTCCTCTGCCGGTACTGAACCAGCTTTTCCTGTTTGCTCGTGACGCTGTTGGTGCTGACTGAGCGGTTGTGACCTGCGGAGCGTTTCCCGTCCTGGGTGCTGCGGGTTTTATTTCCGGAGCGCCGGCGTTGACGACGATGTTCGGGAATCCGGTTTCCGGAGCCGGTGTGGCTGGTTCCGGAATTTTGACGGAGCCCTTGCAGTAAGGGCACGTGCGACTCTGCCCGGCCAGGTCCCGCGAAACCTTCAGTGGCTTGCTGCAGTGTGGGCACGGAAGTTTAAAATAAGTCGTCATGGGCGTCGCCAGTTCAGAGTGAGTCGAGAGTCGGCGCGTCGAGATTGTCGAACGTCCACCGGAATCTCCGCACTACCAAATGCAGAACGCGAGCAATCGCAAAGATTGCCCGCGTCCATGCGTGAAGCATCGCACTTCCGATTATATGAGGTGTCGTCTGTTTGCTATTTTGCTTTGTCGGCAGCTTCAGCTTCAGCTTCAGCAGCAGCAGCGGCCTCTTCTTCTTCGGTCGGCCAGACGAAGACGTGGTCCTGAAAAGATTCCAGGATGATCTGGTCGCCGGACTCGACAAATGTGAAACCAGCTTCTTCGGCCAGTTTCGATTGCTCGGTGTCCTTTTCGATCAGACCGTCATCCGGAAAAACTCGCCACCACTGAAGATGTGGCCAGTCGCGTCGGACTGTCTTAAGCACTGTCTGGATTGTTCGACCGCTGACTCCGGGACTGAAACCGGCTTTGCGAGCTACTCCAGTGAAAGAACCCACTTTGTCAGCTCGCTTAATTTCCCACAGAAGTTCTGCGACTTCCGCAGCACGTACAGACGCCATCTCCGACTCCTCGTCAAAAAGCAAATGAAGCAAACGCAGTCTCAAGGACCGGGACAATGCTGTCCAGGCTCGACCTCGCCAACTGGGCCCGGCGGGAAACGTGGCAAAACCTGCCGTAGCTGCTGTCGGGCTTTGTCTGGGAAAGCGATTCCGTAAATTCTTTCGGAGGAATTCCCGCGTAAAGACTGCCGTTCGATGTGTTTTCAGGAACGTTCGCTTAATCTAGTCCTTTGTCTGGACACACTCAAGCGCGTGCGAGCGCTGCTTTTGCGGTGGTGCTCGAAGGTCTGGTATCGGAGAAGTTTGATCTGATGGCGGTTTATGCAGAACACGGAGTTCGGTTTGAGTATCCTGACGGCTGGGAGCTGAGCCACGAGCACGATGATGACGACTTCACCGTCACTGTCGAAAGCGAAGGGACGGCTTTCTGGATGCTGTCTGTGCTGTCCGGTCGCCCGGCCGCCGAGGATGTGGTTGTGGCCGCTCTTGAATCGTTCAAGACTGAATATGATAGTGTGGACGTTTCCGAAAGTGCTGAGCGTATTTGCCTGCTGCCGACCGTTGCGACAGAGGTCGACTTTTACGAACTCGAAATGGTCAACCGAGCGAGCTTGCGAGCCTGTGAGACGGATTCTACGACGATTTTCGTTCTCAGCCAGATGGCTGATACCGAATGTGAAGAAGTCGGCCCTCAGCTCAAAGCGATCTCCGACAGCTTGATGTACGAATCTGATGACGCTGAAGTTGACGACGAATCCGACCCGTTCGCGTTCGATAATCTTTTCGGCGGGATGGAGAACGTCATCGATTCGACTGCGGAACCTCACGACGAAGCCCTAGACGGCTCTCAAGAAGAAGGCTGATTTTCATGAAGCGGGTTGTTCTCGCAATGAGCGGCGGCGTCGATAGTTCGGCCGCGGCCGTCCTGCTTCAGGAGCAGGGGTATGAGGTCATCGGTCTCTTTATGCGATCGGGAGCGACCGAGGAGCAGACCTGTTCGACGGGCCTGGGGATGACTTTACCAGTCGTCAGTGCGAAATTAAGCAAGCAGGGATGCTGCAGTGCTTCAGACGCGGCCGACGCGCGCCGCGTTGCCGACCGATTGGACATCCCGTTTCATGCGCTGAATTTTAAAGACGCTTTCGGTCGAATTAAAGATTATTTCGCGGACGAGTACCTCGCTGGCCGCACGCCGAATCCGTGCGTGATGTGCAACAACTGGCTGAAGTTTGGCAAGCTGTGGGATTTCGCGCAGAAAGTCGGAGCCGAGTACATCTCGTCGGGCCACTATGCGAGGATCGAACAGGCAGCGATAGTTCCTCATTTGGAAAAAGTGGGAAGCGACGGGGCAGGGGAAGCTTCCACCGAGCTGCCGCATGAATCCGTTGGGCCAGCGATATTCCGCGGGCGGGACGGCGGGAAGGACCAATCGTATGTTCTGTTTGGTATCGACCGGGCGATCCTCGAACGCGTGATCTTTCCAGTTGGAGATTTCGACAAGCCGGACGTTCGCAAGTTGGCTCAGCAGTCGGGGCTCCGAGTGCACGACAAAGCCGACAGTCAGGAAATCTGTTTCATCCCTGATAATGACTATGCGGGATTTCTCGAACGGTACCGCGGAAAACAGGACACGGCTGGCGAAATCGTCGACACCATCGGGACAGTCCTTGGCCGCCACGAAGGCTACGAACGTTACACTGTTGGGCAGCGAAAGGGGCTCGGCCTGGCTTTTGGTGAACCTCGTTACGTCGTTCGCCTCGAGCCAGAAACTCGCCGTGTGGTGATCGGCACGCGAGAACAACTTGGTTGTCACACGCTGCAGGGCGACCGGTTCAACTGGCTGATTGACAACGTCCCGATCCGCTTCCGTTGCGAGGCTCAGATTCGATACGGCCATCGCGCAGCTCCGGCAGAAGTTGAAGTTCTGACAGACGACCGTGTTAAAGTGACCTTCGACGAACCACAGTTCGCCGCAGCTCCTGGGCAGGCCGTTGTATTGTACACCGGCGATCGAGTTCTCGGCGGCGGCTGGATCCACTGACCTGTCTGTCAACAAGCTGTTGTGTCACTGGCCAATGCCAATGGCAGACTGCGGTAGCCCGGCTTTGCAACTTTCCCGGCGTGTTGGTTTTCACGATCGATCGCGTGAACAATTCTTCGATCCTGGTCCCAGTTGCTCCATTCATTCATGGCCGGATAAATTTGAGTATGCTGCTGCTCTTTTCGGCCTGGAACATGCGATGTCGTATCGTGAATCGAGCAGGCGTCACGATTGTTTTGCAGCGCGACTGGTTCCCTCAGGCCAGTTTGCACGAGTCATGAGCGGACCAGACAATCGGAGACTTGCTTTGAATGCAGTCTGACCGATTGACGTCCCTGAGAGGCTCCTGGACAACTTCAGTTTCGTTCTGCCACTGCATCGCGAAGTCACTGGCGAATTCAAAGAATGCCACCGAGCAAAACCTGCTGTCTGAAGCCTGTTTCAGAGCCAATTTCAACGGGGCAACTGCAGTCGTTTTGTCTCAGATCAAGGTGTAGCCACCATCGATGACCATTGTGGCTCCGGTGACGTAGCGGGCGGCGTCGCTGGCGAGGTAGACGGCTAAAGGGCCGAGGTCTTCGGGTTGGCCGTGGTCGCCCATGGGGATCTGCGAACGGAAGCGTTTGATTAGTTCCGGGTTTTCTTTCGACCATTTGATGTTTGGTTCGGTCATGAAGCCACCGGGGCAGATTGCGTTGACCGTGATGCCATGTTCGGCCCAGTCGACGGCGCAGGCCTTGGTGAACTGGTTGATGGCTGCCTTTGATGTTTCGTAGCTGCGGCCTCCGATTCCTTTTGTCGCGACCATGCTGTTGATCGATGAGATGTTGATGATGCGTCCGCCCTGGCCTCGGTCGAGCATCGATCTGCCGATGATCTTTGTGCAGGTGAAGACGCTGGTCAGGTTGAGGTCCAGAAGTTCCTGCCAGGTTTCGAGTGGCATGTCGGTTGTTGGAATGTCTTTTCGGCGACCGCCGACGTTGTTGATCAGGATGTCGATCGGTCCGTGATTGGCGACGACTTCGTTGCAGGCTCGTTCGCAGTCTGTGGTGTCTCCAATGTCTGCAACGATGACGGTGGCGTCGCGGCCGAACGCTCGAATGTCGTCAGCAGTTTCGTTGAGGCTTTCCTCGTTGCGGCCCGCCAGAACGCAGTCTGCACCGACGTCGGCGATGGCGAGTGCCATCTCACGACCAAGTCCTCGACTGCCACCAGTGATAAACAGTCGCTTGCCGTCGAGTCGGAATCGGTCGAGAACGCTCATGAGAATGCTCTTTGAAAATGAAAAGGTGAACATCGAACAGCCAGCCTCCAACATTGAAATTCGAACGTTATTACTCAGATGTTCGACTTTTAATGTGAGATGCTGGATGTTCCGTATCATCGGGCAGCGCGGTGCCACCGTACATGTTAGGGATTGGTGGCTCGAACAGCCCGACGTGGTTAAAGAGTGTGAGTGTATCTTTGCAGAGGGATTCGAATGAATCGTCGGTTTCACTCGGCATCCGCCCACGCAGGTTTATCACGGCTTCTCTGAATTTTGCGACGTCTGAGCAAAGCAAAGCAGGCCGCGGCATCATTGGGTCTTTGCTTGTCCATTTTCGCCTGTCACCAGTATTGGCGAGCCGACGGCGTTCCCAGGTGGTCGCTGCCGCGAAGTAGCACATCGTGAACGCGGTGAACTTTTTGAAGCTACACGCGGCGATTGCGTCGTAACAGCCGGCTACTAGTTGATCAACAAGGGTGAGTTCGTCACGGACTGTTGATTGATATTCCTGCAGTAATTGCCTTGGCGTGCCTCTGTCTGGTCGGTCGGATTCTGAGACCAGAATTTCGGCAAGTGCCTCGACTCCCGCCAGAGAATGAGCAATCCCGGTGCTGTGTAGCGGGTCGATGAAGCCTGCGGTGTGCGGGAGCATGGCCCAGCCTTCGCCAGCAATTTCGCTGGACAGTCGTTGCAGCCGTTGCGTCTGGACCGGTTTGTCGGACGGAGCAGTGAATGTGGTTTGCGAAAACGCAGCACAAAGACCTGGATATCGATTGATGATCCAAAAGAATTCATTCGGTTCGAAGATTGTGGCTGATCTCTCTGCAGTTCGATTGTCCAGGACGAGACCGACACTCGTGACGTCATTGTCGAAACGCAGCGACCACAGCCAGCCTTCTTCAAGGATGTGGTGCTGTGCAGCGTGATCGGCGTTAAACGGGTGATCAAATGTGGAACCGGGATGTGACTGTTCCAGGCTCGCGGACCATTCGGGAAGGCCGGTCACGTGACCAAACATAGCTCGCGAGTTTGTTGCGAGTTTGGCTGTGTCGTCTCGAACGTTGAGATGCCTGGCAAGAACCTGCCCTGCGCCGCTGGCATCGATCAGGAAGCCGGCGAATAATTGCGGTGCAGTCGCGGTACTCTCTTTTGTTGACGCCAGGTCGACGGTCCATCCGTTGGTTCTTCGAGCCAGCGATGTGACCTCCGAATTCTCGAATGCTTCGATACCGACTTCACATGCTTTTTTGAAGAAGAATGAATCGAGGTCGGCACGCAGCCATTGAGTATCTGAGAGTTCGTCGGAATCACTGGCTGCGGCGAGAAGTTCGTTCGCATGGTCGGCTTGTGGCTGGAATTGGTTTCCTGCTTCGTGATGAAAATAGTTGAAGCCGCGTTTTCTGCCAGTGGTGATTTTGGGGTAGGCCTCTTTCCAGGTGCCGTACTTTGCAAACGGTTTCAGCCAGGCGAGGTCGTACTGTTCGGCGAGGCTGGAAAGAATCAGGCTTGCTGCGGGCGTCGATGATTCTCCGATTGCGAAGCGTGGGTGACTTGTTCGGTCGACGATGGCGACTCGTCGACCCTGCGTCTGCAGGATCGTGGCGATGAGGCTGCCTGCGAATCCGCTCCCGATCACAAGGAAGTCAAAGTCGAGATCTGGCGACGTGGGCAAAGTAGCCGGTTGGAAAATGGCTGACGGCCGGGACTTTGGCATTATCGACCCACAGGGATAGCACGCGAAATGTTGCGAGGTATGATGACTGTCGGAGGCGAGGTCAGCCAGTGAGGCTGTTGCCTCACCACCAATGCTACAAATCCGGTGCCTTGAACCATGCCAGAATCACAGCAAACTCCATCCGTAAGAATCCGTCCCGTGAGGCGGGAAGACCTCACCGATCTTGCCGATTTTATTCGGCCATTTGTTACTGAAGGCCGGTTATTGCCTCGTACCACGGAAGAATTGACGGAGCTGCTTTACAACGGGTTTGTCGCCGAAATCGACGGGCGATTTGTTGGTTTTGCGGCTCTGGAAATTTATTCGCGGAAGCTCGCGGAGATTCGCAGTCTGGCCGTCGTTCCTGAATTTCAGGGTAAAGGCGTTGGGCGAATGCTGGTTGATGAGTGCGTAGAGCGGGCTCGAAAACGCGACATTCTGGAAGTCATGGCGATAACGTCGTCCGAGGTGTTCTTTCGCAGTTGTGGCTTCGACTTCACGTTGCCGGGTGAAAAGAAAGCCCTCTTTATCAGTACCTGCGAGTTTTGAATTTGCTGTCGGGTGGTGCTCACCCTGATAAACGGAATGCAGAGGACGCTTCGGAACGTATGCGAGATAACCTCCCGTTTTTCCGTGGCAGGTGACTCCGTCGCTTCAACCACGGCGACGACACGTAATTGTCGTGCCACTAAGGAGAAGTAATTTCCGACACAGTCGTTGTAGTTCTCTCTGAGGCTGAAAGAACCGGGTGAATCACTGAAAAGCACCACGTTAATAACCTCTATGAACCTGTAGTTCGATTTCAGAATTCAGAATTCGATCGTACCAGAACGATTTTTCACAATTTAATCAGTTTTGGTTGTGAAAAATGACGAACGGTTCTAAAATCACTTCTGTTTCGATGGATTGTCGGTCTTCAGATCTCATTCTGTTTTGGCATTGTTCACATGCGAGTTGCGATCGATTCAAATGATCAGGACTTCCTTGAACAACTTCACCGCATGTGTGGAGGGACCATTCAGGAGATTTGCGAGGCGGTCGGCGTGACAGCGACGGCTGTGCGACAGCGGCTTGGGCGACTGGAAGGCCAGGGGTTGGTTATTCACGAAGTTGTCCGGGCTGGGCGCGGCAGGCCTCATCACGTGTTTCGTGTGAGCGACGAAGGGCTGCGGCATCTCGGGGAGAACTATCGAGATCTCGCTCTCATTTTGTGGCGGTCCATCCACCAGATTGAGGACGAATCGGTTCGAAAGACGATCGTTCGGAATATCGCTGATGAATTTGTACAGAAGTATGGTCGTGTGGCATCGGACGGTCCGATTCGCGACCGAATGGTTCAGCTTCAGAACGAGCTGATCAGCCATGGTTACGACGTTGAAATTGGCGATGGCGAACTTCCCGTTCTCCGTGAAAATAGCTGCCCGTATCAGGATTTGGCCTCGTCGGATCCTTCCATCTGTGAAATGGAAGTGGACGTTTACAGTCGGATTCTGAATGCGGAGGTGTCGCTGACTCAGTGTTGCCAGGACGGCCATTCGTTTTGCGAGTTCCAGGTTCAAGAGCTGACCATCACTGAATCTGCGAGTTGATGGTGAGCGACTGAAGTCGCTGACTGAAGATAATTGTTTTTCAGGATAGTTTTGCAGTACAGAGAACGGATTTTCAGGACAGAGAACGGAGATAAATCCAGACTGCCGTAGCGGTTGAAAGGCGGACCCAGGGTGTTATCGTTTCGGCCCGTGACTGTCTGCTGGTGGGGCAGGCTTCTGGTAATTACGAGAAAGAGCGTCCAAAATTGAGTTGGCGAATCGCCCAGCAGGAAGCTGGGACATGAGTCGGCGGAACGTTCGGATGTTCAAGGAAACTCAGGGACAGGCGAGAAGACATGACGTGGATTGAAGGACGATTTGAAGAAAACGTTGTGCTGTCGACTCTTGAGCAGGGCATGAACTGGGCGAAGGAGTCCAGTGTCTGGCCGCTGACTTTCGGTCTGGCTTGCTGTGCGATCGAGATGATGGCGACTGGTGCCAGCCGATACGACCTGGACCGATTCGGTGCCGGAGCGTTTCGTGCCAGCCCGCGTCAGGCAGACCTGATGATTGTCGCCGGCACGGTGACATTCAAAATGGCCAGCCGGGTTCGTCGGCTCTACGAACAGATGCCTGATCCCAAGTACGTTATCGCGATGGGTGCCTGCACCGTTGGTGGTGGCCCTTACTTCAAACACGGTTATCACGTTGTGAAAGGCGTCGACCTGGTCGTACCAGTCGACGTTTATGTTCCGGGGTGCCCTCCTCGACCGGAAGCACTTCTGGAAGGCATCATGAGAATTCAGGATAAGATCAAAGCTCGCAAGCTGGGCAAGGGTGTCACAACGACGGTGCCTGTGCCACTTCAGCAGGGAGTCGCGGCAATCCCTGAAATTCCAGCAGCACTCGACGTTTAAGTTGCAAAGCAGAAGCTGATTCCAAAGTAGATAGAAGACTTCGACTCGGCTTTCAGGATGATGGCCGGTTGACTCGAAGTCAAAAATGACGCACTACCAGAAGACTTTCCCACCTTGCGGCGTTTTGTCATGGATGGACTGGCGCCGAGCTTCTTGTACCGGAACGCGAAGCTGAATTTTGCTCCTGAACCTCTCGATTGTGACGAGGTCCAGTGGGGCGAAGTTCGAACTTCCGTACCAGAGAAAAACAGGCAGTGACACGGCATGGCGACACTTAAAATTACCGGTTTGCAGGTTTCCGTTGACGACAAGCCCATTCTCAAGGGCGTCAACCTGGAGATTAAAGCAGGCGAGATTCACGCTTTGATGGGGCCAAACGGGTCGGGCAAGAGCACGTTGGCGTACGCTCTTGCCGGGCATCCCAAGTACGAGATCACTGGTGGTACGATCGAGATCGACGAGACCAATGTCACTGAACTCGACGCCAACGAACGAGCACGTCTCGGTATGTTCCTGGCGTTTCAGTATCCGGTGACAATTCCGGGTGTTCGAGTTGCCGATTTCCTGCGTCACGCGGTGTCGAATCGCCGCGATCCAGATCGCAAGGAAGGCGAGAATCTCATTCCGATGCGAGAATTCCGCAAGGAGTTGAAGGAACGCATGGGCGAACTGGGCATGGACACGGAATTCGCCAGACGATATCTGAACGACGGATTTTCGGGCGGTGAAAAGAAGCGTATGGAAATTCTTCAGCTGGCGATGTTGAAGCCCCGGTTCGCGCTTCTGGACGAAACAGACAGCGGCCTGGACAGCGACGCGGTCAAGGTGGTCAGTGAGGGCGTGAATCGGTTGTGCGGTCCAGATATGGGCGTGCTTATTATCACTCACCACGAGCGATTGCTCGAATTCAACAAGCCACAATTTACGCACGTGATGCTGGCGGGAAGTATTGTTGAAACGGGTGACGCCAGCCTGGCTGCTGAACTTCATACCAATGGCTATGCCAAGGTTCGAGAGCGGCATCCGGAAGAAGCAGCGGAAGAAACGTCAGAGCAGGAAGAGTCGCTCGCCAGCGTGTAGGTTCGCTATTGAATCTAAGTTAGAGATGAGTCAAGTAATTTCAGGTCGGGCCAGTTCTGGCTTAAACTCCTCCGAGGAGATACAACGATGTCGACAGAAACACCTTCAAAAACTGATCCAACACTTGGTGAATACCAGTACGGGTTTCATGATTCGACTGACAATTACGTTTTCAAGAGCCGCAAGGGCTTGGACGAAGAGATCGTACGCCAGATCTCTGGAATTAAGAACGAACCGCAATGGATGCTCGACTTCCGGCTGAACGCTCTGGAGATTTTCTTCTCTCGACCGAGTCCGCAATGGGGTGCCGATGTGGATCAGATCGACTTCCAGGACATCTTCTACTACATGAAGGCTTCGGACAGACAGGAAAAGAGCTGGGACGACGTCCCGGAAGATATCCGCAAGACGTACGACCGGCTGGGAATTCCAGAAGCCGAGAAGCAATACCTGGCCGGCGTGAAAGCTCAGTACGATTCAGAAGTCGTCTACGGCAGTCTGCAGGAAGACCTTGAGAAGCAAGGCGTGCTCTTCACTGATACTGACTCCGCCCTGCGAGAGTATCCGGAGATTTTCCGCGAATACTTCGGGACGATCATCCCGTCAGCGGACAACAAATTTGCCGCACTGAATTCCGCCGTCTGGTCAGGTGGATCGTTCATCTATGTACCACCGGGAGTGCACATAGATTTTCCGTTGCAGGCCTACTTCCGGATTAACTCCGAGAACATGGGTCAGTTCGAAAGGACTCTGATCATCATCGACGAAGGTGCATCGGCTCATTATGTCGAAGGTTGCACGGCTCCTTCATGGACGGCAGAAAGCCTTCATTCAGCAGTCGTCGAGATCGTTGTGAAGCGAAATGGTCGCTTCCGATACACGACGATTCAGAACTGGGCGAACAACGTCTACAACCTGGTGACCAAACGAGCTATGGCTTATGGCGACTCGTTAATGGAATGGGTCGACGGAAACCTCGGTTCAAAGATCACGATGAAATATCCGTCCATTTATCTGATGGAGCCAGGTGCCCGCGGGGAGACACTTTCGATTGCTTTTGCGAACGGCGGACAGCATCAGGATGCCGGAGCCAAGATGGTTCACTGTGCTCCCAATACGTCGAGCCGGGTCGTCTCCAAGAGTATTTCCAAGGGTGGTGGTCGTGCGGGGTACCGCGGTCTGGCGAAGGTCGTGAAAGGAGCACACAACTGCAAATCCAGTGTGGTCTGCGATGCGTTGATCCTCGACCCGGAAAGTCGTAGCGATACGTATCCGTACATCGAAGTTGAAGAAGATGACGTCACAATGGAGCACGAAGCGAGCGTGTCGAAGATTGCTGAAGAGCAGCTCTTCTACCTGATGAGTCGTGGACTGACGGAAGCGGAAGCGTCGGCCATGATCGTGACGGGCTTTATCGAGCCGCTCGTGAAAGAGTTGCCGATGGAGTACGCCGTCGAAATGAACAAACTGATCGAACTGCAGATGGAAGGCAGCGTTGGCTGATCTGCTTTGGTTTGCGGATCGGATTCCAATAGCTGCAACTTCGCTTTTTCGAGATTGCAATCACTGATATGAGCACTGCATCGATACCAGAGTCGTCTCTTGCTGCCGGTTTTACACCCGAAGTCTTTGAAGAGTTTCTGCAGACCCGTGACGAGCCCGAATGGGTGACGCAGGCACGCCGGGACGCGTTCGAACTTTACCAGGAAAAGCTGGCCGAGCCGCTTGATCAGGAAGAGTGGAAACGCGTAGATCTTCGAGCGTTCCGTCCGGGGAAGTTTCAACTCCGCGATGATTCGTTTGATGCGGGGAATCTTGGCACGTTGATGCTGGATCGAGCAGATTTTGCTGGTTCTGTCGTCCACGTGGATAGCCACTATGCACGTGGTTCCGCTTCCGAAGAACTCAAGGTGCGAGGAGTTCTGTTCGGCGACCTGGCAACGATGTTGCGTGAGCACGGCGATACGTTGCGACCACACTTTGCGACACGAGCTGTGCAGGCCGGTACCGATCGGTTTTCGGCTTGGCACGCCGCGTTCTGGACAGGTGGAACCGTTCTTTATGTTCCGACCGGAGTGACCATAGAGGAACCGCTTTACAGTTTGATCGGGTTGGCTCAGGCCGGAGCGACTGACTTTAGTCATACGCTTGTCATTCTTGAAGACGATGCGGAAGCGACTCTGCTTGAAGAAACGTCATCAGCTACCAGCGACGCACCCGGACTGCATGTAGGAGCGGTGGAGCTGTTAGTCGGCAGGAATGCTCGTCTGCGGTATGTGCAGCTTCAGAACTGGAACTCAAAAACCTGGCACTTCGCCCATCAGTCTGGCCGAGTCGAGAGTAACGGTTCGCTGCAATGGACCGTCGGCGGCCTGGGAGCAAAAATGGCTCACATTCATCAGGACGTGCACCTGGATGGTCGAGGGGCTGAAGGTCAGGTTAACGGAGTTACTTTTGCGACCGACAAGCAACTGATCAGTTACTACACCCAGCAAACGCATCACGCTCCGGATACCCGTTCCGATCTGCTTTACAAAGACGTTCTTCGCGACAAGGCACGCTGTGTGTGGCGAGGGATGATTAAGGTCGACGAAGCAGCTCAGCAGACCGACGGATACCAGCGGAACGATTCGCTGCTGCTGTCCTCGACGGCTCGATGTGACGCGATTCCAGGCCTGGAAATTGAAGCCGACGACGTGCGATGTACCCACGGTGCGACCGCCGGACGAGTTGATGTCGAGCAGGTATTCTATGCGATGTGTCGAGGCCTGACTGAGTACGAAGCGATGCACATGATTGTGCAGGGCTTCTTCCAGATCGTAACTGATCGAATTCCTGTCGAACTGGTTCGTGACACGCTGGATAAAGCAGTCGAGCGAAAACTGGGCATCGGCGAATAACTGCTACATCTGTTGGTTGCGGCTGCGAATTTTTCATGGCAGCGACTCTCTGGCATTACGACGATCAACGAAGTGAATGGCGAGCATCATGTCGGATTACGAAAAAGTTGCGTCAGTTGACGAAATCGATCCCGGAAAACGGCTTTCCGTTTTCGTGGATGACATTCCGGTTCTGCTTATTCAAAAGGACGACGGTTGCTACGCCGCCGTCGAAGATGTCTGCAGCCACGATGGCCAGCCATTGACCGACGGACCCATCGCCGACGGTGCTATCACTTGTGATCGCCATGGGGCGAGTTTTGACTTGAAGACCGGCAAGCCGCTGTGCATGCCGGCCACCGAAGGAATTTCGATTTACGACGTCAAGATTGAAGACGGCTCGATCTTTCTGCGGCCATCGTCTGACGAAGTTTCGACCTGCAATCATCCAGCGCCCGCCAATACCGTGCTTGCTGCTCCGACGACTCCGCAAACGATTCCAACCGACGGCGAGCCCGCCGCTTTGGAAGCAATCGAAGTTTCGGCTGAGGACGATGCAAAGTCGATTGACGAAAAGATGATCGACGCGCTGCGGACCGTCATTGATCCCGAGTTGATGATCAACATCGTTGATCTTGGACTGGTTTATTCAGTCAATCACGACGGCAAGAATGCATACATCGACATGACTCTGACCAGCCCTGCGTGCCCGGCAGGACCGCAGATCGTACAGCAGGCAAAGATGGCTCTGGAACGTTTGCATCTCGTCGAGGAAGCCGAGATTAAGCTGGTGATGACTCCGCCGTGGTCACCAGAACGTATGACCGACGAAGCCCGCGATCATCTCGGCATCTTTTAAGCCAATTCAGAACCGAGTTTCGTCGTCGTGACGGAAGTCGAGGGATTTCTGCCGGTGGTTCTCGGTCACTTAATTCAAGACTACACCGGTGATCGACGCGGCCTGCCGGCAAGCCTCGCGCCATTGCGCTGATTTGATTTCGACTTGCCTGACGAACTGTTGCTCGCCCAGCATCAGAGTCGCAACGGCGGCCAGCGTACCTGCTTCCGAATCGGTGCGGGTCTCGATCATTCGCAGTACGAGTTTCAACTCTCGCCAATTGTCGGCCGGCAGTCCGTTGACCGATTTGCATTGCCCGTTAAGCACGGTGGCGTAGTTGGTCAGCCGTGAAATGGTCGACTTGTATGACTGATCATACTTGTGCAGTTTCAGTATGCTCATTCGGTTCAGTGTGAGAATCGTCGACTTTGCCGGTGTCTCGATATTGATCAAAAACTTATCGCACAGCGAAAGAAACGTTGTCTTGCTGGAAGCACGATATGATTCTTCAGAACGACCAGTGAAAGGTGACACCGTACGCAACTCGATGATTTCTAAGAGTAAAACAAAACGGCATGATCCTCGCGTTGAACCGTTCAGCAGAACTCAGATCTGCGCTGGAAGATTTTCGAACGGCGGCGACTGTGCCAGACAAAACGATTACGAGCGTGACTGATAGAATGTCGAAATGTGCTAGCCGCGTCAGAATTTCCACTGCGTGAAATTGAGCAACCACTCAGTGTAAAGTAAACATCGGCCGGCGTGGTATTCGTGCACGGACATAGTCGCGGACGACGCGACACTTTGGGAATGGAAAAGGTTCGAATTTCGAGGTCAGTAAGTATCCCACGGGCGCGAATTCAGAAACTCAATCGATTAATGGGAATATGGAAGTCGGTTTGAGCATCTTTATCTGCACGCTGCAGCAACGTTCGGAATTTTGAATTAAAACTTCGGTTGAAGGAGATTCTGATGAGAACCTGCTGCGCAATTTCTGCAATTATTGTAATGGCGTTTGTCGCGGGCTGTGGTGGCGAGTCCAGCGACAACTACAGTGTCAGCAGTGAACCGCTACAGATGTTGGATCAGGTGGATTCGTCTGTCGTGCAGATGAACGGAGCCCATCCGGCTGACGCAGTAGTGAATAACGAGGCGGAAGCTCCGCAGCCTGCAGGTATCGACGGGGCGGTATCTAAGGTTGGTGGTCAGCCAGCTACACTTCAGCAGAGAAAGATTATTTTCAATGCAACGATTGCTCTGCGGGTCGATGATCTCGACGAGGCATTCACTCAGTTGGCACATTTTGTGGAGCAGACCGGCGGCTACATCTCGTCGTCGCAATCGCAAGGCAATGCCGGAAGTGCTCGTGCCAGCGCGTGGACGATGCGAATTCCAGGAGGCCAGTTTTCAGGCTTTACTAAAAGCGTAGCGGGACTCGGCGAAGTCGTCACAAATTCAATGACGTCTCAGGAAGTGACTGCGGAATTCCACGACCTGGCCGCTCGCATCCGAAACAAACAGCAGGAAGAGCAACGCCTTCAGCAGTACCTGGACAGCTCAACGGAAAAACTCGAAGACATCCTGAAAGTCGAACGCGAAATCACGCGAGTACGTGGAGAAGTTGAGTCGATGCAGGGGCGTCTGCGAGTACTCGCCGACTTAACTTCTCTTTCGACGGTCACAGTTCGTATGTCGGAAGTTGTGGATTTCGTGCCTCCGGTTCTTGCCAGTGAACCCACATTTGGCGATCAGATTGCCTCGACCTGGCAAGCAACCATCGAAGCGATGGCAGACTTTGGTCAGGCGATTGTCCTACTGGCGATCAATGTTGTTCCGTGGCTTGTCGTCTTTGGTCTGCCGTGCGTTGTGATCTTCAGTCAGGTCAGACGTCGTTGTCGATGGTCACGTACGGTTGCCGCACGTTAATCAATGGGTCCAGGCGGTTGTGTCGATGAGACGGTGCGGAGAGTTCATCTCCAGTTCTTGAAGCGATTGCTCAACCGAGCAGGTTCATCAGGGTTGAAATCAGGACGCAGGCAGTGATGGCGACGACCGAAAGGACGAGACACACTGCTGACGCACTTCCCATTCGGACTCGCTTGTCGGTGCGGAAGGCCAGCCAGCAGATGGCGAAGATTAGAAGTGGCGTGCAGAACAGACCGGATACGTACTGACCGGCGATGACCAGTGTGGCTGGGCCGATTTTTTCCGTTCCGAAGAGCGATCGCGAGATGCTTTCTCCGTAGATGGCGATGACTGGGATCATGATCATGTACCCGGCTTCGGCGAGTCGCTGGCACTTGCGAACTTTCTGAGTGTCGGTCTTTTCGATGGCGCCCAGGCACGTAAACATGTCGCCCCACATGCGGGCGAACGCGGCGATTCCAACGATCAGCGTTGAGAACAGCGTGCAGAACGCACCGATCAGGAAAATCCCACGCGACCAGGGACCGTACGAGTCTGTAAACATGCGAGAAAGTTCATCGACCACGCCGGTGCCTGTGACCTCGATGCCCTGGCTGTGCAGCACCGCCGCTCCCATCAGGAAATAGGCGGCGGTGATGATCGTTGTCAGAAATGTCGAGACTCCGACGTCGATCTGGATAATCCGAATCCAGCCTCTGGTTCGCTGCTGCCAGCCTTCGGATTCGGGCGATCCGGTGAAGTCCGTGTAGCCTTTTTCGAGAATCCAGTACGGATACATGAAGAGTTCGTTGGCGGTGGCCCCGAGGGCTCCCATCAGGCTGATGACGGCGAATGCCGCCAATTGGCTGTCCTCGCCCAGGGAGAACGACATACCATTTGTCAGGTCGTCCATGCTGATGTGAAACTCAGTGCCCTGAATCAGAAACATTGCAATGACGACGGAGATACTGAAGCCGAGGACCAGCACCATGATCAGCTTTTCCA
>CALGTK010000112.1 GCA_937904325.1 uncultured Planctomyces sp.
CAGACGCAGCCAGGCTATTTCACGTTTCGAAAGAGATGGCGATCTTCTTCCCGACTGCCGAGGCCGCTGCTGCCGGGAGCAGTTTCGGCGTTGACTGCTGGAAGATGCTTCGCCAACTTTTCGACCAGAGTCTTGAGCTTCGGATTGCTCGCAAGGTTGTGCCATTCGTGTGGGTCAGCGTTGTGATCGTAGAGTTCCTCGTCGCCAGTCGAATAGCGAATGTATCGCCAACGAGTTGACCGTACAGAGTGGTTATTTTCGAAGAACGTCGTGATAACCGGAGGACGTTCGGCATTAACATCTTCAAGTTGGCGTACCAGAGATCGGCCTTCCAGGTGTGGTGGTTTTTCGAGGCCACAAAGATCGGCGAGAGTCGGATAAATGTCGATCAGGCCGGCTGGTTGCTCACAACGCCGCTCGCCTTTGATACCAGGTGCAGCGACGATCAGCGGGACTCGTGTTTCGGCTTCCCAGAGACCTCGCTTAGCCCAACGCTGCTTTTCGCCAAGCGCCCAGCCGTGGTCTGACCACAGCACGACGATTGTATTTTCAGCATGCGTGCTGGCGTCGAGCGCGTCCAGAACTCGCCCGACCTGATGATCGACAAAGCTCACACATGCAAGGTAAGCATGCACGGCAGGTTTCCATTGATCGTGTTCGACCATCCAGTTGTGCCGTGGCGCAAGGCCGCTCCAGGTCAACTTGCGGGCGAAGGCGACAATGTCGTCGTTGTCCGAAGAAAGCGTCTGCGGAAGCAGAATGTCATCCGCAGGCCCGATGATGTTCCACCATTTTTCAGAGGCATAAAGTG
Organism: uncultured Planctomyces sp.; assembly: GCA_937904325.1. Classification (GTDB taxonomy): domain Bacteria; phylum Planctomycetota; class Planctomycetia; order Planctomycetales; family Planctomycetaceae; genus JABMPE01. Next base: position 812 of record CALGTK010000112.1, read on the forward strand.
GAACGTGAGGCCGAAAGAAGCCAATAGCGAGGAAGAACGGTTTCGTTTGCGGTTCAGCCAGTTGTTCGACCGCCCATGTGGCGACTCCGTGATCCCCCTGCTGGTCATCGTTTTCCGGGAAGCGGCCCCAGTCCCATAGCTTAACACCGGTTGGATAGCTCAGCTTCCGTTTCGGGAAAGCCCCGTTGCCGCCACGAGGACCGTACTCCTGAAACGTCTCACGCGATGTCGCACCGTGATATATCTTGCCTCCGCCGATCGTCCGATAGCCATTGGCAGCAAAATGTTCCGGCAGGGTTGGAGTTTCTTCTGCATTTTTGAGTAGAGGGCATGCCTTGCGAAAGTCCGTTGGGCCTAGCAAATAGATCCCCGTTGTCGATGGCAGCGTGCCGGTTAGAAGGCTGACTCGCGACGGATTGCAGATCGGTGCCTGGCAGTGGGCGTTCGTAAATACGACACCGCGTTTGGCGAGCCGATCCATGTTTGGTGTTTGCGCCTGAGGGTGCCCGTCGAGGAAACCAACCCAGTCGTTCAGGTCGTCGATGGCGATGAACAGGACGTTCGGCTTTACAGAATCGACTGCATACAACTGCTCAGCTACTAAGCAGGTGACAATAATCAGGACAATTTTTCGGAAAAGATTCATGTGCGTCTCGAAGGGATACTTTTCGGAGCGGTATAAAAGATTTCCGCCACTGACTTGGCGCGGAAGTTGTAATCAACCGACGATAGTACTTCATCAGTCGCTGAGGCCAGTGACCGCTGTTTAATTGCCAAATTGATGAAGAGGATCGTCTACGATGACTCGATCAGCAAAGCTTACACGTCGTGACTTTATCGCTGCAGGAGCGGCCGGTTCTCTGGCCTTGTCGAACATCCCGCTGGCACGCGCGGTTTCAGCAAATGACAAAATCAACGTAGCGTGTATCGGAGTTGGCGGACGCGGTGGTGCGAATCTTCGGACCATTTCGGGGACGGGTGAAGTAAATGTCGTAGCTCTTTGCGATGTGAATTCCCGTAACCTTGGGAAGGCCGCCGAGCAGCATTCGAAAGCTCGTACTTACACTGACTTTCGAAAACTGTATGAAACGACAAAAGACATCGATGCCGTTGTCGTCAGCACGACGGAGCATACGCACGCCTTTGCGACTCTGCCGGCGCTACGACTCGGCAAGCCTGTCTATTGCGAAAAACCACTGACGCACAACGTAAAAGAAGCACGCATCATCACCGAAGCTGCGGCGAAGGCCGGTGTCGCGACGCAGATGGGTACCCAGATTCACGGCATGCCGAACTACCGGCGGGTCGTCGAGCTGATCCAGTCCGGAGCGATTGGCAACGTTTCAGAGGCTCACGTCTGGGTCGGTCGAGCCTGGGGCCGTCAGAGTCCCGAAGAAGCTAAAGCCAACCGCGATATCCTGTCTGTGACAGAACGACCGAAGAAAGCCATGACTCCACCGAGCGATCTTGACTGGGATCTGTGGATCGGCCCCGCTCCCTACCGACCATACAACGCAGTTTATTTTCCAGGGCCGAAGTGGTACCGCTGGTGGGACTTTGGAAACGGAACGATGTCCGACCTCGGCAGCCACTGGATCGATCTGCCGTTCTGGGCGTTGAAACTGGATGCTCCCAAAACGATCGAAGCCTTCGGCCCGGAATGCCACCCCGAAATCGCGCCCGCGTCGATGTCAGCCGTTTATGAATACGGCCCGCGCGGCCCATTACCGGACTGCACGGTGTCGTGGTATCAGGGCTCTCATAAGCCGCAAATCTGGAAGGACGGGGGGATTCCTCAGTGGAACAATGGAGTTCTGTTTGTTGGTGACAAAGGAATGCTTCTGTCCGATTACGGAAAGCACGTCCTGTTGCCCAGGGACAAGTTTGCCGATTTCGAACGCCCCGAACAGTTCATCGGAAACTCGCCAGGGCAGCACCAGGAATGGCTTGCTGCCTGTCGGGACGGCTCTCCGACGGGAAGTCCCTTCAGCTACGCAGGCCCTTTGACCGAAGCCAACCATCTGGGCAATGTCGCGTTCCGAGCTGGCAAGAAACTGATCTGGGACGCTGCCAGCATGCGGGCAACCAACTGCCCGGAAGCTGATCAGTTCATTGGTCGAGAGCCTCGCAAAGGCTGGTCGCTGTCTTAGCAGAATTTCGAGAATGTATAGTTGATCGTCATGCCCGCGCACACAGTGGCCAGGTTTGCAGATTCTGGTTCTCGACTTCACGGGAATGACGCTGAACGATGCGGTTAGCAAAAGGTGGCTACCTGGCAGCCTTTTGCTCCATTCGAGAGATACGTACGTAGCCGTCCCAGTGTGCAGTCGCGACTTGCAATCCGTCAGGGTGAAGGGACATGTCGCGCGCGGTGTCTTTCAACTTGAGCTTATGAAACGGTTTTTCTTCAGCGGGTTTGAAGAAGATCAAGTAACCGCCTCCGCCGCCGCCTGATACACAAACTTCTGAACCGTCAGAGAGAAATTCAACTTGCCATCCGATTCCTTTGACTCCGTCGGCGGGTTGTTTCCGAATTGACTCACCCTTTGCCCAGTCGAACAACAAGACCAATGGTTCGTTAACCGCACCGAGCGGGTTGGTGGCTTTGTGCAGTCCGGTGAATGCCAGAGTTTTACCGTCCGGACTCAATGCGATGTCTCTGACACCGCCGTAGTCAACCTTCTGACCGGTGTTGTAGGAGAAGAGTTCTTTTGCCTCGAAAGTACGCATCAGCTTGCCGGTCTTTGTTTCCCACTGATGAACGACGCCCTTGAGATCGCCTGAAAGGAGTGTGTTTCCGTCAGGGTGGAAAAAAACCGAGTAGACGTGTCCCTTGTGGCCGGCCAGCTCTCTTACGCGTTTGCCGTTTGGATCCCAAAGCTTGACAAGATGATCGTTTCCGCCAGTCGCGATGAGTTTACCATCGCTGCTGACATCAACGGAGCGAATCCAACCCTTGTGAGCAACGACTTCGGCGCGAGGCTGTGGTTTGTCACCGGTTACCGGCCAGAAAATAATCCGGTCATCGCAGCCTGCGGTGATAACCGTTTCTCCACCGGGCAGAAAAGCGATGTCGCGAATCCAACTGTCGTGAGCTTCCCATGCGACTTTGGAACCGTCTTCGAGATTCCAACGCTGCAGCGTGTAGTCTTCGGAACTTGTAAACAGATACCGCCCTGTCGGATCAAAACTGCACGCGATCAGCGGCTTGCCATGCTTCCACTCGTGCAGCACGTGCGTCTGTTTTGGGTCGAGGCTCATGCCGTTGATCTTTCAGATTTGCATGGTTGTACTTTAGAGACGATTTTAAAAAGATCCCTCTTCTGTGGCAGATGACTCCGTCGAGTCAATTCATACTGAGGATTCTCGCACGGAATGCGGAGCCACTGCAGGAAGGCTTTCAGGACGATTTCTAAGTGATCAACTCGCTGATTGGGGCTCGTGATGGGTCGGCCATTGGTTGCTCTCGGCCTCCGATATTGAAGGCCTCGGAGGATTCCAGTCCAACGGCTGACAGATAGGTGTGGAAGAGGTGGCCGTGGTCAACTTCCCGCTCAATCACTTTCGTGCCGTTCTCATTTGTCTTTCCGATGATTGCTCCCGGCTGTACGTTCGCTCCGCCGAGACAAACCGACCAGGCCGAGCCCCAGTGATCTCGCCCAAAACGAGCGTTGATCTTCGGCGTTCGACCGAACTCAGACATCACGACGACGAGCGTTGTTTCCAGCATGCCTCGTTCGTGCAGATCGTTGACCAGCGTCGAGAATGCCTGGTCGAACTCACCGAGCTGCTCCAGGTGGAAATTGAAGTTCTCGTTGTGCGTGTCGTAGTTCGAGTGTGAGACCTGTACAAAAGGAATGTCGTTTTCGAGTAGCCGCCTGGCCATCAGGCAATGCTTACCAAGATCGAACTTACCGTATTTTTCGTGCTCAGATGCAGGTTCCTTTTCGATGTCAAAAACGTCGCGTTTTTCCATCAACTGCAAAGCCTGTTCGTAGCTTTGAGTGTAGACGTCGGTTTCTGCAGTGCGACGCTGGAGCGAAAATCGATCATTCACTTTGCGGCGAAACGAGTTTCGCAGGGCGTCTGCAGACTCGGTCAGATTTTTCGCTCGTTCTGAGTTTGCCGGCGGCTTGCCGGTCATTCCAACACTGGCGTATTTCGGTCCAAGGTAAGCTGCGTCGCTGCCACGTGATCCGCCTGGAACTTTGATATGTCCAGGCAGCGGATTATCAGAACGCTCCAAAGCTTTCGCGCAGACTGCTCCCAGATGAGGGTGCTCAGTGCCGGGCATCTGGTTGCGGCCATACGTCATCTGGTAACGACCTTTGCCGTGGTCGTTATTCTTTGTGTTAATACTGCGAATCAGCGACAGCTTGTCCATGTGGGTCGCCGTTTTCGGCAACAGTTCGCAGATTTGAGTTCCAGGTACAACCGTCTGAATCGCTCGAAACGGACCACCCGTGTCGGTCTTCGGTTTTGGATCCCAGCTCTCAAGCTGGCTCAGACCACCAGACATATAGACAACCAGAACCCGCATGCCATTTTTCTTGAGCTGCGCAGCGGCGACGGGATTCGTGAGTGCTCCCAGGCCGCCAACAACGAAGCTACCAGCGAGGCCGCCCAGAAATTGGCGCCGCGCGATCAGATGGTCATCCGACTGGCATGAGTAGTCGCACTTCATAATCCGGTCCTCAACGGTTAATGCTCAGCGATTGAATCGGAACTCGACCGACGTTAGCAATGCCCAGGCCATTTCCTGAATTGCGGCTGATCGATCGTCTTTACGTTGTTCGAGGTAGTTCGTAACTTCGTTGATCTCGTCGGCGCTCGGCGGACGAGTGAAAGTGCTCACATAAAGTTCTTCAGCGAGTGCTTTGGAATCTTCCAGTTTAAGCAGTCGACCGGTCAGGTTATCACCCGACGGCGAAAGCCAGCTTCGGATTTCTCCGCCATTGGCTAAGAACAGAGCTTGTTCAACAGTGGCAAAGAATGCGTCCTGCGGCTGACCTTTCTGGCTTCCGAAGAGCGTCACGAATCGCAAGACGGTCTTACCCAAAGACGTATAAGTTGCGCCATCTGCCTCACGATTCCGCTCTGCGAGTTTCGCTGCGTCCTTCTGCTCTTCCGGCTTGAGCGGCTTCGCCTTATTGATCTTTGCGAGTTCCGCTGCACGTTGACGTTCGAGTTGGCCCGTGGCCTGAAGAATACTCCAGCCAAGTTGCTCGGGTGTCAGCGGCTCAACGACGGCGATGTTGAAGTGAGCGGACGCTTCCTTGATCACTTTATCCGACGATTCGTCGATCGTGACTTTCGCCTGCTTAACTTGTGACGTGAGATTCGCAACACTTGTCGCCAGTTCTTCGGAACGGGCTTTCAGTTTGCTGGCCTGACTGGTCGCCTGAGCGAATGTTGCTTTCGACGTTTCGTTTGTTTCTTGCGTTTTCACGGCGATCTTCTGTTCCGCGTCTGCTTTGGTTTGCAGGCCAGCGAGGTCGCTGCCGATTCGTTTCTGAGCAGCATCAAGTCTGGCAACAGCTTGAGCCAATTCGGTGGAGTCGATCAGGGTTTTTGCCGCTCCACGAGCACCAGCGAGAGAGCCTTCAATCGAAGTTGCCGCAAGCTGCAGACTTATGAGTTGTTTCTGCAAAGCAGCCAGCGTGGCTTTACTGGTTGCTGCCGCCAGCGTTGCAGCTTTCATTTGAGTTTCCGAAGTCTGCCGCAATTTTTCGGCGGCCGCGTATTGCTTCTGGGCGGCTGTATTCATTGGGCTGCGACTGGCAAGTGCTGGCTCAGCCTTCGCAAGCGAATTTTCCGCTGCATCAAGATTCATGACGGTTTCAAGAAAACGAGCTCGGCGTTGGCTGTGTTGAGCCACTTCGCGAGTCCGCCGAACTTCTTCACGAAGTGCGACGTGGATGGCACGTCGTTCTCGGACCGTTGCCTCGATGGGAGCAAGTGCCGCACGGGCTGGTACGACCGGCTTGTTGACTTCAGCGAGTTTTGCTTCGGCGGCCGCGGCTGCTTTTACAGAAGCATCGAGCGTTGTCTTTAATTTCATTGCCTCGGCTTCGAGCTTCGTCGCTTTGGTCGCGATTATTTTCGCCGACGATGCGAGTTCTTTGTCATCAGCGATGGATGCCAATACAGCAGTCGCACTGTCAGCGGCAATTCGGACAGCAACTGCTACTTTCTGTTTCTGATCGAATTTGGATTGGTCCGCCTTAACTTTTGCAGAAGCGGCATCGCGTTTTGTGGCCTCGGTCTGTGCTGCCGTCACCGCTTTTTGCAGAGCGGTTCGTAGCGGCTTTGCTTCTGCCAGCGCCTCGTCCAGCGATGTCAGAGCAACATCTGCTTTATCACGCTTCGCGTCAACTTCTGCATCTGTGGCTGTGACTTGAGCGTTTAAGTCGGCCAGAAGTTTGGTTGCGGCTGCCGAAGACGGTGCCAGCTCGACGGGCAACTGCCATGATCTCTGATACGTTTGCGACAATGCGATTTCACGCAGCAGCGTGGTGACATCGAAATTTGATTTCACAAACTCGTTGCCGAGCAGATCAAGCAGCTCCGGATTCGTTGCCGGATTCTCAGAGTGATGCTGATCGACCGGGTGGACGAGCCCTCGTCCCAGCATCATCGCCCAAAGGCGATTGGCAATATTTCGACGGAACAACGGGTTCTGTCCGGAAGAAATCAGCTCGGCAAGTTTATTCTGGCGGCTGAACTTAGGAACAGAGCGAACATTCTTTGCCGGGCGGATGCTGTATTCGTCGCCGATCGCAAATACCGGTTCGGAAATCTCGACCTCACCAGGCAATCGAGGTGAAGTGACTGCTTCTCGATCGGTGAAGACTGACTTGAATGCCGCTTGACCGCGGACGGTCTCGCCGATGAGCGCCGGCTTCTTAGCGTCCGGACGGAAGAGCGTCAGTTGATTAACAAAGCCGAAGGTTCCGAAGTAATCCGTCTGGTGATAATCGTCGATCAGCGGATGGTCGTGACACTGTGCACATTGAAGATCAATGCCCAGGAATATCCGGCCGATTTCTCGTGTCAGCAGATTCGGCTCGACGTCCCGTTCAAGAAAGAATGCAGACGCCGCTCGCTGCTTCTCGTCCGTACCGTCTGCTGACAGCAGAGCATGGACAAGTTCGTTGTACGGTTTCTTCTGCTGAAAGAAATCCTGTAACCACGCACGGAATTCGACATTCTTTACATGTTTGTCGCCGCGCCGCTCCATCAGCATGACATCGAACACGACCGCCAGATGCCGAAAGTAGTTCGGACTCGACATCAAACGGTCAATAGCTCGCGCTCGTTTATCCGGAGACTTGTCGGCAAGAAATTCTCGCACGTCGACGATCGACGGTATTCGCCCAGTCAGATCAAGAGTCACTCGCCGAAGAAATGTCAGATCGTCAACAACGGCACCACGCGGTCCGACCGCAATTGTGTCCGACAATTGATCAATCTGCGTGTGTAGCGAGTCGGCTGCGCGCGAAGCTGCGTTGGATGTGAACCACGTCGAAAGAACGAGGAACCACGCAAGCAGCGTGACCACGCGAGGATTAGCTCCGGCAATGCTGGACATGGCGCGTGCTCGGAAGGAAGGAGTGAGGTGGGGCACCAGTCTGGACAGTCTGGCGAGTATCAGGTCGGCTGTTGATCAATCAGGGAAGGCTTATACGTTACCTGCCTGGACGCGCAATCGTCAATTTCTCTTTGAAATTTGTGCAGCAAACATGCGGATTCAAGCGTTACAACCGGCTTTTTACACGTCACAACGAACATAAGCAAAGAGTTGAAGTGACCCGCTAATCAGACTAAAACGACACCCTCAAAGGGCGATTAACTCAGCGGCTAGAGTGCCATCTTCACACGGTGGAAGTCACTGGTTCGATTCCAGTATCGCCCATTACCCC
>CALGTK010000113.1 GCA_937904325.1 uncultured Planctomyces sp.
AGCGGCGTAGACTGACACTGTAAACACACAAACGGAACCGCCACACCGACACCTTCCAGAATGTTAATAAGCACTGACAGCGCGAAAATTACAGGAGTTCCGTCAACACTCGTCCGTCGTTCACGATCTTTACAGGACGGCCTTCAGGAGTGTGAAACTCGTCGTCTCCGTTGATGCCCAGGCTGTGGAAGATCGTCGCCGATAAATCTGCTGGTCCAACCGGGTCTGATTCAGGCCGCTCACCGCGGGCATTCGTGGCTCCGATCACCCGACCGCCTTTGACACCACCGCCTGCCATCAGAATTGTATTGGACGGTCCCCAGTGATCCCGGCCCGCGTACTTGTTGACTCGCGGAGTTCGCCCAAATTCGCCCATCACACAGACCATCGTCGTGTCGAGCATACCTCGTTGATCAAGATCGCGAAGCAGCATCGGCAGCCCAGCATCCAGATGCGGAAGCAGGTCGTTCTTCAGCACGTCGAAATTGTTGTAGTGTGTGTCCCAGTTTGTATGGTCGATTGTGACACACCGAACGCCCGCCTCGATCAACCGCCGAGCCATCAGGCACGACTGCCCCAACGAATTGCGTCCGTACTCTTCCCGCGTTTCATCGGATTCTGAATGAATGTCAAACGCAATCCGAGTCGCGGGCGACGAGATCAGATCGAATGCCTTCTTCTGAAACGTCGTCAGAGCTCGTGTGCCACTGTTCGCTGAGACTTCAGCCTTCTCCTTGTACCGATCTACAGTCTTCATCAATTCGCGGCGAGCATCAAAACGGTTGGCGCTGATCCCCAAAGGCGGCGTGAGGTCCGGTACGGCGAAATCGGGAGCGTTAGGATCGGCCTCTACTTCAAACGGAGCATGCGATACTCCGAGGTAAGCTGCACCGGCAGAGCGATGCATCTTCGGCAGGCAGACGTACGGAGGCACTGAACCTTGCGGCCCCAACTTTTTCGAAATCACCGAACCATGTGACGGGTAGTGATTGTTCGGCTTCAGACTGCCATTAAAGCCAGCTCTCGGCGTGTAGCCGGTCAACATGAAATGGTCAGCTGGACCATGCCCTGAGTCGTGGTGCGTAAAGTTTCGCAGTAAGGAAAATCGATCGGCGACTTTCGCAACCCCAGGCAGATGCTCGCACACCTGCATCCCCGGCACGACGGTATCGATCGGATCGAATTCCCCACGAAATTCGACAGGCGCGTTCGGTTTTAAGTCGAGCGTGTCAATAGTGCTCAGACCGCCCTGCAGAAACAGGATAATAAGAGACACGTCGCCTCTTGCGACGTCGTCGCCAGTTTCAGCAGTACCCGGATCGGCAGACAGAGCCGACGACAACCCCAACGCTCCGGCAGCCGAGGCGCCCATCCCAACCTGCAACAGGTTACGACGACTCACCCCATCGCAGTACGATCGATGTTTACTCATCGCATTCTCCAACGCTGATCTAGCCAATTCGTAAGGAATCACTTTATCCGAGAACCCGGTCAATGGTTGAACAGGAATTCGACCGTGTTCATCAGGCTCCACGCAACGTCCTCAACAGCCTTCCGTCGACTATCGGCTTCTGCAAGGTACCGGCTGACCGACACCTGCTCTTCCGACGACGGAAACCGGCTGTAAAACATGAGAAACATTTCTTCAACGAGCTTCTCGTCGTCACTGATCGATGCTTCCAAAGTGGCCAGTAAGCCAGCCTCACTGCTCAATTTTTCCTCAATCCGGGGCGAATTCAAAACGTGCAGCACCTGAGCAACGCTCGGCTGAGTCGCTCGTTCACACTCGCAGGCAGTCGCTCTGACCGGCCGACCGAAGAGACTCAGGAAGTAATGCGGAACCTGACTGTCCCATAATTCGATCGCTCGTGAACCGCTTGGAACTCCCTTGAACTTCTCCGACGCCCCGGTCACCTGGCAGATCATGTCGAAACGAACCTCAGCATCGAGACGCTTGAACAACGCACGAGAATAGTTCTGCTCATCCCGTTCGTTCATTTCCAACGGCGTCGTCACCAGCTGGTAAGTGCGAGACGAAGTGATCGTCTGTATAAGTTCATGCAGATCGAAGTCCGACTCAACAAAACTCTTTGCCAGGGCATCCAGCAGAACCGGATTTGTTGGCGGGTTAGTCACTCGAAAATCGTCGACGGGCGTCACAAGTCCGCGTCCCATCAGCTGAGCCCAGACACGATTCACAATGTTGCGAGCAAACCAACGGTTGTCATCCGCAGTCAACCACTCGGCGAATACACGCCTCCGGTCACCTTCTGGAGTTTCAGCAGGCTCGTCCTGCAGCAACGCATGTGCTTGCACAACGTCTCCAGTCCGAGGATGTTTCGTCGTGCTTTTCTTATTCGGAATCAGCACCTGACCCGCCGGTGTCGATTTGAAGTTCACTTGCGTGAAAAACGCTTCCATCCCGTAGTAATCACGCTGCGACCATTGATCGAACGGATGATGATGACACTGTGCGCACTCGATGCGGATGCCCATAAAAACCTGCGACAACGTTGCTGCCACTTCACCCGGCTTCTTCGCTACCTTGAAAATATTGCCGGCCGGGTTCTGCGCCAGAGGTCCGGTGGCCGTGATAATTTCCCGCGCGACGTCGTCGAACGGTCGGTTGCGTGCGAAGGCGTCTCGAACCCAGCGATAGTAGACGTATGCCTGCTTGTGTCCCAGCGCCAGTCGGTCGACTCGCAGCACGTCCGACCATTTCAGAGCCTGAAAATCAGCATACTCTTTCCGAGTCAGCAGACTGGCGACAAGCTTGCTTCGCTTAGCTGCAGACACATCTTCCAGAAACTCTCGAGCTGCTGCCGCCGTTGGCAACGTACCGATAATGTCGAGATAGGCTCGCCGCAGAAAATCCGCATCCGAACACAGACCAACAGGATGAATATTCAGCTTGCGTAACTTGGCATCGACAAGTTCGTCAATGAAATTAAGGACGGGTTCCTGCGGAAAGTCCGAACCATTTTCCGGCTGCGGTTGAGGAACGATCGCCCGGAACACGTCCACCTGGCCCAGGTAGCTGGCCATGATCGCCGCTTCGCCAGGGCTGTCGCTGGCTGTCACCAGGCCGTACTCGTCGACCGTCGCGAGTGGTTCGGAATTAGACTGAAACTTCGCCAGATGAGTGACGTCGATTTCCCGACCATCACTGAACCTGGCAGTCACCTGCAACTGCCGAGTTGCTTCCATCGCCATACGGCTGTCCTGCGGCGTGATTAGAATCGACGCCAACTTTGCAGCGTCCGGATAGCTGGCATTGGCTCCACCTAGAATCCAGTCGTGCAGCACTCGGTACTCACCCGAGTTTCTGCGAATCCGAATTCCGCCGCCATGAGGCATCCCTCCGGACGCCTTCAGCAGCAGCAGACTGTTATCCGGATCTGTGCGATTAGTGCGGCGTCCTCGCCCTTCCTGAGTCAACGCAGCCAGATCCGCTGCCGGATCAAAACCGAAGATTGACAGCTTGAACCCGTTCTGCCCTTCCGCCTTACCGTGACATCCGGAACTATTGCAGCCAAAGCGGCTCAACACAGGCAACACATCATTCTCAAAATGAACGCGACGCTTTGCGGTGGCTCCTTGCACAGTCACCGGCACTGTTTGCGTTTGCCCGTCAGCCGAGATCCTGATTACTGTTTCGCCATCAGAAATTCCGCGTACAACACCGTCCGGCGAAACAGACGCCACGTCTACATTTGCCGACCGATACTCAGCTGTCCGAGTCGAGTCAAAAGACAGCCCGGCTTCGTCATGCGAAACAAGCATCTGCCAGCGAGAATCTGGCCCGCCCAGCACAACTTTCGGCGGATGTACAGCCAACTGAGCCTGCGCGTTGCTAACGGCAAACAAAAGCGTCACTGCCGCGAAACAAGCGGCAATTCTCTGGCAGCACTTCCGCGTGGTTCTCACTCGTTATCGCTCCATAGTGACTATGATCCATGAAACCCCATCGCATAAACGTTCGCTCATACCAGGATTATCCTGACGAGTCAACAAGGAACGCAACCGTCATCGACCTGCAGGCTGAACCTCTAGTCGCGAGGCCTGGTGAGCGGATAAATCACGACGGATTCGGCGGCTTTGCTGGCTTCAGGGTATTGCTCGCGGGCGAGGCGGACGGCCTGCCCCTGGGCGTTGTCGTCGGGACGGTAGCGGTCGTGGAGTTCTTCGTGTTTTTCTGAGAGTGCCGTTTCACCAAGTTCGTCATAAAGTTGCTGCAGGAGGTAGTGAGCCGTGGCGTTCTCGCTGTCAATTTCAAGGGTACGGTGCAGTTCGATAACGGCCGTTTTCAGAAATTGTGTCTGCAATCGCTTTCGCTCTTCATAGCGGGCGACCTGTTCCGGGGATGATTCGTCACCTGCAGGTTCAGCCGGAAGTCGTACCTGCCGGGCGCGGTCATACAACAACGACGCAAGTTGATTTCGCACGACGTAGTCGAGACTGAAGTCAAATTTGCGACGAATCGTTTCTGCGGTCCGCATTTCAAGCGCTGTTCGTAAACCTTCCTCGGCATCCGCCAGGCGATTCTGCTGACGGTTCAACATGCCGCCAAGCCAGGCTACAGTCCATGGCGGTGCGGGTGGTTCCGTGTGTTTGGATGCTCGACCGACAGCCAGAATCGCTTCATCGATGCGTCCTTCAGACTGTAGAACGCGCGCGAGGTTCAACGGACCATCGTAGCGGTTCAGGTCTTCGACGCGCCGGAAAGCGTCGGCCGCCTGACGAAGCTCGCCCTTCCCTTTCAGCAGGAGGCCGATGCCGTAGTCGTTCCAGCGTTGCCATTCAGGGATCCCTCGATCTTCCGCAGGCACAGCCTCTGAAAAGTCGCCACCTTCGACCGAAAACTCAAGCGTGTCAGACGCAAGAACTGTTATGGGCAACGGGTTTCCGTACGGTTTTTCCGGATCAAATCCGCGTAGTGGAAGATCACCTTGCTTACGACGCCCAGCGATGAACTCTTCGACGTACTCACGATCGAACTTTCGATAAAGAAGTGCCAGCTCGACCTTCACTGGAGCGTTCAGATCATCGGGCAAGACAAGTTCGTAGTGGACGGTCTGACCGGCTCCGGGTGGAATCTGATGGTTGTACAGTGGCGTAAAAATGTCCTGAGCGTTGCGGCGGTTGATACGGTTTCCGTTCTTATCGAGCACGAACGAGTTGACCCGATGAGCGGCCTTATCCACATCACCACGCTGATCGACGTGGCCGCTTTGCCCGAGTACACGGTCACCGCTGGAAACTGTTAACCGCAGCCACAACTCGTTCGAGTCGGACGTTCCCTGTGTGAGATGATGCCCAAGTTTCAACGTGCGAATAACCGTTTCCAGCAAATAGGACGAGCCTGGTTTCAGCACAGGAACGACGGGCCGCAGTGGAGCTGTTAACTCGCCATCGATCTGGGCGTCGGCTCGCAGCCCAAATATGTCGACTCGGCAACAGCCTTCGAGAATTGACTGCTGACGCTTCATGGCATCGCCGTGGCTACTCCACCAAGGCAGCGCCGTATTGCCGCCAGGAAACAGATGGTCGTGAACTTTCAGCTTGCCAGAATCGTCCAGAATTCGTGCGCCGAAATCATCAGACTCGCGAGCCGGCATGTGACACCCGTTGCAGTCTTCCTGAGCGACGTCGGGATAGTAGAAGCTGCGTGCCCCATGCCCGGACACTCCGCTGAGCAGATACGAATCGTAGTGATTCTGCCCGCGCAGGAATTCCTTGTAATGATTCAGTTCGTACGGCAGACTGACCTTGTGGCAGACCGAGCAGAATTCAGCCTCTGAATGAAAATCTTTCAGGAACGTCTTCTTATGAAACGCCGGCTTTGCCTTCACAAGCTGCTCGTTCACCCACTGCAGTATCGGACTGTCGCTTGAGGCAAACGGGTAATGCAGCGGTTCTTCGATCGTGTAATCGCCGTTGCCTTTGTTCGAATTGATATTCGTCATGGCGTGGCAAACGGTGCACGTGATACCGGCGTGAGCCGTCGGATCCTGAACATCGTCGAAATCGGGCTTGTCGAATGCGCCACTGAAGAACGGCACGGGGTCGTGACAACCGGCACACCACCGTGAGGCCTGAATGTTGCCGTCTCGAGCCATCAGAACTTCGCGCGTCTCGCGCACGGATGAAAGGTACGCCGGGTTATTGAACGAGCTGAATCGGTGAGCACTCTTCTGCCAGTCGGTGTGTACGTCCTCATGACAGCGGCGGCAGTATTCATCGTTGGACAGGGCGTCGGCAGCAATGAATTTGCCTGTTGCGGTTCTGGCAAGTGACGGTTCGAAGTATTTGTCGCCGGTCGCCGGACCTTTGACATTCCAATCACGCGGATCGGACGAGTGCAGACCAACCATCGCCACGACGGTTGCGGCCACAACTCCGCCATATGCAAGGCCGACCTTCCAGTGAATTTTCGGTCCGACCAGACGATGCAGCCAATAGAGCCACGCTCCGACAACGGGAGCACCAACATGCAGCCAGTAAACAATGGATCGAGCCGCCGGATGTTTAAGATCAAATACGCCCGAAATTCGCACCAGCATCAGCCCAGTAATCAAAACGGCGATGCAAACTGCAAACAAGGCGTAGCCAACTCGGACCGCGCGACGATTTCGACGCTTCCACGTGTTGAACATGTGGGCGACGCCAAACACAACGAACGGCACGATGATCAACAAGCCCAGAACCAGATGCCCGAGGAACATCAAAAAGTAGAAGTAGTTCTGGTACGTTTCGCCGGTGAACCATTCCAGAACCGTCACGCTGGCCAAGTAACCAGAGTTCGCTCCGAGCAAAGCCAACAGCGCAAACACTACGTACAACAATCGGCGCAGTCGCGGCCCGATCGCCTTGACGATTTTGGCGACAGGTGCAGTTACTACAGTCTTTTTCGGTTGTCCGTCCACGTTCACTCACAGCCAGAATCACATTTAAAATCCGATTCGAAGGTGTATCTTACATGACTCGCGGACGCTGTCGAACACTCATTTGAATTCACAAAACTGAGAATCCTGCAGACTGTTCGCACGACTGACCGTTGCGATACGCTGATGCACACGAGCCGAACAGAGTCACTCGCTCATTTCGCAACCCGTCCATATGGTTCACCAATACATCTAAGTTTACTGTTATCCATTTGTTCACTAGTAAATCGTTCAATGCCTCAGAAATATCGCGTCGCATCCCTTAGCGAAATTCCAAACGAAACAGGCCTGGAAGTTACCGCAGGGGGCCGAGTCATCGCCCTCTTTAAAACTTCCGATGGCGTCCGTGCCATTGACGGAATCTGCGCCCACGCTGGGGGACCCGTTGGCAAAGGAACAATCGACGGTACAGTGGTGACCTGCCCGTGGCACGGTTGGCAATACGATGTCGAAACAGGACTACACTGTCTGACACCGCAAATTTGCCAACAGTCATTTGACATCGAGATCGACGGAGATGATGTCCTTGTAGATATCCCCTGACTGGCTCCTCGCCACACTCTAATTTCTCCACCAAGCCGGCACCTGAAACAATTTCCAAGAAGCCGACTGAAATTCAGAGTCCCCTTCTAAGATCGACTTTTACAATCATGCGGGTAGTGCGAGGGCTTTTAGCATTGCCCTGTTCCTGCGGGCCGTGAGTTTTCCCATAGAGGTGCGTGGCGTTTGGTGTAGAAAAATGTAGTCGTTCCAGGCGTTGTTTCGCTCTCTGGCCAGAGCGTCGGATAAGGTGATTGACGCGAAGCCACAGCACTTCTCGTTGAAGTACCTCGGCATCCAGGTCGAGCACTTCAATGGAGATCAGGTTTGTTTGAGCCAACCTTACGCGGCCGAACGTGGAACGCCATGCCGAGTGGCCATGGTCGAGGTTACCGGTTGTTTGTATCAGTTCTCGGAAACAATGGTGAGCGTTCGGTGAACTATAGTGTGTGGTTCATCGCCGCTTTCGCTTGTTGATTTTCTGCTGACGGGAGCGTTGGCGTTCTTTCTTGCGGATGTCGTCGATCTGTCAGCGGTGTTGCGGGTGGGATTGAAGCCAGTTGTCTGGCAGCAGGTCGGTCAGGTCAGGTGGTTTGTCAGGATCAGCGGCCGCGATTCTGAGCGGCAGTTCCCGAAAGACAGCATTCAGCCAGGCCCAGGGTTCGACTTCGCAGAGTTTGGCGCTGGTGATAACGCTCAGCAGGATGGCAGCCCGGTCGCCTCCGGTTTCACTGCCAACGAACAGGAGGTTTTTGCGTCCAATTGCCGGTAGTTTCATCAGGCGTTCTGCCAGATTGTTGTCAATCGACAGAGCTCCGTCCTCCGTAATAGCGGCGTAGTGCCGACCACTGATTCATCGTGTACGTGAAGGCTTTACCGATCGGACTCTTCGGAAGCACGTGGTGTTGCTCTTTTTTCAGCCACGCTTCGAAGCGTGTTCAGAATCGGGAGAGCGTGCTGCAGTCTGGCGTCACGCAGAGCGTCGCCTTCCACCTTTGCCTCGTCGAACTGTGCTTCCAGTGCGTACAAGCGGGCGATGTACGAAATCGCTTCGTCAGCCCGCCGGGAATCCGTTTTGATCGACTCCCACCAGTAGCGGCGACAGTGCGTCATGCAGGCGACTTCGATGACATCCCCGCGGGCATACACCTGGTCGTAGCCACTGAAGGCATCGGCCTGCAGATAGCCGGCGAAGTGCTCCAGAAACCGTGACAGTTCGCTGCCTTCGCGCGTCAGACTGAACTCGTAGACCGTGTACGGATTGCCTTTGTCCCCAGCGTACGCCCAGAACTTACAGTTGCGGCATTGGCTAGCTGCCAGCATTTTAATGCCGGTGTCATCGGGGTGAATGACGTGCGATGAGCGCACTCGATCACACATCAGATCGTACAACGGCTTGAGCAGGTCAGCGGCCGAGGCGACCCAGTCGCACAGCGTGCTGCGACGAATGATGATGCAGCTACGGGACAGGATGTCTTCCTGGCGGTAGAGCGGCAAATAATCGCCGTACTTCGAGAGCACCGTCTGTGCCAGCAGTCCCGGACCTGGCAGGCCTTTGTGAATCGGTTGCTACGGCTTCGCGGCAATGGCCACGTGCTCTTCGCAGGCATCGCACGCGTACTTCATGCGATGGTGCTGAATCACTTTCAGCGACGCCGGAACAAACTCAAGCTGTTTACTGACTTCGCTGCCGATCTCTTTGCGAAGTTTACCACAGCACGGACACGTGCGATCCTCGTCGGTGAGTTCGTAAATGAATTCTTCGCGCGGGAGATGATGGGGCAGCGGCCGGCGACCGTGACTCTTTCGCTTCTTTTTTCGATCAGACGCTGCGTCGTCAGCATCGTTCTCGTCCGAACCGACATCTTCGTCGGCACCATCGTCCGTCGAAACAGAATCCGTCACGCCCTGCTGGAGTTCCACCACCAGCGACTCCAGCTCTGCGGCAGAGAACAGTGTCAGCTGATCCGAATCGACGCGTTCCTTCTGCGGCCCGTACTGTTTGCGTAACAGTCGAGCCAGTTGCTGATGCAGACCTTCCAGCTTCCGCAGCTGTTGCTCGATCGTCTCGTGCAACGAATCGATCACCGTTTCATGCTGAGCAATCGCGTCGTCGCGTTCGGCTATGGCGACGGCCTGCCCGGCGAGCAGCGTCTTGAGCTGCTCCACATCATCCGGCAATTCAAGGTCTTCCTGACTCATGCCTGTATGACGTTTTCCATGCCGGAATTCTGTCAGCACACTGTCCAGCACTGACTGCTTTTTCAAAATTCGCTGGTTCAAAAAGAAAACGGCCATCGAACAGGTCGATGGCCGCTGCGATCATTCCATCCCGACGTCCATGCTGACCAGACATCATCACGCTGATGACGCTGACTGGCTGTCGGTCACCGACGGCTCATTCGATGCCGGTCGCCGATAACGCCGGCGACGCTTCACACTGCCAAGGTCAATCCCTGCCAGCAACAAAGACAGCTCGTCTAATCGAATCTCGCAACGCGACACCACCGCATCATCGTCATTCGAGTCATGACGCGTCACCGTGGCGTCTGTCGGGAATTGATAGTTTCCACGCTCCAGTCGTTTGTAGAAAATCGCCAGACCATCGGTGTCCCACCAGAGCACCTTCAACCGATCTGCGGCGACCCATGAAAAACGGACAGGGGCGGATTTGGTTTTTAGACGGCAGTCATGGTTGTACTGGTTTCTGTCGTTTCCGCTGCTGTTGTCATGCGGTTGTGGAAATCGGTTTCGAACTCACTGGGTAAAACCCAGGCAAGTGTCCGATGCCGACGACTCTGGTTGTAGAAGATTTCGATGTAGTTGAACACGCTCTGCCGGGCTGCTTCGAGATCGGCGTAGACGCGATGATTTGTCCATTCGTACTTCAGTCTCCAGAAGAACCGTTCGGCCACGGCGTTGTCGTAACAGTTGCCGGTTCTTGACATCGAACAGGTGATACCAAATGTTCGCAGCGTCTGCTGGTACGCCTGGCTGGTGCACTGGCATCCGCGGTCGCTGTGATGCAGTAGTTGTGAGCCATCCGGTCGCCGTTTCTCAACCGCATCCCGGAGAGCCGCCTGCACCAGGTCTGTGGCCAGTGACTGACTAACCGACCAGTCCACCACCTTGCGGCTGAACAGATCGATGACTACCGCCAGATGAACGTAGCCAGCAGTAGTTGCCAGGTATGTGATGTCGGTCACCCATTTCTGGTTTGGAGCCGTCGCTGTGAACTCACGGTCCAGAATATTGGCAGCCGGCCGTTTCGACGGACCGACCTGTGTCGTCGGACGGACCGCTTTCCGGCTCAATTTACTGCGGATTCCCAGTTCCTTCATAGCTTGAGCGACCGTGTTCCGGCAGGCCGTTTCCAGATCATCGCGGTGCTTGAGTTCCTCAGCGATTTTCGTCGCTCCATAAATCGCATCGGTTTCTTGAGGCACCCGAACCACTGATTCACGAATGCGGTCGGCCCGTCTGGATCGCTCACGCGGTGGACGGTTCAGCGAGTCGTGAAAGCTCGAACGACTCACGCCCATGCACGGCACATCGCCGTGATCAAAAACTCGGTTTGATGCTGGTTGATCCAGACGTACTTCGCAGTAACCCTTTCGCGAAGTACGCCGTCGCCTTTTCCAGAATGGCCCTCTCGCGTTCGGCTCGCCTGAGGTGCTTCCGGAGCCGTACGACTTCAGCTCGCAGTTCTTCCACGGTGGCATCATCACCAGCCGCCTCGGAAGCGGAAGCGTAACGGCCATACCAGTTCAGAACCGTCTGATCACTCACCCCGCAGGCTTTGGCGGCCGCCGCAATGGAATAGCCTTCATCAGTAATCAGCCGGACAACGTCCCCCCGGAACTCGTCAGAATAAGGACGCTGTTTCGAGCGATCAGATGCATCGCTCGATGATTGAGAAGTGGGCTTGCTCATGAAAATCAGACCTTTCAAAAGGAACAGACAGTATTGCCCGTCCCTGTCCGTTTTTCATGGGTCGCAATACCGACCGGGTTTTCGCTTGTCGCTGAAATCGAACTTCTTCGCGACGAGTTCGCGGTGCCAGTGAAGGATCGTGTCAGGCGTGACAACTGTGGTGAGTTCACGCAGAGTCTTGCGGCCGAGGGCATGGCCTTTGACGCCCAGTAGTCGTCATTGCTCATCGTCGAGGAGCACTCGCTTCTTTTCCTCCTTCTTGAGCAACGCTTCGATCTGAGCGTTCTGAAACTCGATGATCTGCTGCCAGCGGTGGTTGACGAGGCCGCAGAGCGTGGCGAGCAGGATGCGCCAGGGCTCGAGCAGGAAAGATATATTCGACGCCGAAAATCGTCAGTGTCCGTGGTAGACGGATGAAATCAAGTGGCGGAGATATGATCATCGGACGTGCTGTCAATCAATTCGTGGATTTACGGCGTTTCCAGTTCGGCGGAGTTTTTTGACCCTACGGCTTACCGAGCCAACCGGCGGCGTCAAAAAAAGGTGACCGCAACAAGCGTCTGCAGAAGTTGCGATGCGAGCGTGTGGAAAGAAGTTTAGCCCACGTCTGCGAAACCGGCGGAGCCCGCCGCACATGGATGCGAGGCCTGGAAAACAATCGCAAGAATGTCCGGTTAACAGTCGCCGCTCACAACCTTGGTCTGATCCTGCGACAAATGCTGGGCAGCGGCAAACCAAGAGAG
>CALGTK010000114.1 GCA_937904325.1 uncultured Planctomyces sp.
AAATTTCATCTGAGGATCGGCACCCTCGCTCGATGTGAAGGCCGTTACTTACCACGAGTTGAGCGTTCTTCAGCAGAAACGCGATGGAAAGTCGTTCAGGCAAGCGGAAGTCATCGTCGACACATGGATGTCTCGACCAGGCATTGTTCCGTCAGTTAAGTGGCAGCGTGGCGAGCATCTGGTTAAACGTCGAGCGTTGATCGGCTGTCAGCAGCGTCATCATTTGAGATTTTGCTGACGAGACCTTGTCAGGCTCGTTGCTGTTGAGCAGTGACTGAATCCTGTCCTGTTGCCTCTTGGACAGGTCAAGCAGTGAAACGAGTTGGCTCCAGGAGATGTTCTTACCACCGACGAGTCGTCCAACCTGTTCGCGGTTCGGGCCGGTGATGCGTTCCCAGAAGCTCGGTGTGAGTTCAATTTCCTGACGTCCGTTCTGCCGCATGTCGGTGTAACGTTGAGTTCTTGCCACGATTCTACGGTGTTTTTCGGCAGGGCTGATTCGTTGTTGTGCGTCGCTGATTGCTTGTTCTCGCACATAATCCGGGTTCTGTATGCCGACGCTTCCAGCCGTATCAAGAAACTTCATCATCGAAATTGTTGAACCACTGAATCCGAAAACGACTGCCACGAAGATCAGTGGCGACGCACCAGGCATTTTCAGGGTGTAGGTTTTTCCGGAACAACGGAAAAGCGGAAGCGAGAACGGAGTTTCGTCGGAAACTCGACGAAGACCGACATACTGAAAACCATCTTCCGGCCGGATATGGACGACTTCGAGATCGAAAATCGTGCCGGTTTCAGAATCCGTCAGTTGGACTTTATCGCCGAGGGTAAGGTGCAAACCCTTTAACAGGAGTAGACCGAAGCCTGTCGCCGATATGTCGGAAATAACAGCGAGATGGTCCGTGCCGTCGAAATCGACCACGACATCTGCGCGGGCAGCTTCGACGGTGAAACGTTTGCTGCTTCGCCGTTCGGTCGGCTCGGCAATCACGAGTCATCTCCCTGAAAGGCGGATAAAATTGCGAACGAGATTCCGCATGCACTTCCAAACAGACTCACTGAGTTGCGAAGTCTGTTATCTCGAAAACGGAATTCGCAGCGGAAGAGTCAGCAGCCTTCACTCTGTAAGAATACGCATTCACGCACAGAGAAATCACAGGACTAACGGACTGAGGATGTATGATTTTCGCACAGCCGTCCGCGTAACGCGGATTGTCACGAAGTGTGGTGTCAGTTCGTGACAATTTCGCGGATGTGATGTCTTGTGGCGACAAGCTCGCGGCCCGTTAATTCAGAGCTGCCTCGCTCTGCGTCTCCTGGCCTCTGCGTGAGATTCGTTTTCACGCAATTTCCTTCGGTCCGAATTCGTCCATCGCTCGCTGCTTGACGCCCTGCAGGTCAAGTTTACCCGTGCCGAGCAGCGGAATCTCGTCCACTCGCAGGAAACTGTCGGCAGACGGCAGCCACAGGTTTGGCAGGCCTGCCGCACTGAGTCTTTTCAGGAGCTCGTCAACCGGTTTATTCAGCTCACGATGCAGGACGATGATCCGTTCCCCCTTTTGCTCGTGCGGAACGGCTGTGACTGCGATCTGGATAACCGCTTCTTCGGCGTCGGGATCGTCGACAAGTTTGTTGATTTCTTCTTCAATCCGAATATGTGGCACCATTTCGCCACCGATTTTCGAGAACCGACTCAGTCGCCCGGTGATCGTGATGAAACCATCGTCATCGATGAAGGCAATGTCTCCCGTGTTGTACCAGCCGTCCTGAATAACTTCGGCTGTTTTCTCGGGGCGATTCAGATATCCCAGCATCACGTTAGGACCACGGATGTGCATCAGGCCGGCTTCGCCCTGAGGCAATTCTTCGCCCGTGTCGGGATCAACGATCCTCGCCATGCAGTTGGGTATTGGACGTCCAATCGTTCCCATACGAGTGCCAGTCTGTTCGGGCTCGGTCGCGTTGCTGCGATGGTCGGGAACGTTTGCTGCAGCGAGTGGTGACAGCTCTGTCGTGCCGTAACCTTCCGTTGGCCAGATACCGAACTTCTCGTGGAAATCGTCGGCGAGTTTCTGCGGAAGTTTCTCGGCACCAACAATCGCGACATCCATCGTTGCCATTTGCTCTTTGGTGCAACGCTTGAGGTACGTTTTCAAGAACGTTGGCGTGGCTGCAATGATGGTGATTTTGTGTTTCTCACAAAGCTTGCCGACCATGCGACCGTCGAGCGGATTGAAGTGGTAAACTCCTTTCGGATCGAGCGTCAGCGGCAGCCACAGCATCAGCGAGTACCCGAAGCTGTGAAAGAACGGCAGGATGCCCAGCAGTGCGTCGTTCCTGTTGATCTGGTAGAGCTGGTTGGCCGAAGCGATGTTTGATCCGACATTTCGGTGCGACAGCATGACGCCCTTGGGTTCACCCGTTGATCCGGACGTAAAGATGACCGTCATGATGCTGTCCGGATCGACGTTCGTCAGTCCGAGGCGTCGTTCCAGCAGAGCAATCGGTTCGACGAATGCCGAAAACAGTGCGACAACTTTGTCGGTACCTGTGATCTGATTTTTCAGGTCTTCGGCAAACACGATTTCGGCGTCGAGCTTCATCGGTTTCTTTTTGAGAAACTTCTGGCTCGTGATGACTCGCTTGATGCCGGCTTCTTTGATGCAGAAGTTGAGCACGTCGTCCGACAATGTGTAATTCAGGTTGACCGCAACTTTACCCATCAATGACAGCGCGGCGTTGGTGATGGCTCCGCCAGCGGACGGGGGCAGCAGGACACCAACCATCTCGTCGTCGCTGGCGAGTACGTTTCGGTTGAGAACTTGACGAAACGCCAGTGCCGCAGTCAGCAGTTTGCCGCCGGTGATGTCTGCGCCGGCGGAGTCTGCAACTTTGGATCGGAATTTCGCTTTGCGGCACGATCGCAGAAACTGCCGGGCGGGGATAAGTGCGGATTTTCGATGTGTCACTGCCTGGACTCCTAATTCTTCAACGGCTTGCCGAACGTGAGAGACGTCATTTGCGTCGTGCAGTGGCTCGCCAAACATAATGGTGAACGGGTAGGGCCAGCGACGTGGCCACTTCCAGAAAAACTTGCCGCCGTGGTAACTGAAAATGCTGCCCCACAGTTCGTCGAGATACGTCGGGATGACCGGCACATTAGTGCCCTGGACAATTCGCAGCAGACCTCGTTGAAACGGAAACAATTGCCCGGTTCGAGTCAGCGCGCCTTCGGCGAAGATGCAGACCAGATCGCCATTTTCGGCAGCCTTGCGAGCTTCCTTTAATGACCGCAGCAAGGCCTTCGGACCACCATTAGCCTTGATCGGAATCGTCCCGTAAGTTCGAGAAATCCAGCCGACGAATCCTGGGACATCAACATAGTCCGCGTAGGCGAGCATCCGGATTGGGCGGTCGGACATCATGATCAACAAGATGCCGTCGAGCCACGAGACGTGATTGCAGACGAGCAGGCCGCCACCTTCTTTGGGAATGTGCTCTTTGCCGACAACTTTGATCCGGTAAAACAGCAGGCTGAACATCCAGACGACGAAACGGATTGTGGCCTGAGGCAGCATCTTAAACGTGTAGATAATGACCGGAATCGTGCCCAGTCCGCAGACCAGGAAGATCGCTGCAGCGTCCATTTGTATGACGTTGCTCAGGATGTAGAACAAGCCCGCGGCGACGAGTATGCATGCAAATGTCAGGAAGTTGGTTGCCGCGAGGATTGTCCCGCGTGTCGCTGTTTCCGACCGATGCTGAAGGTTCGCTTCGAGTGGAATATCAAACAGCCCCGCGCTGAATCCTAAAAGAAACAGCCACACGCATGACCAGACAAACGCCGGTTGACCGACGGCGGTCATCGATGGATCAACCATATGGCCTGCCACGTAAAGGAACACAGCACTGACCGTGATTCCGCAGGCACCCAGCGGGACGAGCCCCAGCTCCACCTTACCTCCGGACACGATGCCGGCGAAAACGCTGCCGCCACCCAGGCCCACGACAAGAGTCGCCATCAACAGGCCGATCGCGCTTTTGTCCATCCCAAGCACGTACTCGGTGAATGGATCAATATTCATTTGAGCCAGCGATGCCAGCATCCAGAAGAAAGCGATGCCGAGTGCTGTTCTGAACAACGGACGGCTCGATTTGAGAAACTTCAAATCACGCGCCGTTGCTGCAGCGAAGTTCAGTTCGAGCTTTCGATTCTTATCAGCGACCGGAAGTCGTCCGATGATCAGGCTCGTGAAGAGGCCGACGATGGCAACGCCGATCATCGCAGAAGCCGGGAATTGCAGTGTCGACCATGTGGCTGTTTCAAGCAGTGGTAGATCGCCCTCCAGCGGCTGGATCTGCTCGTAGAGCCAATATCCCAAGGCAGTCCCGATTGCGGAAGCGCCGACAGTCACCAGCCCCATTGCGCCATTCGCGGTTGATAGATGCTCGTGCCTGACAGTCTCAGGAATTGCTCCGTATTTTGCCGGACTGAATAACGCACTTTGCCCACCCATCAGGGCAACGACCAGAACAAGCAGCCAGACCTCGCCAGAGATGATCGCCAGGATTCCCAGAACCATGATCACAATTTCGGCTACCTTACAACTGACAATCACCTTTCGTTTACTGAACCGGTCGGCGAAGAATCCTGCAGGCACAGCGAGCAAGAGATAAGGCAGGGTGAAAACCGCGGCACCCAGCGACAACGCCAATTCTTTGCCAAGAACATCTGCGGCGACACACACGGCGAAGAAGCGGAACATGTTGTCGTTCAACGCGCCGAACATTTGCGTGAACAGGATGCCGAGATAGCTTCTGGAGCTAAGCCCAGCGCGCAAGTCGGTGGTTTCGAGGCTGGATTCCTGGCCTGTCATTATTACTGCCTTTTTCCTCGCGGTGACGCGGTGATATGTCAGTCAGTTTCCAATTACGAGGAATCAAGGCGTCAAAGCCACCGTTTAAATAACGCACCAAAACGCGAAATCTCGATGGACAACGTGGATGACCAGTGGCCCACACGGATTCTAAATGGCGATAACTCAATTGAAGATGCGAATCAGAACGATTTCGGCCGAAACGACCAACACCATCTGACCAGTTTTACGCAGATTACCGCGTAACCAGCTCGCCGACCGGCTTGATCACGACTCGCGATTCGCACCCGGCACCCACAGGATGCTGAATTTCCCGAGGTCGTTGCAGTGCTGAGCGAGCACAAAAAGTAGATCTGACAGGCGGTTTAAATAGCAAACAACCTGATCGTTGATCGGCTCGTTTTCTTTCAGCGCCCAGACGGATATTTCGGTCCGACGGCATACGGTTCGGGCTAAATGCAGCCACGCAGATGCCGGTGTTCCGCCTGGCAGGACGAAACTCGTCAGTGGGTCGAGCGGTTCGTTGACTTCGTCGACGCGGTCTTCAAGCCATGTCACTTGAGCCGCTGAAACCCGCAACGGAGGATGTTCGGGTGTTTGGCCGTCGACTGCTTCCGGGACGCAAAGATCGGCACCAATGTCGAACAGGTCGTTCTGGATGCGAAACAACCACTCGTCGATCATTTCGGGCAACTCTGCCGTCCGAACCAGTCCCAGCACCGAGTTCAACTCGTCGACCGTTCCGTAAGCAACGACTCGATCATGAGTCTTGGGCACGCGCGACCCATCTCCAAGCCCGGTCTGCCCAGCGTCGCCACTCTTCGTATAAATCTGATTCAGAAAAACCATCCCGTCTCCTTACGGCTGGGACATTTCAAACTACGGTGGAAAGTTCCAAGGCTGTGAAAATCAGCACCACACTCATCCTGAGGCGCTGGTATGCGAAAGTAAATCGTGTAACGACGTTCCGATCCGGAGCTTTAGATTGCGAACAGCCATCGGACTGAAAATTCGTCAATTTGGAATTCCTGACAACATCATCCCACATGAACGCTTCGACGAAGAGCAGGTGCTTCATCGGACTGTCGCTGTAGTACATCGCGACAACACTGTGGTACAAGGCAAAGCAGTGACATGACCATCCCGGATTCATGACATGGAACATTGTCGTCGCAAGGATGTTTCCAGATTTTTTAAATAAGTTTGAGCGGTTAGTGCATACTCTGCACGAAATGGAAATGGTCCGGTGTGTTCATGGATTTCATAAGCACAAAGTCTGAATTATTGAATAGGACTTCAGATTTCAGCGGGGCAGTCCTCTGAAATGAGGATGGTAATCATGCTTTTTCAGAATCATCCCAGCACTGTTTGACCGATATGTCACCATCGAATATGCCTGCCGCAACCCCGGCCACGTCACGATGATTACTGGAGACGTTGTTGCTCAAGTTGCGTGCCAGCTACTCATTTTCTGGCTCTGTGGCTGCAGGATTCTGCCTGGCGTCGTCGAGCGTTTTTTCGACGAGTTTCTTGAAAGCTGGCGACTGGCGGATTGTTTTCAGATCCGGGTCGCGTTTCATCCACTCGAGGTTGGAGTCGTCCAGGCCTTTGTCGATGGATTGCTGAAGTAGCTTAACGGCGTTTGTACGGAACACTTCGATCCGACTTTGCTGGTCGGGTTTCACGCGGTCGGGATGCGACTCGAGTTGCTCGATCGCTCGACCGTAGACGCAGGCCATGTTATACGAGTAGACGGAGTCGCCTTTTGCCTTTTCCTTGATAGCCAGTCCCGCTGCTATTCCGTCTTCGACTTTGCCCTGCCGAACAAGAACGAGTGCCAATCCTGTGTGGCCTTCCGATTCGCCCGGCTCAAGTTCGACATAACGTGCGAAATCCTGTCGGGCAGTTTCCAGTTGCTCAGACGTCGGTCGTTCAATGTGCAGGGCCGCGTTACCTCGCCATCGTCGTGCATCCGGTAGTTCGGGGTCCACTTTGACAGCGGCATTGAGTTGGAGCATTGCTGCTGTCACTCGGTTTCGACCTTGCAGTTCTGCAGCACCCTGTGCGACGTATCGTTGAGCAGGCGACCTTTGATAGAGCTGCAGCAGGGATTGCTTAACGGTTGCTGAAGTCGTCGTTGAATTGTGAGCGGCAGCTCGCAGAGCATCGCGGGCTTCCGATGTCCCGGAAGAGGCAAGTGCTGCGCAAACTACTGCCAGATGTCGTTGAGTGTGCTTCTCGTCAGCTGCCAGCCTGGTCAGTAGACCGGCTAGAAGTTTGACGGCTCGATCTCCACCGTGTCGTTGAAGCAGCGAAACAATGCCTTCCAGCATTTTGTCGTTTGACGTTTTCAGGTTGGCGACGATCGATTCGGTTAGTGTCCAGAAGAGTTTGCTGTGGACCTCGGACAGCGCTTTCAGGATCAGAAGTTGCTCATTGGAGTTATATTTTTTGAAGTCAGCGGCAATCTGTTCGGCGACGCGGTTGTCGCCGATCGTGAGAATCGTTGTGAGCAACTCAGTTCGGTCGGTCGGCGTTTTGTTAAGATGTCGCAACAGTAGAGGGATCGAGCGGTGGTCTCGGGTACGGCGAAGAAATGCGAGGAGTGTCGGCGACGGTGACGACGATTCCAGACTCTTCAGCATCCACTTCGAATTGAGCCGTTCGGCCGCCGGTTCTTTGCGGGCGATCAGAATGTTCAACGCTTCGACGCTGAGGCGTCGTTCGCTCGACGCCAGACAACGTTCCAGGATTGTCAGTAGCCGAGGATGTCCGACTGCAGCCAACGCACGGAGTAAACGTACCTGCGATTTCCCTTTGGATTGTTCCATGAGCGTTGCCAGCGGTTCGCTCCACATCGGCCGAGGGTGCGACACGATGGCATTACTGATTTCTGCTATGAGAAGCTCGTCGGCGTCGTTTTCAGAGAGCAACGCGATGATTTCTGGATGAACTGACGCGTATTTTGAACCAGCCAGGCTGTGGACGGCGACTGTACGTCGAACTTCGGAAACAGATCGAGCGGCGGCTCCAGCTGCAAGGTTTTTCGTTCGAGCGATCGCGACGAGTTTTTCCGAGGCACGCGAATCGTTGGAAGTTCGCAATGCGAAAATTGCAGCGGCGGACACGTTGAGGTTTTTGTTTTCGGTCAGCGACAGAATCAGCGGAAGGTTGTTTTGGACAAGCCGTTCGGCCGCGTGTCGCAATACGGCCGCCTTGGTGGCATTGCTGCTTTCTCGAACGGAGCGAAGTAGTTCTTCACGCGGCAGGACTTCGCACAGCGGAGCGACAGCCGAGTCAACCGCCGCGACGAGTTCAGAGTGCGAGTTTCTCGAGGCTGGTAGGCCGCGATCCAGGTTGAGGCAGAGTCCGCGAATCCTGGCATGCAGGAGTGCGCGAGCGGCGTTTGGGTTGGGGACTCGGTAGTTCACGACGTGAAAGTCGACAACCGCCGATGGCAGTGGCGGAAAGTTCTCGTTCACAACCGGTGCCCGGCCGGACTGAACAGCAACGGTGCGAAGCCACCCAGCAGCATTCTGATCCGGAGACTTCGCGGATGGGCCGAAGTTGACGATGAATCGGCAGATTTGCGTCGCTGCGAGTTCATCGATTTTCTGTGCCAGCTGGCCAGCGTTAACTGTATCCAGAGTTCCGTCGATCGTCAGCAACGCGATTGAGCTTGCCGGACCGATGAGCTGGCTGCTGAGTTTCAAGCGGCTGGCAAATGTTTCGTCGACGTCGACTTTGACGACGGCAACATCCGGGACATCGCAAGTCAGCATCATTTCCGGAATCTGATCGCTGTCCGGCAGATTCTTGAACAGCAGCCACGCCGTGGCGTTTTCGGTTGGCTGGATCTTCAATGTCTCGGTTTTTACACCGTTCATCGCAATCCGCTCACCGTTTATTGAGACCGTGACGCCGGCAATTTCAGGTGGGACTTCAATCGCGGATCGGTTCCGGCCTTCCGTGCTCAATTTCCAGGCTTTGCGTGAAACAGTGATCGGAGTTTTGTGACGGTTTGTGACGACAACCTTCAGGAGCAGAATTCGTGTTTCGTCATCTTCCTCGGTAAACCACGTTCCGATGTACCCACCGCTGATTTGGACCTCAACGAGTGCCGCTGTTTTCTTCGATGAGTTTTCCGGTGAAGCCGCGGGCGATGTTTTACCCGAGTCCACCGGTTCGGCCTCAGTCTGTTCAGCCAAAATCGGACGTCCGCCAAGCAGCGTACCCAGCAGGCTGGAAAAAGCGATGAGATGGAGAACTCGACGATGCATCATGAATCGATTCGTTCTGGAAGACGAACAAATAGTCTGGAGATGTTTCTCGTAAGCCCCCGCTTATCCAGCGAGGGTAGTCGGCCTTTCTGACTCTGCAAGACTTTACACGCAGTGGGAACTTCCTGTCGAAAGATTCGAAAATCTGCTGCTGGGTGATTGGAGCCGGTCGTCGGAACTCGGTTTCACAGTTGTGAAACACATAGTCGGCGTAAGTGAGGAAGTTTGCGAGTTCGGTAAATTTTACCAAATCTGAGCTTCACCCAGCTCTCACGACAGATTGCCGCCGTGAATTCTGGTCGACTGCCGTGAAAATCCTATAAATCTTGCGGGTTGCAGTGAATTTGTTGGTGCGGGGCCGATTTTATCCGTAATTGACGCAGGAGAGTGATTGGGAATCGGGCCTGGACGAACTCTGTTCAACAAGTCAGGGAGGGACGGGAATGCTGGTACTTACACGGAAAAAGGAAGAAGAGATTCGAATCGGCGATGAGATCACTATAAAAGTGATCTCGCTTAAAGGTGGCGGAGTGCGTTTGGGGATTGACGCTCCGAAGGAGATTTCGATTGTCCGTTCAGAGCTGCTTTCGGGCTTCGAGACCTGCGTTGCAGTCTCGTCCGACGTTGCTTCTGCAAGTTCCCCGGTTGCAACCGCGTCTTAGCCTCTTCATCATCGCGCCGCACATTACTCTATACAGGAGTTCGCGGCTGATGGTTCGACGTCTTTGCTACTGTTTTGTTGTCGCCGTGAGTCTACTGGCGTTGATAGTCAGCGTCTCGAACGAGGCTCGTGCCGACAATCCAGCAAGTGGAAAACCGGCGATTTTTGAATCGGTCAATCGACGCGACGAAGCGGTCTGGAAAGTCGCTCGGGAAATCTGGAGCCTCGCTGAGCCGGGGTATCAGGAAACGAAGTCGTCCGCGATTCTTAAAGAGATGCTCGAAGGGACGGGCTTCCGAATCGAATCTGAAATCGGCGGAATCCCGACGGCATTCACGGCGACGGTCGGAAGCGGTAAGCCGGTCATCGGGATTCTTGGCGAATTCGACGCTTTACCCGGACTCTCCCAGGCGGCGGTGCCCTATCGGGAACCGGTGAAAGCAGGTGGCTATGGACACGGCTGCGGACATCATCTCTTTGGTGCTGCGTCGGCGTCAGCAGCCATTGCGATTGGTGAGCAAATCAAAACCGGAACGATCAAAGGCACCGTTCGGTTTTACGGTTGCCCGGCCGAAGAAGGTGGCAGCGCCAAAGTGTTCATGGCTCAGGCGGGAGCCTTTAAAGACTGTGACGCAGTGCTGCACTGGCATCCTGGTCACGTCAACACGGCCGGAGATCGATCGACGCTGGCTCGGATGGCTGTGAAGTTTCGGTTTCACGGAAAGGCTGCGCATGCCGCCGCCGCTCCTGAACAGGGCCGATCGGCGCTCGATGCCGTAGCCCTTACAAATCACGCCGCCGAATTGATGCGCGAGCACACCCCTGATCAGTCTCGGATTCATCATGTCATCACAGCCGGTGGCCGCGCACCCAACGTCACGCCGGACTTCGCCGAAGTTTATTACTACATTCGGCATCCTGAGGGCGAAGTCGTCCGGAAGCTTTACGAACGACTCGTTCTGTGTGCCAAGGGTGGAGCACTCGCGACGGAGACCCGGCTTGAAATTCGCTTTGAAGGCGGCATCCGAGAGATCCTGCCAAACAACGCGCTGTCACAAGTCACGCTGCAGAACCTGCGGGAAATCTGCGATCTTGAGTACAACGAAGCTGAAACCAATTTCGCTCTTAAGCTGCAGGCGACGCTCGATTCACCCGGTCCCCTATCCTCAATTCGCGAAATCGAAGACCGCAGCGGGACCGTTGGCAAGGGCTCAACAGACGTTGGCGACGTTTCGTGGCAGGTTCCGACGACCGGCTTCACCACCGCCTGCTGGGTTCCCGGTACGCCCGCTCATTCCTGGCAGGCCGTCGCGGCGGGAGGCTCAAGTATTGGCCGCAAAGGGCTGAATCTTGCTGCTCGAGTTATGGCAGCATCGGCCTGGGATCTCTTTACGAAGTCCGAACTGCTGCGTGATGGAAAACTTGAGCACGAGCGGCGAATCGGCGACCAGGCGTACCGATCGCTGATGGTCAAGGGGCAGAAGCCTTCCCTTGACTATCGCGATCCGCCAAAGCGTTGAGGCATTCGGTGATCAGTTGCTTCGGGCATCCAGTTTTCTCTCGACTCGGGCCTGCAATGCCCGGACTCGGCCAAGTGTCTCACGGTATTGCACAGTGTTAACGTAACCGACAACGCGGCCGAGCAGGTCGGCTCGTGGGCTGAGTGCGATTGTGCAGGGGATCCGCTCGATTTCTAGGATCTCAGCGACCTTTGCATTTTCGGCAAGGTCGAGTCGCACGGGGATGAACTTGTCGTTGACATAGCTCGAAACACTGGAATCGTGGAACGTCTTGTCGTCCATCTTTTCGCAGTACTTGCACCAGTCGGCGTCAAAGACGATGAGCATCGGCTTATTCTCAAGCACGGCGTCCTGGTGAGCTTCGTTCAGGTTGGTTTGCCACTGGATTTTTTTGGGCTGCGACTGGAACATGCTGGCAATTGGGCCGGCGATTGTGAATGTGGCCACAGCGATAACGCCCAGGGTGGCGAGTGGGATAATTCGTTTATTATTCATCCGTGAGAAACTCCTTCGCATTGCATAAACCGAAGCGTTTATTCCGGTCTATCGGCCTGGTGGGGCTGGATCGGTCGTCCTATCAGGCAGAAGCGGCGGCTGGCCATGCGAGTGCCTTCAGTTGTTCCGATTGTGGAAACCTTGCGGCCCAGAAAAATTCCGTGTTCCACGACAAGGACTGAAGTGGACGTTCTCTCGGGTAGTCAGTTGAAGCCGAGGCGGGTTTCAGGTCTGCTTCGCGGCACCGGTTGCTTAATTTCGTTCGGAGAGAGTGTTTGTGTCTGCTGAATCTGACATTTCTGCTGCAGAGG
>CALGTK010000115.1 GCA_937904325.1 uncultured Planctomyces sp.
CTGTAATAACGTGACACACTGACCACGTCTGACAAATCCAACATTCATGCGCAGCCAGCAATGTGACTGACTGCAATCTCATCTCCAGAAACAGTCTTCTGTCACGACCCACCCGCAAAACAAAGCCTGTTCAGCGACACGGTTCCGGAACAGAAACCATAAGGATGCCTACGGAGTGATCGCCATGATTGCCGTGGCCAGGTCAGTCAGTTCGTCAATCAATGAATTTCGCACCTGCGCCAACCCAACCAATGAGCCAAGACCGACAATTGTGAGCAACAGAATGTACTCAACCGTTACGGCACCTGAACGTCGCCGATTCGCTTTTTTGACACCCTGGGCTTCAGTCGAAACCTGAGTCGTCACCTGAGATTGACGCATGAGAACCCCTCAACCTTTCAAAACATCTGATCGAACAACGAAGTCGTTCATTTAGCCTGGCTCCGGAAAGGGAATGCCGTCCTGCGTCCCAGTAATCATGCCTTCTCGACTCACTTGAATCGATTGTTACGAAAGATGCCGGTGTTCCTTGACCATCCCGGTCAGGGGAAAATGCAAGTCTGATGCACGCAGTCCAGGAAAACCGTCTGCGCAGCGACTTCGCACATTCTTCGATGACTACTTATCAATAATCGTGCCAATACTCGATAATCACTGAAACAGAGATGAGGGATCTACGCTCAACTATCAGCCGGCCATCTCAGCGTCAAGTGGCGCTTTCAACTGTGACTGACAGTCTACGGCCGAAACCAAACGAGCACGCACTCATAAAAAGCCACGCTAAAGCCACTGCTGGCAATTCGTCGCGCAGACGTCGCACTCCCCCCATGCTTCCGTGTGTGTCCGGAACATTGTCTGAACCAGGGACACAAATCAAGCGTCGGACCCGCAGATTTCACGACGCGTCTGTCGCATTGCGTCGCTGTCGCACTGTCGACGGCAGTTGACACTCGCAGTGGACATGTCTGCAAAAATGGACAATTTGTGTCTTTTGCACTTGAAGCACTAATGTGTCCTCGACACCATGCGTGCGAATTTAGAGAATTTAAGCAAACTGGGAAGCTCATTATATCGATTATCGAGAATATAAACGGGACGACCCACCTCTCAAGTCTTGAGCTGAGTTGAATCAGCGGTGCCTTTCGTAGTTCTCGTGGCCACGCAGATCACCAGGTAGAAAGAGATTTTGATGGATCAGGATATCATTCTTCTCGGGGCCAACGCCGTAAGCCTGCGGCCGCTGTGCCGACAGGTCGAAGTGTCCACCGGACACGCCCCTAACGCACTGACATCCTTCGACGAAGCCAGAAGCGTTCTAAGCGAATCAATCGTCGATACGGTGATTGTGGAACTTGATTCACTGCAAGCACAGATGCCATTGCCAGAAGTGCGATCGTTTCTGGAGTGGCTGCAGTCCTCAAGCTCCCCGCGGCGACTTCTGATCGCGTGCAAATCACAGATCCCGTTCGAACTGTCGCCGCTGTTCGAGTTCATTCTGGCCTGCCGAATTCCGTCGGACGAATCGACATTCCACCTGGAACATGTCCTGGATGAATCATCATCGGTAGGAAATCTCTTCGAACTGAGCGAGCTGGAGAGTCGCTCCATCGAGGCAGCTGGAAGCTGTTTCACCACACAGATGAAGGGGATGTTCCCACTCCTCGAACAACTGAAACGCATCGCCGTCCATGACGCCGCGATTCTGCTGATTGGCGAGACAGGCACAGGCAAAAGCCATCTGGCAAACATCGTTCACACGTTATCGCCACGTTCGGGCAAACGATTCGTGAATACAGCATGTGGTGCTCTTCCTTCCAGCCTGATCGAAAGTGAACTGTTTGGCCATACCCGCGGAGCATTTACCGGGGCGGTCCGAAACAAGATCGGACGCTTCGAGGTAGCTCAAGGCGGCACACTGCTGCTCGACGAAATCGATACTCTCGGCGCAAGCGAGCAGGCCAAACTTCTTCGAGTCATTGAGACGGGCGAGTTTGAACCAGTCGGCTCGACAGAAACGCGACACGCAGACGTACGACTGATTGCCGCATCAAACGTTGATCTTCGTGATCTGGCGGCACGAAATGAGTTTCGGTCGGACCTCTTCTACAGAATGAGCGTGCTGGAGTTTCATCTCCTGCCGTTACGACAACGTTCTCTCGACATCGTGCCGCTCGCGACGGATTTCATTTCAAAGGCAGCTACCGAACGGCAGATTCCTATAGAAACCGTCGACGTCGAGTTCCTGCACCGAATTAAGGAATATCCATGGCCAGGTAACGTAAGAGAACTGCGCAATCAGATGAGTCGCGCAGTCATGCTTTCTGATAACGGTTGCCTTTCTGTCGACACACTCTCCCCGGCAATACAGGCCGAAGGCTCGAGTATCGCTTCGAAATCACTGCCCCAGCCACGAGAACGCTGGCAACTCGGCAAGCACATGCACGAGTCAGAGCGGCAACTTCTTCAATCAGCTCTGGAAGCTCACAACAACAATCGCAGCGCTACTGCAAAAGCCCTTGGAGTAAGCCGAGCCGGGCTCTACAAGAAAATGACCCGTTTGGGCATCTCATCATCAAACAAAGTTGCCACTGACTGAGCTGCAAACCCGTTAGCCTGTCAGGTTGTGCGGACATTCAGAACATGTCTGTGATCAGTGCTGCGAGCCAGATGAAGCCGGCGAAACTGGAAGGCTTTTTCTCATAGCGTCCAGCGATTCATCGTCAGAGTTCCATTGTATTTCCATTGTATTAAAGAATGGATCGATCAGATTGCGGTATTTGTAAACCGTGTGGGATCAAAAAAGTTGACCGCCGCGTAAGCTCCGTCCGTAGTATCGATTACGAGCGGCCTCGAGTGTGGAGCTCGGCTGAAACCCGCGTTGACGAATGGCAGATCACGACACATGGTGGAGCCTGTCGCTCCATCATCATGTCGAACATGGAAGGCATTCTGCAGCCCTTGACGCTGATCCTGCCCGGTTCTCAGCAAAAACAAATTGTCCCAGTGACAAAGCTTCTCGTTAATCCCAATTGAACGCCCTCTGCGTCAGGTTTCAGCAGTTATTCACCTTCACTTCCAAATACCGGTGATAAACAAAAGCGGAACCATCCAATCTGTGAACTTACCCCTTGCGGTTCCTTAACCTGACTCTCAGTCCGGCCAGACGGTACACTTTTCGACGACCAGAAAACTTCGCGCAGCCGGACGGCCGCAGCGATCGTGTTACGTGTTGAAATACAACGTCAAGGACCCGATCAAGCGTGTTCAAGTTGATCATATTCAGTGCGATAACCATGACCACCTGGGCCACGGCGACTTCTGCCAGCGCTCAGACGGCTGCAAACCTCACATTCTTCGAGACGAAAATTCGACCAGCGCTGGTTGAGCACTGCTTCAAATGCCACAGCGCGAAGGGCGTGCATCCCGAAACCGATCTGCGGTTGGATCGAAAACTGACAGACGACTTGTCGCTGATCGTGCCTGGCAAGCCCAGCGAAAGTCTGCTGATCGAGGCCATCCGCTACAAAAGTTCAGACCTGCAGATGCCACCATCCGGACGGATGGCCCCTGAGATCATCGTAGACTTTGAAACGTGGGTCAGTAACGGCGCCGACGATCCGAGAACGCGGTCTGACATTGATCCCGTCAACTCTGCAAGGTCGATCGACCTCGAAGCAGGACGTCAATTCTGGTCGTTTCAACCGGTCCGACACACCCCGCCACCAGATGTAAACAACGATTGGGTTCAATCGCCCATCGATGCGTTCGTTTTGAAACGAATGACAGCCGCCGGTTTACGGCCGGCACCGCGGGCTGACCGACGAACGCTGATTCGCCGCGCAACGCTCGTTCTTCTTGGCGTTCCACCGACACCAGAAGTGGTGAAGAACTTCGTCTCCGACTCGGCACCCGATGCGTTTTCCAAATTGGTCGATCGATTGCTTGCGTCTCCCGATTACGGCGAGCGATGGGGACGTCACTGGCTGGACGTCGTGCGGTACGGCGACTGCAACGGAGCGGACGAAAGTCGAGCTTTCCCCAACGCCTGGCACTTTCGCAATTACATCATCGAATCGTTCAATCGTGACCTGCCGTACGACCGTATGGTGGCCGAGCATCTGGCTGGCGATCTACTAGACTTTGATGATTCCGGAGAATACCACCCGGTCGTCGGGACCGGTTTCCTGGCACTCGGCACAAAAATTCTGACGCAACTCGATGCAAAGAAACGAGTCGCTGATCTCGTCGACGAACAGATCAATGTCTTCGGCCGAGCGATGCTTGGTATGACGATCGCCTGTGCACGATGTCATGACCACAAGTTCGACCCAATTCCAACCGCCGACTACTACGCGCTTGCGGGCATTTTTCGCAGCACGACAACCCTGGTCAGCTATGGAAAGTGGGTTGAAAGCCCCGCTCACACGCGTCAGTCGTGGATGGCGTCTCAACGCCTGGGATCGAAACTTGACCGGCGGCAAACTGAACTGAAGAACATCTCCAACTCGGTAGAACAGACGCTTTCCGACGCGACCAGCATCCAGCTCGAAGCCGAAACATTTGCGAGTGGAAACGTGACAATTGACTCCGAAAATTACGGCAAGGGTATCGGCATTATTGGTGACAAGGGGGCACAGAAGAACTTCGCCGAGTATGACATCAACATCCCAACCGACGCGAGTTACGTGCTGCAAATACGTTACGCCGCAAAGACAGCTCGGCCAGGGAAAATCCTGCTCGGTGGTAAAGTGGTGCGCGAACCTGCCATCACAGAAACGACCGGCGGCTGGCAGCCCGCCAATCAGAAATGGTGTTTCGAGGGAGTCCATTCGCTGAAGGCTGGACTCAATAAGTTTCGCCTTGAATCCGAACCGCTGATGTCGCATATCGATAAACTACGACTGTTGCAGATCGGACGAGGAACCGAACTCGCAGAATTGATCGATCGCCAAACCGCTCTGGCAGCCGAGATCGCCGAACTTGAAAACCGGATTAAACCGGCACTCCAGGTCATGGCCGTGCGCG
Organism: uncultured Planctomyces sp.; assembly: GCA_937904325.1. Lineage (GTDB taxonomy): Bacteria > Planctomycetota > Planctomycetia > Planctomycetales > Planctomycetaceae > JABMPE01. The sequence continues at coordinate 5,026 of CALGTK010000115.1, forward strand.
AGGGAGACATCGCCGATGCTCACATTCTTGTTCGCGGCAACGCCAACAAACCGTCCGATCAGGTCAAACGAGGATTTCTTCAGGTTGCTTCAACGTCCCACGCCCCTTTGCCGAAAGACCAGAGCGGGCGACTGCAACTGGCTGAATGGATGACTCGGCCTGACAATCCACTCACCAGTCGAGTCATGGTCAATCGCATGTGGCGCTGGCATTTCGGACGCGGCATCGTCGCCACACCTGACAACTTCGGAACAAAGGGAGCTCGCCCCAGCCATCCGGAATTGCTCGACTATCTCGCTCGCCGGTTCGTCGGACAAAACTGGTCGATCAAGGCGATGCACCGCGAGATTCTCAACAGCCAGACCTGGCAGATGGAGTCATCAACGCCCGACACTAAACAGCAAACCAATGCAGCGAACGTCGATCCCGAGAACCTTCTATACCGGCAATATCCTGGTCGGCGTCTGGAAGCCGAGGTCATTCGTGACGCACTGCTCGAAGTGTCCGGCCGCCTGGACCGTCAGACAGGCGGAGCACCACTGAAACTTAAGACGATTAATCTTTCGCCGGAAATCCTTGAGCAACAACAGCAACACTATGACGCGTCAAACCGTCGCTCGATTTACCTGCCCGTCCTCAGAACCAACGTTTACGACTTCCTGACGTTGTTCGACTTCGCCAACCCCGACCTGCCGACCGGAAATCGAGTCACGACGACCGTTCCGACTCAGGCGATGCTTATGATGAACAGCTCGCTTGTGAACGATGCAGCCGCTCGTGTTGCCGACAAGGTACTGAATGATCCGGCGCTGCAATCTGACTCAGCCCGCATCCAAAGCATCTACCGAATCCTTTACTCTCGCCCACCGGTTGCGTCTGAGGAAGCAATCGCCGCCACTTTCATCGCCAACTACAGCTCAATCCTCGCTGACGAGCAGCAAGAAGACACTAAAACCGCCTGGACAAAGCTGTGCCACGTGCTGCTCGCAGGAAGCGAGTTCATTTACCTGAGGTGAGGATGATCCCAGACCACTCCACTTCGCGCCGCGCTATGCTGAGCCGCACCGCTCTCGGCTTCGGCAGCCTTGCGTATCATGCCATGCTGCGCGAACAGACGGTCAAGGCCGAATCGACAGACGCCAACAGTTTACCGCCACTCGCGCCACGGTCGCCGCACTTCGCCGCTCGCGCCAAAAGCGTTGTGTTCTTATTTATGCAGGGAGGCGTCTCGCATGTCGACACTTTCGATCCGAAACCGGCGCTCGATAAGTACCACGGTCAGGAACCGCCGTTCAAACGAACCCGCATCAAGTTTGCCAGGCGTGGCAACCTGTTGAAGTCTCCCTGGAAATTTCGTCCGACAGGCGACAGCGGAATTCCTATGAGTTCGCTGTGGCAGCATCTTCCAAAAGTTGCCGACGAGCTGTGCATGGTCCACTCGGTGTGCGACACGAATGTGGCTCACGGCGGCGCGACGATGAAACTGTTCACGGGCAGCGACCTGAGCGTTCGCCCGAGTCTGGGTTCATGGATCAGCTACGGACTGGGCACTGAAGACGCCGACCTGCCGAGCTACATCAACATCTGCCCGTCCAGCATTCACGGCGGCGTCAACAACTGGGGAGCCGCGTTTCTTCCGTCGAATCATCAGGGAGTGCCGCTGGGAACTCCGGGATATCCGAACTCTCCGGCGACGACGGCCCGATTCAAATACATGAACACGTCCAGGGTCGGCCGACTGGAGCGAATGCAGCTTCAACTGATGCGGGACCTTGCGGCGCAGGACAAATTCCGCGCCGCCGAACTGGATGCTCGACTGCAGACTTTCGAACTGGCCTTCCGAATGCAAATGGCCGCTCCGGAAGCCCTCGACCTTTCGGCGGAGACAAAGGAAACGCGGAACCTCTACGGGATGGATCAGAAACCGACTGAAGACTTCGGTCGACAGTGTCTGCTGGCCAGGCGAATGGTCGAGCGAGGCGTCCGGTTCATTCAGGTGAACCATGCCGGCTCGCTACGCAGCCAGGGAATTCCCACGAACGAGCAGTGGGACCAGCACAGCTATCTTGAGAAGGGGCACGCCGTCAACGCTGCTCAAACGGATAAACCCATCACGGGATTCCTGCAGGATCTGAAAGCTCGCGGCCTGCTGGATGAAACACTTGTCGTCTGGGCTGGTGAGTTTGGACGAACCCCTACCTCACAGGCGGGCGATGGTAAAAACGTCGGACGAGATCACCACACCGACGGATTCACGATCTGGATGGCCGGCGGCGGCGTAAAGGGCGGATTTCGGTACGGCGAAACCGACGAGTTCGGGTACTACACGATCAAGGATCGCATGACACTGCACGACCTGCACGCGACGATTCTGCACCTGCTCGGCCTCGACCACACCCGCCTGACGTGGCAATACGCGAGCCGTGACTTTCGCCTGACAGATGTCTACGGCAATGTTGCTCATGATCTGATTTCATAACCTGCCAGTTCGCTGGTTTAATGATGTCGCCACGTGACATCGGTTTCTCAATCATCACGCTTTGTTAGAAGACAGCCTCACATGGCCCGTCCCATTGCTGTCGGATCGATCTTTATTGAGTGCAACCATTTCGGAGGCACACCTGCCAGTCTGGAAACTTTCCGGCGATCTGAATTGCTTCACGATGACGCGGTACTCGCTGTCAACGAAGGCGTAATCGGCGGCATGCTGGATGTCCTTCGGTCGGCCAGTCGCAGCGTCGCTCCGTTGCTCCACGCCAGCGCTTGCCCCAGCGGCCCGGTCACGGATGAATGCTACAACGGCCTGAAGCAACACCTGTTGTCGAAACTAAAGAATACGCTGCCCGTTGATGGCGTTCTGCTTGGATTACACGGTGCCGCGGCGGCCAGGAGTATCGGGGACATTGAAGGCGACCTTATTCAATGTGTTCGGCACGTGGTTGGCCCGCAGATTCCAATCGTCGTGACACTGGACCTGCACGCTCACATTACCGAGCCAATGGTCACGGAATCCGATGCTCTACTTGCCTGGGAGACCTATCCACATCGAGATGCATTTGAAACCGGATCGCGCGGTGCGAAAACGTTGCTGGACATTCTGGCGGGCAGACTTCGCCCCACAATGGCAGTTGCGAAGGTACCTGTCATGGTCAGTGCAATTCATGGCGGAACGGAACTGCCCGGACCATTCGCTGAATTGATGCACCTTGCAAAGAGTTGGGAACGAGACGGAACAGCGTACTCGGCCGGGGCGATTCTCGTTCACCCTTATCTCGACCTGCCGAACCTGGGCAGCGGCGGGCTCGTCATCACTAATGGAGACATGCAGCACGCGGTAAAACTTGCCACGCAACTTGCCGAAGGCTATTGGGAAAAACGATTCGAACTTGAACCGCAACTCTTCAAACCGGCCGAAGCCATTCAGCACGGTCTTCAGCAGAACGGGCAAGTCGCCCTCGTAGAAACTGCAGACTGCTGCGGCGGCGGAGCGGCCGGCGACAGCGTCGCCACGATCCACGCACTGCTCGATGCTCGCCTGACAGACCGCAGCGTCGCGCCGGTGGTCGATCCGGTAGCAGCCCGGCTCTGCCACGAAGCAGGCATCGGCCATGAATTGACTCTGAATATCGGGCACAGCGTCGACAGCAAGTGGGGATCACCCATCGAAGTGACCGGCCGAGTGACTCAACTGACGAGCGGAGTTTTCCAGTACGAAGGTGGCATCTGGGACGGGCGTCGCGGCGAAATGGGCCCGGCCGCTGTTATTCAGGTTGGCAGTCTGCAACTTTGCGTTGCCACCCACGCGACCTACGAATGGTGCGGTGAGCAAATGAAATCGCTGGGGGTCGAAACTAAAGATGCCCGATTCGTCGTCGCCAAAAACCCCATGAACTACAACATGGCGTTTCCGAATGCTCAGGCCATTTACGTATTGGATACTCCCGGCCCGACCCCGGCAACGCTCCGCCACGCACCGTTCTCACAATTGCAACGACCGTATTTCCCGCTGGACAATGACATCCCCAACCTGAAGCCAACAATCATTCAGGGACGAAATTCATCATGATGCCGTAGCCGAATCATCGAGTAACGTTGCAATAACTCATCACTGTTTGATTCGATGTGCCATCATTCGGCTGGCACATCGAGTTCGGCCCGATGCTCTGGCATTCTGGAACAACACTCTCATCCTTCGTTGGTCGCGTCCGGGGCGTTCACCTGCGACAACTTAGCGTCTCGTACTTTTGCAACGTCGCCACACTTCCGTCGCTACGCTAACCACGATTATACCTCTCGCCGCGCCACTGCAGCCTTACGGAGCACTTGATGAAAACGCTGAAACCGGATTCGCTGAAACGTGTCATCGCTGATCTGTTCGCTCGCGCTGGATGCGGAGATGAAGAAGCGGTGGTGATCGCTGATCATCTCGTCGAGGCCAATCTGGTCGGCCATGATTCGCACGGAGTCATTCGGGCACCCATCTACCTGCAGTGGATGAACGACGGGAAAGTCTTTGCCGGCAAGTCGCTGCAGATCGTCGTGGATGCCGGCTCGCTGGTCGTTGCCGATGCGTGCCTGGGCTATGGACAGTGGACCGGGCGACAGGCCGTTGCCATCGGCGTCAACAAATGCCGCGAGCATGGTGTCGCGATCGTCGCCTTAAAAAACGCTGCCCACCTGGGCCGCATTGGAACATGGGCCGAAATCGCCGCCAGTGAAGGACTTGTCTCTCTCCACTTTGTAAACACAACGGGCCTGGGCATGTTTGTCGTTCCCACTGGCGGACGCGATGCCCGCTTGTCGGTGAATCCAGTATGTGTCGGAATCCCCATCGAAGGCCGCGACGCAATCGTGCTGGACATTGCCGCTGCCGCCAGCGCCGAAGGCAAACTCAAAGTCGCTCGCAACAAAGGAGTACCTGTTCCCGACGACACCATTGTTGACGCCAACGGAAACCCAACCAACGATGCCAACGATTTCTACGGACCACCCGGTGGGCGTCCTGTCGGCGCCATCCTGCCTTTCGGAGGTCACAAGGGCTACGGGCTGGGACTTGTGGCGGAAATTCTCGCCGGAGCACTGACCGGAGGCGGCTGCAGCGTTCCGGGCAAAACATTGCTTGAGCAGGGCATGCTCTCGATCTATGTCGATCCGCTGAAGCTGCAGACTGACGGAAGTATGTTTGATGAAATTCGACGTTACGTGGACTTCGTGAAAAACTCGCGACCGACCGCGACCGACGGAGAAATCCTGGTGCCCGGAGAAATCGAAAACCGAAACCGAGCGGCCCGCAGCAGCGGCCTGGAACTGGACGACACAACGTGGGGGCAAATCGTCGAAGCCGCAAAATCAGTCGGTGTTGAAGACGACTTAATCGACAGCACTATTCTTTCCTAGCCCGAACAATTCATCCGGCGACGGACTTTCGACACAGTCCGTTGAACTGCTGACCGTTTCTTTAATTCTCCCCCAGAACAGCCCGACGGCGAGCGGAGGGCATAAGTCCGCCAGCATACGCCGAACTTTATTCACCAGCTGGCTGACGCCAACCGCTCACCTGAAATTTCTGGTTTAGAGGCATTGGAGCACCTTATGACAGTCGGAACTGGATCGCTCATGTTCGAAGCCGTACCGGGCTGGCCTAAGGTACCAGACGAAGCCGGGATGATCGAAGCGATCGGAGTTGCAGTCGATTCGCACGACCTCGTTTACGTTTTCGCCCGAGCCGACATCCCCGTGCTCGCGTTCGAAGCAGACGGGACGTTCGTCCGCGGTTGGGGCAAGGGCCTGTTCGTGCGACCCCACGGAATTTCGATCGGAGAAAATGACACGCTCTACCTGGTCGATGACATGGGGCATTCAGTACGGCAGTTCTCTGGCGAAGGTGAGCTGCTTCGCACAATCGGACCTGCCGGAAAACCGTCGGACACCGGTGCCCAGGAATTCGACTACCGCACGATCGGCCCCGCAGCCGGCCCGCCTTTCAATCTGCCGACGAATTCTGTCATCGGACCCGGCGGAGATCTCTTCGTGACCGACGGTTACGGAAATGCGAGGGTGCATCGATTTGCGTCGGATGGAGAACTGATTTCATCCTGGGGGTCGCCTGGCCATCAGCCGGGACAGTTCAACGTGCCGCACGGAATCGGCTCGGACGGCGAGCGTCTTTACGTTGCCGATCGGGAAAACAGCCGAGTGCAGATCTTTTCACGCGAAGGTGAGCTGCTCACCATCTGGACCGACGTCGCACGACCGGCTCAAGTACATGTTGCGACAGACGGACTGGTTTATGTCTTCGAGTTGGGTTTCCAGACAGGCGTCTTCCCGTGGAACTCGCCGGACAAGTCAAAGTCAGGCGGCCGGATGAGCATCTACGATCGCGACGGAAACCTGCTGACTCGCTGGGGCGGCAACGGCTTCCCAGTGTCACCGGAAGAGTTCTACGCTCCTCACGACGTTTACCTGGATTCGGCCGGAAGCATTTACACCGCTGAAGTCAAAGTGGCAGCTGCATCCTTTGTTGGCGACGACACATCCGCTCTGCCCTCCCTGCGAAAGTTCGTTCGTACCTCGTCGTTCGTAGAATGAATCGATCTTCAGATCTACGCATACGGTTCTACTGCAAACATTATTCAGAGAACGGAATACGGCATGTCGAACTCGGACGAAAGCGGCACAGATCGAATCCGCAACGCACCGCATGGATTCCTGGGGACACTCGCCGCACTGGGGCCGGGGCTGGTCGTCATCGGTTCGGTGATGGGATCGGGCGAGCTGATCAACACGCCTCATCAGGCAGCGAAGTTCGGATTCGTGCTGCTGTGGGCGGTCATTCTCTCGTGTGTCATCAAGTACTTTCTGCAAATCGAAATCGGGCGGTTCACTCTTGCTCATCGATGCACGCCGTTCGAAGCATTCTCGACGCTGCCGTTTCCGAAGTTCCGCGGTACGTCGTGGATCGGGCTCGCCTACATGGGAGTGTCGCTGCCGACTTCCCTGGCCTTTGCCGGAATGATGGGCGCGACGGCCGGGATGATGCATTCGCTGGTGCCGCTTTCCGTCAGTGCCGAAACATCCAACACCATCTGGATCTGGGTACTCGCGGTGCTCACCTGGGGAATCCTGTGGCGCGGCGTGTACGCGGAGATGGAAAAG
>CALGTK010000116.1 GCA_937904325.1 uncultured Planctomyces sp.
TCTGGAAGATGCAGAGGCAACACTTGCGAAGAACCCCACGGACCTGATGGCCCTGTACGAACGGGCGAAGTCCTACCAGTTTCTGGCGCGTCCAGAGTCAGCTTTGATCGATCTTGATTACGTCATTTCAAAAGTCGAGGCTGACCCTGAACTCGATACGGTCGGTTGGCTTTTAAAGAGCTCCTATCTCAAACGCTTTCTTGCACACCAGCAACTAAAACATATTGAAGATGCGCGTGCTGATTACAAGTCTTTTCAGATACTGACAAACGGAGCTTATCTTCACACCGAGGCATACATGCAGGCCCTTCTCTCAGTCAGCACGGAGCAGGCGCAGTCAGGTATTCAAGCTCTCAATAATCTGGTGGAATCTCATCCTGGTGATGAAGATGTTTATCATGACGCGATCTGTGCATTTTCGTTAATGTCGAAACAGCTCCGTGATTCCCGGCCTGGCCAGGCTCAGGTCTGCGAGGCACGCTGTGTGGAACTGATAGATGACGCGCTGACAGACGGGGTGCTGGATATCTCGACTCTGGAAGCGGATCCGGACCTGGAAGCCATTCAGCAGTCCGATCGGTATGCAGAACTGGTCAGTCGACACCGACCGCGTTTGAGATATACGGAGGTCTGGAACACCAGTACAGAATTTGAATCGCAACAGTTGTTCGGGCTGCCTTCAGATGAGCATCTGTCGAGAGCGGATCAGCTTGACGAACAGGGATTTCGACCGGTTGCACTGTCATCACTCACTCATGCTGGTCAAGTGCTGGTTTCGTCTGTATGGCATCGACCTCTCGTCACTCATGAGGCAAAAGACAAGTCAGTCAGACGACAGGCCAATGCAGTCATCGCTGCATGGAAACTCGGCGAGCGCTCCAGGGCATGGCCGCGATTGAGCCATCAGGCTGATCCCAGCCTGCAGACAGAGATTATCTACCGGATAAAGAGCGCGAATATCGATCTACTGCCGATTGCGGACCGTCTGGCAACTGAGCCAGATAATACCGTGAAGGCGGCGCTGATTGAGGCACTTGGTGATTGTGTGACCGCAGCGTCTGCAAGGCGTCTCGACCTTGGAAGTCCGCTTCTTGCTCTGTATCGCTCATCCCCGGATTCGGGTGTTCACAGCGCCGCTGAATGGACATTGAAACGCTGGGGTATGGGTGAGGAAACAAATCAGGCAACCGCCGCTCTTGAAACTCCCGCCAACAGTGAATGGTACCTGACGAAGACGCATAACCACTGCATGGCAGTCCGACAGATTCCGGATGTAATCACCATGGGCTCGCCAGCCACTGAAGCAGGCCGCAAAAAAACAGAGTATCGTCATCAGATTACAATCGGGCGACAGGTCGCACTCGCATCCAAAGAAGTGACGGTTCGACAATACGAAGATTATCTCAAGGAGAGTTCGCAGAAGGCGCATAATTTCTCGGAAGAAGTCGCGCCAGAAAAAGAATGTCCTCAGGTCTCTCTGGCCTGGTTTCACGCAGCACAATATTGTCGCTGGCTAAGCGAGCAGGAACGGATTCCTGAGAATCAGATGTGTTATCCACCCATTGCAGACATCAAGGCAGGAATGCAGCTTCCAGAGGACTTTCTCAAACGAACAGGGTATCGTCTGCCGACCGAAGCCGAATGGGAATTCTTCTGCCGCGCAGGCTCAACGACATCACGGTACGCCGGTCGGTCCGATCAGCTGCTAGCCGACTATGCATGGTACGCTGGCAGTCGAACATGGCCTGTGGGAATACTCAAACCCAATCGATATGGTCTGTTCGACGTATACGGCAATGTGACGGAATGGTGCCAGGACGAATTTCAGTCGTACGCGACCAGGGTGGGGTACGTCACTTCTGAAGACAACCAGATTCAGACACAAGTCCCAAGCAATCGCCGTCATGTCATGCGCGGGTCTTACTATAAGTCTGCGGCCCACGAACTCCGGTCGGCAATCCGCCTCCCAGGCAGCCCTGCAACACAATACCTGTTTTCCGGATTTCGCATTGCGCGAACTATTCACTGAACTCAGTCAGGCCGGGTGCACAGATAGAAACAATTCTACGGTGCATCAGATTCATCCCGTCTACAGGTAGCAAATCACGCAACCTGCGTTGGTCGCGATCACCTCATGCATAAAGCGACTTCGCAGTTGAAACAGGTCAATACGTTGCGGAGTCGGCGGACTCGATTCAACTTTGGCCTACTACTTCTTCTTGCCTCGGTGCTTCGTGTGTCCCAGGTCACGGTTTTTCTCAAGTGCTGGAATCGTATCCTTGGGAATTGACAGAGTGGTCGTCGCTTCAACGATGCAGCTTGATTTGAATCTGTCACTCACACGTTCGTTCCTGTTGGTGTTGAATCCTTTGTCTGCGAATCCAGCGATCATACCCAGTCATAGATTCAATTGATCGTTTCGAGGCCGGTCAGCTTCCCCGAGCTGGTTCCGAATGTATCCACTTCGATCCCCCGGGTGGTGAAGCATGCGCGCGTAGCGATGACAAAGTGGTGGTGGGTTCTGTGGATCTTACGGCAGATGCTGACCGCTTCCGAAGCAGCAATCATCGAAGAGGGCTGCGAACTTCCTCGCGTCCATAGCTGATACCGCGTTTAAATGTATACCGACCGTCGTTGTGAAAGAATAACAGCAGTGCCTTCAAGAATTGCCTTGGGGCTGTATCTCAATACGGCAGCTCCGTGTGTCGACCATTGACCTGAAAGCGGCTTTAATTGTACGTTGATAACTCGAGATGATTGCTGCTGAAGACAGCAGAAGCCGTAAGGGTCGCCGATGACGTTTCCGAATGACAAAAATCAGTTAGCTAATTTCAATCATCGCCGGGGCCTGCTGACCAGCAGCGGCCTTGCCGTCGGAGCATTCGCTCTTCCGGCCACCTGGAACGGGCCATCGGCCGCTCGCGGGGATCAGGCGGGTGCGAGCGGCTCCGCTCCGGCAAAGCGAGCCATTGTCATTTTGCTTCAAGGCGGTTGTTCGCATCACGATACCTGGGATTTGAAACCTGATGCGCCTGCTGAGATTCGAGGCGAATTCAAACCGATCGCCACGAGCGTGCCCGGTTATCAATGCAGCGAGCATCTGCCTTTGCTGGCTCAGCGCGTTCACAACTTCAACGTGCTGCGCAGCGTCTATCACGCCACCCCCAGCCACGAGGCCGCAATTCACTGGGTGCTGACGGGGTACAACTATCCCGGCGCGAACACGTCGACAAGGAATCGCAACGACAAACCGTCGATGGGATCGATAGTGGCCCGTGTTCGAGGGTCCGGCACACCGGGACTGCCGGGCTACGTCTGCGTTCCCGATAAGGGGCAACTGGGTGACCGTGTTCGATATGCGTCGGCTCATTTTCTGGGCATGGCATACGACCCGTTCGAATCGGGAATGCCACCATCCGATGCAAAGAGCCCGTTCCAGATGCCTCCGAATCTCAGCCTGTCAAAGGCAGTGGACCTGACGCGGTTCGACCATCGGCTCCAGCTGCTCGGCGAACTGGACCTGTTTTCAAAGACACTGGATTCGTCAAGCATCATGAACGGCCTGAATCAGTCCAACCGGCGCGCTTTCGAAATGGTCAGCAACGACGCGACGCGCAACGCCTTCGACCTGTCACAGGAGCCCGCAACTCTACGGGAACGATACGGTAACACTCGCGTTGGTCAGGAAGCGATTCTGGCAAGACGGCTGGCGGAATCCGGAGTGCCGTTCACGCTGGTGAATTTTTCGATCAACCAGGACTGGGACACACACAACAACAATTTCAAAACGCTCAAAGAGACTCGTTTGCCGAATCTCGACCGCGCCGTCTCCACGCTGCTGGACGACCTGCAGGAACGCGGCATGCTGGACTCGACGCTGGTTGCAGTCATCACGGAGTTTGGTCGAACTCCAAAGATCAACCAGACCGCTGGAAGAGACCACTGGTCCGACGTGTTCTCGATCATCATGGCCGGAGGCGGCTTGAAGTCAGGGCAGATTATCGGGACCAGCAACTCTCGCGGGGAAGTGCCTCACGACCGGCCCGTCCACTACAACGACGTGCTCGCCACCATGTACCGCCAGCTCGGAGTGCCGACGGACCGCGTGCATTATCACGATGGCCGTCCGGTCCCGGTCCTGTACAGCGGGCAGCCGATTCAGGAGTTGATCTGAATCAATCAGGCTGGCGATTGAACACAGCGCCCGCAGAGCAGTTGAAATACAGAGGAAAGAAAAGAAGCGTTTCTGTATCTGTCCGAGTCCTCAGCAGTTTATGCGTTACTGTTGCTGAATATCGAGATGGCCTTTGAGCACTCTCAGCGTTCGATTGACGCCTGCGGGGCCGACCTTTGATCCATGCCCCGGACCTTCGTCATCGATGAATGCAATGTATGAGCCTGCTCCGAAGAATGCTTCCTGCTGATTCGCCGGATCACCGAAAAGAATTGAGAAGCCGCCTTCGTGGACCTGCTGCAGGTAGGTCACCGACCCATGCTCTGCATGATGAGCGGCGTTGTGCAGGCCTCGCGATTCTCCAGCCGCAACTTCCTGCTCGATCGTGTCCAGCAGACGCTCGTCGAGCACGCTGGAATCCAACTCCGCCACAACGATCTGCGACAGCTTCTCCGGCGAATCATCACAGCAGACAACGTTTATCTTGAGGGTGCTCATTAATCAGTCGCTTCCGTTTCCGGTCATGGTCGAACGAGGTCTGAAAAAGACTAAGCAAAGAAAACTGGACCGCTATAAGAACGAGTCTCCCGAGGGATCATGGCAAGGTCCGCATCCAAAGATTCTTGAACTGCACATGAATCTTTCGTTGTTTTCCATGAGTCAACTGAAAACCCAGAGCACCAGCTTTGTCGCCGCGAGAATGAATCACGTCAATCGTCTTAACGCCGTTCAGCCAACCCTGGATGTAATGACCTTTTGCGACGATGTAGAAGTGATTCCAATCATCGGCATTCACCAGCGCCGCCGCAGCTTCGGGATCAAATCGATCGACCATCGCGTCGCGGCGTTCGTCCCACAGGCAGCCCCAGTAACCTTCGCCCATGTCAACCTGATACCCTGGCACGTTATCAAAACTGGTCGGCTTTGTCCGAATGCAGACTCCGCTGTTGGCCTTCGTGCCGCTCATTTTGACGGAAGCATGCATCTCGAAATCGCCGTATTCCTGCTCGCTATACATGTAGTGGTGGAGTTGTCCGCCATCGTATTTTCCAGTCAGAACGCCGTCCGAAATAGACCAGAATTCCGGCTCATATTTCCAGTCAGCGAGGCTGTCGCCGCTAAAGACAGGTTTCCAGCCACTGCCCACTGGTTTGCCGCCGACCAGCTCTCCAGTTTCCGGCAATTCACGAGGGAGTTCACGAAGAAAGACGTTCCGCCAGCGAATCTCGCCACCGTGAGTCTGCAACTGAATCGAGCCGACGGGGAACAGTGGCTGAGCGCGATCCCAGAAGTTGTGCATTGGCGCATCGTCAACGACCAGCTTGCCATTCAGATGGACCGTCGCCTTGTCGCCAACCATTCTGATACGCATCCGGTTCCACTCACCGAACGGCTTGTCCGCCAGCACCAGTGCATCTTTCCCTTTGCTGCCGGCGGCGTTGTTCCACAAACTGCCTGAGCCTTTGTCTGCTCCCAGATGCCACTTCTTGCCTTCTTTCGTGTAGTCCCAAATCTGAACCTGCGGAGTCATTCGCATGTAGACGCCACTGTCCGCCTTCGCGACCGTTTTGTAGTCGAGCATTAATTCATAATCGCCATACTCTTCCAGAGTCGTGAGGTACGGCCCGTGACCATCGTTGACCAGTTCACCGTCTTCGACAGACCAGTGCTTCAGCACTGCTTCCCAGTTTTTTGAGAACATCGATTTTTGATCCGCCGGCGACATCGCTCGAAGTTTTCGAGGATCGAAATGCCCCAGCCCGCGCCAGCCTGAAAGGTCCTCGCCGTTAAACAACGCGGCGAATCCAGCTGGCGGCACGTTGTGAACATCGGCGTCTGCCGACCGTTTCACTTCCTGAGCGGCTACTGCCGAACTCATCAGCAGTGCCAGAGCGAATGCCGTGAAACGTGAGTGCCCCATGTTGAATTCTCCGGTTGAAGTTCTTAGCTGACTGAGTTCCAGAGATTATTGACTGATCACGTTCGATGTGAAACCCATTCCGATTCGAAGTAGGCCCGCCGACGGATTTTCATCCTTTCGTGGACATACTCTGCAGATTATTCAATTGTCATGACGCTTCATTCGACGGCGAGTACTGGATATCCAGTACTGGCCGGTTAGTACTACCTACGCTGATTATCTATTCAGCAGCACTCGCTTTGTCCGAGTTGCTTCAGCAACTCAGTGCTCCTTTGCTTGCGTTCGTGAGCCTCGCCCATGAGGGCAGCAAGCAGAATGAGAGCAGGCTGGATGATGAATCGCCTGTGAAATTCGTCCGTGCAAAGGAAAGTGACCAGCTTCCGTGTCGAGTCACGTGAATTCAAGCGGCTGAAATGGGACAATCTGTGTGATCGAAACTCTACTGTCGAAAGTCGGTTGGAGTCCGGCTGATTTTACTGACGCTGCGCGGAAGCACACCCTGAACAAAATTTTCAAAGGACTCATGAATAATGGCACGATCGACAAGTCACTTATTTGCGACTCTGCGTCTCTTCGCGAGTATTTATTTCGTACTCGCTTCCGTCGTTGCTACAACTTCCGCGGCCGCGGAAAAGCCAAACATCCTGATTATTTTTACCGACGACCAGGGTTACGGAGACCTCGCATGCTACGGAAACGAGAAGAACAAGACTCCGCGACTGGATCAGTTGGCGAAGGAAGGCACTCGATTTACGTCCTTCTATTCGCAGACGGTGTGCGGGCCGTCGAGATCGGCACTGCTGACGGGGCGGCATCCGATCCGCAGTAAGGGGTGGGGCATGCCCGCGTCCGAAATCACGTTCGCCGAACTGATTGGTGAGGCCGGATACCAGACGGCCTGCATTGGCAAGTGGGACGTATCGAATCGCAAGCCTATTATTGATCGCATGCCCAATGCACAGGGATTCGACTACTACTTCGGCACGCTTGGTGCAAACGACGGTGGTGGCGTCACTTTTCATGAGAACAACGATAAGGCCGGCTCTACCAGGGATATGGGCAGCCTGACGACGCTCTACACCGACAAGGCGATTTCGTACCTCAAGGAACGCCGCGATCCGGAGAAACCGTTCGTGCTGTATGTCGCCCACACGATGATGCACACCATCATTGATGCGTCCGAGCGTTTTCGAGGGACGTCGGCTGGTGGCTTATACGGTGACGTTGTCGAGGAGTTCGACTACGAGACAGGACGTCTGCTGGACACGCTCGATGAACTTAAACTGACGACAAACACGCTGGTCATCTATACCAGCGACAATGGTCCGTGGAATCAGGACAAGTACACGAAGAAGAAAAAAGGACATCCCAAAGACTCGATATTCTGGGGCGAATCCGGGCCGCTGCGAAACGGCAAGGGGTCACCATACGAGGGCGGTTATCGTTTGCCGTGTATTGTGCGCTGGCCAGAAAAAGTGCCAGCCGGACATTTCTCTGATGCGAACTTCGCCACAATCGACTTCATGCCGACGTTCGCCAACCTTGCAGGCTTCGATGTGCCGGATGATCGTCGCATGGACGGCATCGACCAAACTGACCTGTTACTCGGCCAGCGACAGACCGGGCGCAATTACTTTTACTTCCACAATGCCGGCGTCCGCCAGGGCAAGTGGAAGTACCTGTCGCCCAACGCACACTTCCACGGATACGCGGTCGAGGATGACCGAAAGAAAGTGGAAGAACTCTATGACCTCGAAGCCGACCTGGGCGAACGGACAAATCTTGCTCAGAAGTTCCCAGACAAGGTCGCGGAGCTGAAAGCTCTGATGCAGTCGATCGAAGCTGGCGACAGGCTTGCTCCGAGCGACAACAAACGGTGAAGGCGAACGACTGAAATCACCAGGTACGCGGCAACAGAATTCGAAGTATGCGAGTAAGGAATCTGGATATGCTGAGATTGATTTTTGCAACTGCGATCTTGCTGGCAGGCGGGTCTGTCAACTCGGCAGAACGTTGGGATGCGCCGTATGAACCACTGATGTTCGAGGGTATGCCCTGCCGAGTGATGAAACCATTGGGAATTGACGCCCAAATGAAATACCCGGTGATCGTGTCGCTGCACGGCGCAGGTGGCAAAGGTACCAGCAACAACAAACAACTGAAGGACTGGAACCGGCAGCTGGTGGAACCGCAGCGGCGTAAACAATTTCCGTGCTACGTCGTCGCACCTCAAGCGGCCGGACTGTGGAATCCCGACCATCTCACGAAGATCAAGAAGCTCATCGACACACTGCCGGCGGTCGACGTGGATCGAATCTATGTGCTGGGCCATTCAATGGGCGGGCATGGCACTTACATTTTCATTCAGCTTGATCCGTCGTACTTCGCTGCTGCAGCACCGTCGGCCGGAAGTGGGCTTCGACGAACCGAAAAGTTCATTGATCCGTCCAGGATCAAAGACCTGCCGATCTGGGCGTTTCACGGCAACAAAGACGGAGTCTGCCCGATTGAGAAAGATCAGAAGGTGTTCGACGAAATGAAGCAGCTCGGCGGAAATATGAAGTTCACGGTCTGGATGGGAGACAATCACGGTGTATCCGGCAAGATGATTGTGGGCGCGGAGAACGGCACGACTCATCTGAGCAGTGACCGATGCGACAAAGAAACAGACTTTATGACCTGGCTGTTTTCACAATCACGAAAGAGAAGCGAGAACCAGGCGAAATGAGAATACGATTGATGAAGCGAATCAGCATTCAGACAATCTCCATAACTTTGGTCTGTTTGACAACGATTCCACCGACAACGGCACAGTAGACTCCAAACTTTCTGTTGTTCATGGCTGACGTTTACTGATCTGGGGTGCTACGGAAATCCTGATGTGAAAACACCGCACATCGACCGGCTGTCGACGCAGGGCATTCGCTTCACTCGTTGCTATAATGATGCCCCCACGTGTTCGCCTCTGCGGCAGAGCCTGTTTACCGGATTGTACCCTGTCCGAAACGGAGCCCATCCAAATCACAGTCAAGTATTCGAAGGCGTGAAGTCACTTCCTCACTACTTGCAGCCACTTGGATATCGGGTCGCGATTGCCGGGAAGCGGCACGAAGCTCCGGCATCTGCCTTTCCTTTTGAAATGCTCGGCGGAAATCACGGGGACGGTGGAAAGACTCCGGCCGGTGCCGATCTACCACTCGAAATGACGCGGGAATTCATTTCACGAGATCGCCAACAACCATGGTGTCTCGTTGTTACATCGAACCAGCCACACACACCGTGGAATCGCGGCGATACATCGCAATACGATCCGAGCACACTGACCGTTCCGAGGTATCTCGTTGACACACCAGTGCTGCGAGAAGCTCTGTCTCGGTACTACGCCGAAATTACCTGCATGGACGGCCAGATGGGTGACATGCTTCAACATCTGAAAGAACTGAATCTGGAGCAGGATACGGTTACCGTATGGTTGAGTGAACAGGGGTCGCAGCTGCCATTCGGAAAATGGACGTGCTGCGACACGGGGATCCATGCGGCCGCAGTTCTACGCTGGCCCGGAACCGTGAAGCCCGGCTCTGAGTCCAATGCACTGATCAGCTACGTCGATCTTGTGCCAACGTTTGTCGAACTGGCCGGTGGGGCTGCAATTGACGTGGATGGAAAGTCATTTGCACCGTTGCTTCGCGGGGAAACCGATCGACACAATGAAGTCGTGTTCAGTGTTAATACAACTCGTGGTATTTACCACAGTTCAGAAGCATACGGAATTCGCTCGGCCACCGATGGTCGCTGATTGTATATTCGGAATCTAAATACCGACAACGATTTCCAGAATATGGTGACCTACCCCGATCCGGTTTTCGCTTCATGGAAAGCGACTGAATCTGACTTCGCTCAATCACGGGCCAATTCCTAATTCAGACGTGCGCCAGAGGAACTTTACGACCTGGCCAGCGATCCCTGGTGCTTGACGAATCTCGCAACCGTGTCCCCTCAATCCGCTGCGATCGCGAAACTGTCCTCGCAAATGGACGCCTGGATGAAACAGCAGGGCGACTTCGGCGACGCGACAGAACGTGCCGCGGAGTCTCGGCAACCGAAGCGTAAGCCATGGACCAGAAACGGCGAATACGCTCGACAGCCGATGAAGTGAGCACGAAACAAAACGATCAGCCAGCCAGTTCATGACCTGGATGTGATCGTCACTGAAATTTATGTGTCTCGTGAAGTAACGACTTGATCACGCGAAACACGAACGTGATTCTGCCGGCGAGAGTGAGTCATGTCCGACTTTGCTGCGAAGCCAGCAGTCGACGGGCTGCTTGGAGATGTAAGAGTCAACGGCGTCAACCGATTCTGTCGCCGATTTCATTGCAATGTCTCATGTCACCTCGTCTGCTACTTCGACTATTTCGTGCGGAAAGCCTCACTTTGAACCACCGCATGGACCAAGTCTCGCAGACCGTTGCCGGTTGCGGATTCCGATTCACTGATTTGCTCGATGGTTCCACGGTCGGTGACTTCCATGATTCGACCTGTGCTGTACTCCAGCAGTTTCCTGGTCAGGTTTCGCCCCACGAGTTTTTTGCGTTTCATTAATTCTGTCTTGAACTCGACGATGTCCACATAACGACTTCCATTTGGGAACTGGGCGGAAGCGTCGATGGGATTCCGTTGTCGATAGTAAGTGTCGCGCCACTCCCCGATGGGTCCAAAGTTTTCCAGAGCAAATCCCATCGGATCGATCTTCGCATGGCAATCATTGCAACTGGCGATTTTGCGATGTTTCGCCAACTGCTCTCGGATTGTTGTTGCGCCACGCAAGTCTGGCGCAAGAGGTTCGACGTCGGGCGGGGGTGGCGAGGGAGGCGTGCCTAGCAGGTTCTCCAGTACCCAGACCCCACGGATCACTGGCGATGTATCGATCCCATTGGCTGTGGCCGTCAGTACACTCGCTTGTCCAAGCAGTCCGCCGCGACGCCGATCGGTGATGGCAACCTTTACCATTTCCGCGTCATCCAACGGGGGCATTCCATAGAGTTTTGCGAGTCCGCGGTTAGCGAACGTGAAATCGGATTCAATAAAAGTGGCGATGTCCAGATTGTTTTTAAGAATGTAGCCAAAGAAGAGATGCGTTTCCCGCTTCATCGCGATGTCGAGGTTTTCCATGTAGTAGTCCCGATAACGCTTCACATCTGGCGGCATGCTGCCAATTCTGTCCAGCCGAAGCCAGCGGTCGGGGAAGTGTTCAACGAAGGCCGAGGACTTTGAATCGTCGAGCATCCGCTCGACCTGTTCACGCAACACGTTGGGATGTCGAAGGTCACCACGTGCTGCCAGATCAAACAACGTTTCATCCGGCATCGAAGACCACAAAAAGTAACTCAACCGGCTGGCCAACTCGTAATCGGAGAGTTGCTCGTTCAACTCAGGCAGATGCAGGAAAGGCGTCGAGGACAAGATGGCCTTGTAACCAATCTGCAAAGCCTCGACGGTTGTCTTTCCCAAGGCTTCGTACCGACGCACGAGACCCGCGTAGGATTTCATTTCGTCGAAAGATACAGAGCGTCGAAAAGCGCGGGTTGCGAACCGCACCAGATGCTGGTCGATATCTTCGCTATGAACCTGCCCCGTACCGAACATCAGTCTGTGCCCGCTGGGTGGCCACTGATCAACCAGGGGGCCTTCGATCTCGACATGGTGAATGCGAAGCGTTGGCCCCTTGTTGTGTTCGACCAGACGCCTGGCCATCAAGCGAAGATATTCACCCTTAACACGCGTGCCGAGGCTTCGATCAGGGCGAGGTTGATGAAGCTTTGGAAAGTACCGTTGCAACAATTTCTCCCCGGTCCGGTAGGCCCTGAAGGGCGCATTGGCCCAGGTGAACCTGGGCGCCCATCCCTGCTGAAGCCAGATTTCCAATTCGACGATCCGATTTTCTCCCGACTCGGGCATGGCGTACTCGCCAATGACCTGCTCGCTTGAGTGGAACCGAGACGCGTAGGCCTGTTCGGCGTTGTAGATGACAACGCCCAACTGCAGGGACCGATCCTGGTTGTTCTTGATCACTGCGCCCCAGGGATGGCGTTGGTTGTTTGACGAGGC
>CALGTK010000117.1 GCA_937904325.1 uncultured Planctomyces sp.
CCCATAGCCAGCAGCCGTTCGCTCCATGCTTCGTTCTCAGATTCCAGCATTCAGTATCAGTCTAAGTTGTGTATTCCGAATTAAGGCGGACGTACTCGGCGGTCAGATCGCTTGTCCAGAATCTGACCGACGCATCGCCGTGAGTGAGTCGCAGCTTGATCGAAACGTCCCGATTATCCCGCATCGACTGAGAAAGCCCGGCTTCGTCGTACACGGTAGGTGCTCCGGCTTCGTAGATAAGGACTTCGTTGATCAGCAGACTGATTTCGTCTTCTGCCATCTCGACGCCCGAGTACCCCGCGGCCGAGACAATGCGTCCCCAGTTCGGATCCGCTCCGGTGATCGCTGTTTTGACCAACGCTCCATCGGCGATTGCCTTAGCAATGCAATGAGCCTCGTCTCGCGTCCGTGCTCCTTCAACATCGATGGTAACAAAATGGTCGGCTCCTTCGGCGTCTCGGATAATTGCCTGAGCCATCTCCATCGTGACATCGTCGATCGCGGTCTGCAGCGCCGCTCGCGATTCGTCATTCAAATCGGCGTGGCCTGCTGCTCCGTTGGCAAAGAGGAAAACGGTATCGCTGGTACTGGTGTGACCTTCCACGCTGATGCAGTTGAAGCTTCGATCAACAGAATGCCGCAGCATGGCATCCGCGTCTTCAGGAGACAAAGCCGCGTCTGTCATCACAACGCTGAGCATTGTCGCCATGTTCGGACCGATCATTGCAGCTCCCTTAGCTGCTGCGCTGAATCGCACCCTCGTCCCGCCAACATCGAGACTTCGCGTCGTCTGCTTGGCGAACGTGTCGGTCGTCATCATGCCGCGCGCAGCGGCGTTGAAGGCTTTGGGGGTTTCGGCCAACTGACTCGCAATCGCGGCGATTCCCGTTTGCAGAGCGGGACGTGGCAAAAAGTGCCCGATGATTCCCGTTGAGCAAACGACGACGTCTTCAGCATCGCAGCCGAGCGCCGCGGCCGTCTGCTCGGTCATCCAGGCTGCGTCAGCGTCACCTCGCTCGCCGGTGCAGGCGTTGGCGTTGCCTGAATTGATGACGACGGCCCGCCCGGTCGCCCTTGGAGCACGCTGACGTGAAAGCTTCACTGGAGCGCCGCAGACTTTATTCTGAGTAAATACGCCAGCCAGCGATGCCGCACGGTCTGAAACGAAAAGACAGAGATCGAAGACTGACGGATCGCTTTTGATACCGCAGTGTATGCCAGCGGCTGAAAATCCAGCGGGCAGAGAAGGCTGATCGCTCATTACCTGTTTCCTGAGTGGCTCGGCAAAGCGTTCTACAAGACGATGCGAACCACAACCATTGCTGCTGCGTCCGTCGTCGAACGGCAAGGAGTCTATTCAGAACACTCCTGACCGTCGAATGGTTCGAGGCAGTATCTGATCCGCTCGTTTTGTGCTGCCTTGAGACGACCTGCCAGGCGACGTTACGCTCCGCTGCCATACACGTTTTAGAGAATCTGTCAGGCACACCCTGACCTACCAGGCAGAAAAACTGACGAATGAGCAACCTTATCAAACCGCGAACTCTGAGTGGTTTCAGGGACTACCTGCCAAACACCATGATTGCACGTGAGCAGTTGATCCAAACGGCGCAGCGAGTCTACCGCAGCTACGGATTCAGCCCGATCGACACGCCTGTGCTGGAGTACACGGAGATCCTGCTCGGCAAAGGCAGTGATGAGACCGACAAACAGCTCTACCGATTCACGGATAACGGCGACCGGGATGTCGCCATGCGGTTCGATCTGACGATCCCGCTCGCACGATTCGCAGCGCAACACGCTCAGCAGCTTGGGACGCCCTTCAAACGGTACCATATCGGCAAAGTCTGGCGAGGCGAAAGACCTCAAGCGGGCCGTTACCGCGAGTTCATGCAGTGCGACTTTGACACCATCGGCACGCTTGCCAACGCGGCAGATGTCGAAACACTGTTTGTCATCAATGATCTGATGGAGCAAATCGGGTTCGAACGGTTCAACATACGAATCAACAACCGACTCGTGCTGAACGGTCTGCTGGAAAAAGTTGGCCTGACCGACAAGTCAGTCGGCGTGCTGAGATCACTCGACAAGCTACCTAAGATTGGCCGCGAGAAAGTCATCGCCGAGATGGTTGAATTTGTCGGAGCCACGGCCGAGCAGGCAGCAAGCGTGCTTGATCTGGCAGAACTAACCGGGGAACCGACTGAGATCCTTTCGTCCCTCGAAGGAATGCTGGACGGCAGCGAAGCGGGCCAGGACGGCGTTGCGAAACTCCGCGAGTTGTTTGAGTGTTGTGCCAAGGCTGGAATTCCTGACGGACGAGTTGGTCTCGACCTTTCGATCGCACGGGGACTGGACTACTACACCGGAACAATCTACGAGACCTTCCTGGAAGACCAGCCGAAGATCGGCAGCGTTTGCTCGGGCGGGCGCTACGACAACCTCGCCGGCATGTTCACGAAGCAGGAGTTGCCGGGAATTGGAGCCAGCCTGGGCCTCGACCGACTGCTCGCAGCCATGGAAATCCTGGAGATGGTCGAGTCCGCGTCGACACCCGCTGAAGTCTTCATTCCGCAGTTCGACGCCTCTCGCCTCGGCGACTACCTGGCCATCGCCCGCACGCTTCGAGCAGCAGGCCTCCGCGTCGAAGTCTTCCCCGAGGCAAAAGCAATCGGCAAGCAACTCAAATACGCCGATAAGAAAGGCCACAAATTCGCCGTTATCGCCGGCGAAGACGAATTCGCCAAAGGCATGTGGCAAGTCAAAAATCTGCAAGTGCGGGGCGATCAGTCCGATGTTGCCACTGCCGGCTTAGCGAAACACCTGAAGTCACTGCTCGCGATTGACTAATTGCCGTGGTTGTAGCCCAAAGGCCGGTTACGATTTCTTAAAACAAGCGCCAACCGAAGTCGACAAACCGGCAGACCTCTCCATGAAACGCCGCATTCTCACTGCTTGAAAAATGGAAAGCGTCCGTCGGGGTTGGCGGCGTACTTGCTTGCTGGGGGGAGGGCTACGACGCTCAATTGGATGTCGCTTGCACGAGCGAGGCGGTATTCAGGCAAGTGACCTTGTGTCGTGGCTCAGTCCACTTCATCAGAAACGTTGACTGGTGGCGAAAAGAAGAGTTGCATATTCAACTTAATACAGACCCTGCAATGACTCCCGTTCATACTTGACCAGGCGTGCGTATCGAAAGCCGACATGCGTTGTGAGGATCTGAACGAAGATAAGGGAAAGTGGGTTTCGCCCTGCATCGCCATAGACGCTGACACTGAAGTTACAGCACCGGAAAAACGACTTAAGCCGAAAATATTCAACAGCACAACCACACCGGTCACTCTCTACCGCATCCCTTGTTGGTCGCTGACAATGGCTTTGACCTTGCTGAGCATTTCTTGCGAAACTGTCAGCAAACCTTGTCGATTTTCACTCGTTCAGATGAGCCTTACTCGTAAGGCATGACCAGGAGCAGACAGAGGAAGCGGTCGGGTTTACTTTCGTCGAAGAAGAGTTTGCGGGCGTAGATGGCGTGGTTCATGGCCGGGTTCAATCCGGGCAGGACTGACACTGAGAATCGAGAGCCGAGCATCTCTTTTAAACGTCCCAGCAGAATGTTGGCGTCTGTCGATTCGTCGCCGACAAGGATGGCCATTGGGCGAGCGTCATTGCCCTTTTTCGCGGTCAGGTCCTTCTCTGAATACTTGCTCTCTTCGACTCGCAGGCTGCGAAATTGCGGGTCCTTCATGATTTTTCCGAGCACACTACTGAGGGGTGACTCGCCGCTCGCTTGCGGCTGAGTGCTTGAGACGAGAATCGAGACCTGTGGAATCACATCCAGTTCTCTTGTCTCGACATCCTTCATCGCTCGGAAATTCTTCAGTTCGGCAAACAGAGATTCCATCGGGTATTCGATGTCCCGTTCAAAGCAGAATTCGACATTTTTCTGTCCTGGAAATCTTAGAAAACGGCCTTCTTCATCGGTCAGGAAGACGAGGAGTTCGTTCTGCTCAGCCCGTGCTGGTTCCTCACGCTCCAGCGACTTGATGATCCGCCCGAAGTGAATGTTGATGACAACAATGCCCAGAACGCGGCTGGTGGCTGGGTCGTAAACCGGAGCCCCCGCCCGTACGACCGGTCTGTCCCACTGATATCGTCCCTGCTCGCGATTGATGTCTATGCTCGAGAGATAAACCTCGTTACGCGCCAATTTGACGGTGTCGCGGAAGTAGCCGCGATCACCTTTCGGCTGCAGTTCCGTGTCCGGAATCAGCACCGGCTCCGTGCCAGGACTACTCCGGTCCATCCGCATCTTCTCGTAGCCTTCAGCGTCGTTCGCCAGGTAACGCACCTGGATATAGTTCGGATTCTGCGCCATGAATTCGAGAAAGAGCCGCTCGGTATCAAGCCTCAGCTCTTCAGGCAATTTACCTTTTTCCAGCGCCAGAGCCGCATCTGTCAGTGTTGGGCGTCCGACGAGTAGTCGAATATCGTTTCGCAGTTCGTCAAAGTCGGAAACGATGACGTGCTCGTGAAATCGGCCTTCTGCATTGAGCGACTCAACCCGTGTCTGCACAAGATTGTTGCGGGCGTCGACGGCCGACGTTGCCCAGACGCTCAATCCAACGACCACTAGTAGAATACAAGTGACTATCGTCTGAGTCAGGCCCTGATGATGCCTCATCCAGCGAGCCTGACGTTCGTACCACCGTTCCTTGACTGCTGATACCGGTTGATCTGCCAGCCAGAGTTCGATGTCGTCCGCTATGTCGACACCGGTGGCATATCGCGCGTCCGGGTCGATTGCCATCGCTTTCAGGCAGATGGCTTCCAGACCTCGCGGAATGTCGTCACGTTTTTCGGAAGGATTCACATAGGTCCCGTGCCGTGCCTTCGTGAGAGCTTCCCGCGCGGAATCACCCGTGTACGGAGCTGTGCCGGTCAGCAGTTTGTAGAGCGTTGCTCCCAGTGAAAAGATGTCCGTCGCTGGCCCCAGCCCCACGACACCAGCGGCCTGTTCTGGACTCATGTAAGCCGGTGTGCCGACCGGGCCGCCTGTTGTCCCGCCGGAACTCCCGCCTGAGCCGCTGCTGGGCATCAGCGTTTGCTCACCACTGGCTCGCGCGGTTTCATCCCGGTTGATGGGCATTGCCAGGCCCCAGTCGACGACCAGTGTGTCGTCGTACTTGCCGAGCATGATGTTTTCTGGCTTGATGTCGCGATGCAGTATTCCTCGATTATGCGCATAAGCGATCGTGTTGCAGACGGTGCAGAATTGAATCAGCAGACTACGGAATTCGACCGATCGGCTTTTCGCAAAGGTTGAGTCATGCTTGATACGCTGGCCATCCTTTTCGATTGTCGGCGAGTGCATTCTCGCGATGTACTCTTCCAGCGTCTCGCCCTGGATAAATCTCATGGCATAGCAGAGACGGCCGTCCGGCGTTTTGCCAAACCCGTAAACTGGCACGACGCCTGGATGATCCAGCCGCGCGGTAACTTCGGCTTCGAGCTGAAACTGCTCACGGCAATCGCGGCGGTCGCGATGTTTCGGCCGGATGAATTTCAGAACGACATCGCGCTGAAGTTCGCTGTCGTCGGCAACGTATATTTCGCCCAGTCCCCCCCTCGCGTGAAACTTCAGTTTCTTATACGCCTGCTGAATGACGAGTGCCCCGGCGTCAGAATTCCTCGGACCTTCGGGCTCAATGACCGTCGCCATTCCGCCGATTTCCGGTACGGCGGTTTCTTCACTGGTTCGCGGTTCGATCTCGTAGATTCGCTTCTGAACTTCTTCAAGAAGTTCAGGACAGCTCATGCAAAGTTCTTCAGGGGGAATGTACTGCCCCTGCGCTAACAACTCTTCCCATTGAAAGATTAGTTGCTCGACGCGGACGGTATCGATCATAGAATCTCCAGAGCAGTCTAAAGCCTTCCGCAAGACAGACGGAGCCCCGTCAATCTGCGACTGCATACACCGTAAAGCTGTTGTTACACGACATGCAACGGCAGCATTGTACCCCTGATTCGAAATTCTCAACGGCAAAATACAATTCTGGAATACTGATCGCAATTCTCCTGAAAATTGAACGGTCAAGTGAGATCGGCTTTGCCACAGTCGCAAAAGTTCGTCATTTACTTGAAACGCCGTAAAGCATTAGACGATGTGTTTCGACAAAGTAGTTCGCTATCCTGAACTTCCGTGAAGTCCGACCTTCGGCACTTTTGCAGCCCCGATACGACACCTGCCAATCGCTCTCTGGAGCCCTGCCATGAAGACACAATTAAGAATCGTTGCCTGTCTGGGACTTGCTTGCTTGGTGGTCACACTGGCCTGCGCTGAAGACACCAAGCAGGATCTCAAAAGCAAAAAGCCTCCGAAGCTCGAAGCCTGCAAGTTAGGAACGACATACAACGTTCATCGTCTCGGGAAGATCTACCTGGCCGGCCAGCCATCCACGGACGACTTTGCCATCGCCAGGAAAAATGGTATTAAAACGGTTATCAACCTGCGAACACCGGGTGAAATGCGTTTCGACGAGAAGGGAGTCGTGAAAGGCCTTGGTCTTGAATATTACTATCTGCCGTTCGCGGCACCAGACACGCTTAAGGACGAGATCTTCGAGAAATCATTGAAGGTGCTGGGCGATAAGAAGAAACAACCAGTACTTCTGCATTGCGCATCCGCCAACCGCGTTGGAGCAATCTGGCTTGTCCATCGAGTCCTTACCGACAAGGTTGCCTTTGACAAGGCACTTAAAGAAGCGAAAGAAGTCGGTCTGAAGTTTCCGCCCTACGAGGCCAAAGCAATGGCATACATTGAAAAGGCTCAGGCCAAAGCCCGGACTCAGGAAGCTGTTAAGAAGTAGTAGCTCAACGGATCGACTTCCGCTGAATCGACGGCTGTTTGACGTTGCTGCCGATGTGGTATTTCGGTTTCACGGTCAGGGTGGCGCACAGGTCACAAAATTGCCGTGCCAGCGCGTCCCCGCCGCGTATCAGATGTCGCGCCTAAGGATTGCGGATCTGCATGCGATGTGCTCTCGGTCAACTTCGATGTAGCCATTGACCGACTGGTTTTCATGATCCTGGTTGATCCAGAAGTCTCACGGGTTCGTCGACTTCTAAACGCACGTCGATCCGGCCTTGTGGCGGCATCTCGTTCTGAAGTTCCGGATGGCTCGACAGCGGATGTCGATCTGCAGCGTTCTGTGTCGTGGCTGATCGATCAGCGGACGGAAGTGGCCGCACTGTTGAGGTCTTGACTCTGAATTTGGCATCGAAGGCTAAGCAGGATCGGACCATGTGACACGTGCTCGTCAAGGATGTGGAAACGTGAATCGGGAACATTTTCTGGTCTTGAGAATGTGTGCGAAAACTCGATTGCGTTTCGGATGCCCCTTGGTAAAGTCACGCCTGTTCGAAACGGCCAACTTAAGTCGCCAGACCGGGAGACGTACAGATGACTCGCGAACTTTCTTATTTGGAAAACTGTTACGTTGAGTCGCTGTATGCCGGCCATGCTGCTCCTGCTTCTCAGTCTGCGACGAGTGTTTCGCAGCGAATGCTGATTTCGCATTCTGCGGCGGTCGCCAGGCAAAATTTTATCCATCTGCCACGTTGAATATCAGGGGTTGGATTGCCGTCCAGCTATTTGTCTTCGTGTTGCAGACGGTCTTACGGATACTGATTGGCGATGCCACTGCGGTGGTCGTGCTTTGCTTTGTTACTCCTCGATTTTTACACAGCGGCTTTTATCCTCTCAATGAAAGTGTGTGTCTTGGCTGATTCAGCGAAGTTCTCTGATATTCAAAATAAACCAACGATTAGTTCCTTTGATGGTGGGCTGGCGAGTTCCGAATCTCTGGAGTTGCCTGAATTCTCGATCAACCAGATGACGACAATGCGAGCGTCGTTTGCTGATGATCTGGCTGTTCGGCAACATGCTGGTGCCTCCGCAGTTGGACTCTGGCGCAGAAAAGTCGACGAAGTTGGCGAGACCTCTGCCATTGAAGCCGTGAAGAAATCGCGACTTTCGGTCACGACGTTGTCATACGCAGGTGGATTCAGTGGAAGCGCGGGACTTAATTTCAGTGAAGCTTTCGATGATGGCTATGATGCGTTGTTCACCGCGGCAGCCCTGGGCGCGCGGACGTTGATTATCTCGACCGGATCCCGGGGACGGTATACGGCTCGTCACGAATATCGCCTTGTGACGCAGGCCGTTCGAGAACTTTCGTTCCTCGCGGAAGAGTTGGGTGTCCAATTGGCGGTGATGCCAAGGAATACGCGGCATTCGGCACGCTGGACCTCACTGCACAATCTTGCGGACGCGATCGCATTTTGTGACGCGACCGGTCGAAAAAATGTCGGAGTTGTCTATGACAATTTTTACCTCGCCGAAGATGCTGAGGCACTGAAGTTTGCTGAACAGTGTGCAGAACAGATCTTTGTATTGCAGCTCAGAGATGCAATGGAAATTGGTGGAGCAGAGTACGAGCAGTGTGTGCCTGGAAGCGGCATTCTGCCGCTTCAGGAAACGATTCATTGCCTGTTTGAGAGTGGATTCACAGGAGACGTCGATGTTCAAGTCTTCTCGGAACAACTTTGGAAGCAGGATATCGTCGACGTAGTGAAAAATTGTCAGCTACAGGTCACAGATTTGCTGCGGAAGTGTCTCGCTGATAAGACAGCTTCGTTGAGAGCCTGACTCCCAGGAAGTTGATAGCTGGTTGTGCGGTTGTACTTGTCGTCATCAACAGGAATGTGCCGGTTGAACGATTGGGATTCAACCCGACGCTGCA
>CALGTK010000118.1 GCA_937904325.1 uncultured Planctomyces sp.
GCGTGCGCCGAGGTGGGTGTTGGTAGCTGTGCTGTGCTACTTCAGTTTCTGTACGAGGTCTTATGAGATTTGGGGTTGGGTAACAGGTTTGGTTTCTGCTGTCGCAGTGGCCTGCTTCCGCTCAGTCCACTCTCATAACACATGGACCAGTTTCAGGGATGCACTCCACCGAGCGTCTTGATTACGCAACGTCGGAATCGCTTGCACCGTTGGCGAACGGGCCTCAGATCGCGCAGACTTCACACCGTTCGGCGAAAGACCATCAGCCCCAGTTAACGGTGAATCGGCTGCCATCATCGAACAAGAATCCGGTAGATGGTTCATCCTGATCAACGAACGCTCGCTCGCTGCTCTGCCGCGTCGCTCGAATGGCGAACTCCCGGAAATTCGGCTGGCTACAAAAGGAGAGCCCGTCAGGTTCACGGAGATCTCCGTGAACCAGCTTGTACCAGCCAATCCATAACGACGACGCAAGAGTGACCCAGTCAACCGGACGAAGCCAAATCCACTAATTGGCGGACGACGCATGACCAATCGTGAACCGCCGCCAGACCGCAGAGATGATCACGCCGTACCCGAACAAGACGCTGGAAGTGCGACTGCGAAAATCGGCGTCATGCTGATTCTGCTTTCGGGCGTACTATGGTTCTCATTGTTTGCAATTCCGTTTCTTCCGCTAACCATCGGCCAGAAAGCCGCGATCGGTGGCGCCGACTTCGTTGCCGTTCAGATTGCATGGTGGCTCGGCGCTGCGCTGGCTGGGCCAAAACTCGTTGCGAGACTGAGGTCCCGCTTCCGAAGAAGAAAGACCTCGGACGAGAGCTGACTGGTCGGTGATGCCGCTCAGCATTCCCCAACGGATGACTCGCTGTCGACTCTGGCTGCTAACACAGTGAGTTCTGATCAACGGACTTTTGAACCGATTACACGCCCACCGAGTCCTGGTAAGAATTCAGCTCGATGCCGGGCTTGTCGGCGACGTTAACCCAGACGTGGACGTGGGGTTTGCCTCGGAAGTACCAGACGAATGAAGGACCTTCCAGACGCCAGTTGTCCCAGATGCCGTCCTCGCCGAGGTCACCCTCTTTGTAAAAAGCGAGGCGGCAGGCATCCAGACCGCCCTGCACTTTCAGGCAGCGAGTGACTTCGTCGCGGTCGGACTGGCGAAACGGTTCCAGCAGCAGCTTCAAAACGCCCTGCAGATGTTCCTTCTGGTCCGGCGAGAATTCCGTGACTCGAATCCCGTCAAACTTACCGTTGGTCCCTCGAAACCCGACGAGTTCTTCCGACGGCATCCCCTTTGTCACGAGTGCCTGCTTGCGCTGCTTCCCGTCGAACATGTCATACAGCTTGTTGGCCGCGAGTGCCTGATGCCAGAAGACGTTGGTCGGATGGTGAGGTTTCTCGTACGTGCCTTCGCCGTCGTGTGCGTAGAGGATCGGCCCGCCGAACGCGACATGCTCCGCACTGTTGCCGTCGCAGCGCAGCGTCATGTGGCGGCTGGCAAGAACAAATTCAAACTGCTTCGTACCCGGCTGTCCGAAGATGGCGATCGACTGCTGGTTACCGAACCCGCCGACATCGTCTTTCAACTGCTGATCCCACCGGTCATGCCAACCTTCGTGCGTCATGCCTTCAAAGATCAGCCGAATCAGCTCCTGCTGCTCGCCCGTGAAAAAACTGCTTTTGATCGACGGCTTCGTAATTTTCCAGTTGTTCTCCAGCCGCGTCCGCAACAGCCCCTGCTTCCCTGCAACATAATCCCAGTCAAAACAAACAGCCTTCTTCTGAGTAGGCGTCAGCGTCTCAAACAGAACGCTGACAAGCGTCTCCGGCGTCTTCCGGTCGGACGCTGCGAGCAACTCATCCGGCAACAGCGGTACCCCGGAAGCCGCGAGGGCCAAAGCTCCCGCCTGTTTGAAGAAGTCACGTCGCGGCTGGTAAACGGAATCCGGACAGTGAACAACCAACGGTTGATGTGGCATTCTCTGAACTCCAGGCAAGAGATAATTCGAAGTTGCTCGGTAATTCGCTGCGTTGCGTGAAACTCGTTTCAAAGGAATCCAGACTGTAACAAAACCACTATTCTGGTTTGGGACGTTGAATTCCAGGTTTTCGCTGGATATCAATGTATCGTTCGAAACGGCTACCGAAAGTGAACTGATGATCGAAGTACGGCAGCTTGTGAAAAGCGGCTCTTAGTCGTTCAAAAGTTTCGAGTGATTCGTCTTCGCGGTACGTTTTCATCGCTCGCCCCACTTCTTCCAGGGCTGTCGGCCGACCATTCAAATGCTGCGATGGCGGACCGGACGTTCTGGACAAGGTCATCGATTGATCCGAACGGAGTGTATTCGTTGGTCTTAATCGTTGCAGACGCATTGGCGGAAAGCGTGTGTTCGGTCGGAACTGAATTAACAAGCCAGCCGGATTCGACTTTTCTCACGAACCTGTCCAGCGTCCCCAGCAATCGATCATGCTGTCTTTGTAGACGGCAAGAAGCGTGAAGTAGTGTCGCCCGTTATAAATCATCCCGGGAAGAACATTCCATGAACGGTTTCACCGTCGACGTCCCGCCATGTTCGATACCTGTATCATTCCATGAGTCAGACTCACCCTCAATGGTTGCAGAATCTCAGCGCGAGTCTACCCTCGTAAGGCTTCGAAGTCTTTCATGAAGTCGACCAGGGCGTCGACGCCTTCTGATGGGAATGCGTTGTAGATGCTGGCTCGCATGCCGCCGACGCTGCGGTGGCCTTTCAGGCCGTCGAGTTTTGCGGCCGTGGCCTGCTTGATGAACTCGGCGTCCGTGTCAGCATCGCCGGTTACGAAGGTGACGTTCATCTTTGAGCGACTGTCGGCATCTGCGGTCGCACTGAACAACGAACTGGTTTCCAGGTAGCTATACAGCTTCGCGGCTTTATTTTCGTTGCGTTGCTGAATGGTGGTCAGGCCTCCTTGATCAAGCAGCCACTGGCAGACTCGACCGACGAGGTAGATGCCGAACGCTGGAGGCGTGTTGTACATCGAATCGTTTTCGGCGTACGTCCGGTATTGCAGCATCGACGGGAGGGAGTCGTTGCCGGCTTCGACCAGGTCGTCGCGGATGATTACGAGCGTCACGCCGCTCGGTCCGAGGTTCTTTTGAGCCCCGGCGTAAATCATTCCGTACTTAGAGACGTCGATTGGTCGAGAGAAGATGTCGCTACTTGCGTCGCAGATCAGAGTACTTCCTGCGGGGACGTCCGGTTCGGTTGCGAACTGGGTTCCGAAGATTGTGTTGTTTGATGTGAAGTGAACGTATCTGGCATCCGCCGAGAAGTCGTATTCTTTCGGGACGTAGCAGAAGTTTCGGTCGTTGCTCGTCGCCGCGATATGAGCGTTGCCGGCGCATTTGGCTTCTTTGATCGCTTTCTTCGCCCACGCTCCGGTCACGACGTAGTCGGCGGTCTGACTTCCCGAAAGAAAGTTCATTGGCAGCATCGCAAATTGCAGGGACGCGCCACCCTGCAGAAACAGCACTTTGTAGTTGTTCGGAATTGAACCAACTTCACGAATCGCGGCTTCCGCTTCGTTCCGCACGGCGGTGAATGCTTTACCTCGATGCGAATGTTCCAGTACACCGATGCCCGTGCCTCGCAGCGAAAGCAGATCTCCGCGTGCTTCTTCGAGAACTTCGAGAGGCAGAACTGCCGGGCCAGCCGAGAAGTTAAAAATTCGCTCAATCATATCAATTCATCCTGATTCATCGCCCCCTGGGTAAGGTGTCCGGGGCGTTAGAGTCTCTATAGTAGTCGCCGTTTTAACCGTCAACGGCCGCGTCGACGCTTTGTACGAGGTGGCGAGGCTGTCTTGTTCGAGCTGCCGCTTGTGAGTTGCTGAAGTAACGTCCTGTTTGAACGTTCCTGCGAAGTTTGTCCCGACCTCGTCGCCAGTAGATACAAAGCAGAATTGTGGATTTGTCATGAAAGCACTGGTGACTGGTGGGGGAGGATTCCTCGGGCTGTACATTGTTGAGCAGTTGCTTGATGACGGCGTCGCCGTTCGCGTGATTTGCCGAAAACGCTATGAACGGCTGGACCAACTGGGAGTCGAGTGGGTTCAGGGCGATATTCAGAATGCAGAGGTCGTCGAATCAGCATGTGACGGAGTCGATGTTGTATTCCACGTCGCGGCTGTGCCTGGCATCTGGGGGCCGTGGGAAATGTTCCACGGGATTAACACAGTGGGTACAAGTAATGTGATTGCCGGCTGCCGGAAGCACGGCGTGCGAAAGCTCATTTACACCAGTTCGCCAAGCGTGATTTTCGACGGGCATGATCACGTCGATGCGGATGAGTCTTTGCCGTACCCGACGAAGTTTCTTTCGCACTATCCCAACAGTAAGGCTCTTGCAGAGCAGGCGATTATCGCGGCGAACGGACCGGAACTTGCCACGTGCGCGATCAGGCCGCATTTGGTCTGGGGGCCTCGCGATACCCAGCTTGTTCCTAGATTGATTCAACGAGCACAAAGCGGACGGCTCCGCCTGGTCGGCGACGGCACAAACGTCATCTCGATGGCGTATGTCGAGAACGTCGCCGCCGCACATCTGCAGGCGGAAAAAGCACTTGAGCCAGGCTCGAACGTGGCCGGGCAGGTTTACTTTATTAATGAGCCCGAGTCAGTGAACTGCAGCGAGTGGATCATCACATTGCTCGGCTGCGCGGGGCTGCCGCCGGTCAATAAACGAATTTCGGCGAAGGCGGCATATCGGGTCGGAAAGGTCTGCGAAGGCGTGTGGTCACTGCTTCGATTGAGCGGCGAGCCTCCCATGACGCGGTTCCTTGCAGGGCAACTCGCTTCGTCTCACAGTTATTCGATCAAAAAAGCGGTTCGTGATTTTGGCTACACACCACAAGTGTCAGTCGAAGAAGGACTGCGACGGATCGAGCCCGAATTGAAACAGTTAGTTTCCGGAACGTAACGAACAATAAGGACGACTACAGATGACGACTCCGATTATGGGCGATGGGTTACCGGCGCCGTTGCTGGGAATGCTGGGCGATGAGTACCAGGTTTTTCCGTGGGACACTTCGGAAGGTTCTGAGGCTCTGGCGACGTGCGTCGGTGTGATAACTTATGGGCACCCGGCCGTTGACGGTACGTTGATGGATCGAATGCCCAACCTCCGCGTGATCAGTAACCACGGAGTCGGAGTTGATCACATTGTTGTTGCGGATGCGCAGGATCGAAGGCTGCCTGTCGGCAACACTCCGGGGTGCCTGGACGACGCAACGGCTGACATGACGATGGCTTTGCTGATGGCATCGGCCAGGAACGTCGTCATCGGCGATCACTTTGCACGCGGGCCCGAGTTCACTCGCTACGACCCTTCGATTCTGATCGGGCACGAAGTCACCGGCAGTACGTTGGGTATCGTCGGGATGGGACGGATCGGCAAGCAGGTGGCGAAGCGGGCTCGGGCATTCGACATGAAGATTCTCTACCACAACCGTCGGCGTGACGAAGCTGCTGAGGAAGAACTGGGCGTCGCATTTCGATCGTTGGACGATCTGCTCAAAGAAAGTGACTTCGTTGCGTTGAATTGTCCGCTTACGAAAGAGACGACTGGACTGATTGGCAAGGCTCAGTTTGAACTGATGAAACCGTCGGCGACGTTGATCAACATGGCTCGCGGGCCGGTCGTCGTAACCGACGATCTTTACGAAATCCTCAAAGCCGGACGAATTCGTTCAGCCGCTCTGGACGTGACTGATCCGGAACCCTTGCCACGCGATCACCCGTTGTTGACGCTGGAAAACCTGGTCATCGCGCCGCACCTGGGAAGCGCGTCTCATCGGACCAGGCAAAGGATGCTGGAAATGACGGTTCAGAATCTGGCGGCAGGCCTTGCCGGGCAGTCACTGCCGTACCCCGTTCTGCCGAAGTAGCCGTTAAACATCGACTAGCCTGGCGAGTGGCCGTCTTTTCTGACGATTCAGTGAGAGGTCGGCGCATAAATATGCAGGTTGGAATTCATCCCGGCAATGCATGAAGCTGGGGCGAGTCCCAGACTACGTAAATTCGACCGTGCCTCATCACTGGTTTGTTGCCGGAGAGTTGTCGTGAAAGCTGTTGCCTTTCTGATTGTCGCTTCAATTCTGCTGAGCATTGCGACGTCGTCCAACGCGGAAGTTTACTACGTCAATAACCGCGTCGGTGCGGACCGGAATGACGGGCTTGTCGAAACTACGCTGAGCAATATCTCAGGGCCGGTGAAGTCGATCTCTCAGGCTCTGAAGCTGGCCAGTTTTGCTGACACAATCATCGTGGCGAATACGAGCGTGCCGTACTACGACAATCTGTCATTTCAGGGCGAGAAGCACAGCGGCGATCCCGTTCGTCCGTTTCGGCTGATCGGAAACGGCGCCACCATCACCGGAGCAATGGTTGTCCCTGAAGGAGCCTGGCGCGAAACAGGTCGCGACGTCTGGCAGGTTACTCCGTTTCGCAAAGGCTTCTTTCAGCTGGTCCGGGACGGCAAAGCTCTGCCGGAAGTGCGACTGCAGCCTGGCGAAAAGTGGGTCGCGATCCCCGATCTAGAGGTTGATCAGTGGTGTTCATGGCGAGGTTCGATTTACTACCGCGTTGAACGGTACGTCGAACCTGCGACTCAACGATTGTCTATTGCCAGGCGGAGCTGCGGCATCACAGTTTTCGCAGCCCATGATATTGTGATCTCGGATTTGACTATTCAGCACTTTCGCCTCGACGGAGTGAACGTGCACGACCTTGCGACGAACATTCAGCTCGAAAAACTGACGGTGCATGAAAACGGGCGTGCCGGCCTGGCGATTGGCGGTTCTTCCAGCGCCCGAGTTAGCGGGTCGGATATCGAAAGAAATCGAGACTATTCTGTATTGATTCAGGAAGCGGCCGCCATCGCGCTCGATGATTGCATTCTCGACGCCGAACCGACGGTGAATCAGAAGTAGTTCGCGGCCCACGCTCAGAAAAATTCGTACGGAAATCCGGTCCTTTTTAAATCCGGCCTGCTAAACGGTATCGGAGCGTACGAGCTGATACTTGCTCAGCAGGATGCGTCGCAGACGTCTCATGATGCAGCAATGCAGTTGCTGGATTCGTTGTCCGGAAACGAGCAGCGACGTCGCGGACGTCTGCTATGAAAAAGCGAGGACTTATAGTCTGCTCGATCGTCGGCTTCGGCCGGGTGAATCGGTAACGTCTCGGCAGTTTGCAGGAGCTCCCAATGGCTTTGGACGACCAGACAACTTAAGCCCTGGCCTCGGTGGACGTCCCGTTCCGGACGGGTTTCGACTTCTGCCCGGAACGCAATGCAGGCCTGGAGAGTTCGGCTCGGGGCAACGCAGTCGACGCGAAGACTTATTTCGCTCAACGCCGCGCAAATCGTCAAGAAAGATTCAGCCATTTTGTGAAAGCAATCGGCATTCTGGAGAATGCTGACGACTGAGACTCCGTTGAAGATGCCGGCGATGCGATGCTTTCTGCTGAGGAACAGTTTGATCTCAATGACGGTGAGCGATCGCGGCAACAATCAAACTAATGACAATGCCTCGAATTACTCTCTTGTCTACCGGCGATGTTCATTGATTCTGTCTCTGGGGGAGTAGTCGCTCGCTGGTCAGGGTTGGAGAGGGCAAGGGGCACGTCAGTGGCCATCCCCGGGTTTGAAAGATCGCCCTTCCACGGTACCGGGAGATGAACAACTTCCGCAGTGCGCCAGGTTCCGTACGGAAATTATCAAAGTAGTCCTGCGAGCTGTTGGTCTGATTTCGGGTCGGCGGTTATCCGTTTTGCTTGTCCAGAAGTATTCCGCGTGGGTGGCAAGTTGTACTGTGAATGGCATAAAACTCAGTACCTCGCTGCCGGCTTAGAACTTTTCAGAAGGAGAAATCCCGTCGGCAGATGAAAGATGGTCGCATGTCCTCTTCGACTGCTTTCTTCAAGGATGTTCAGTTCCTCATCAGAAAGAGGAGTCATGCCGCAGCTTGTCGTTCAGGGACCTGAGCCGGCACAACTTCTGCAATGTTCGATCCCGGAAACCGGACTACTGCATATCGGCCGAGGTTCAGATAACGACTGCGCTGTCAAATGGGACCGCAAAGTCTCGCGACGCCATGCCCGCATGCAGTGGGACGGCGGAGAAGCCACCATCACGTGCATGGATGGTGCACTGAACCCAATTCTTGTTCGCGGGACATCCTGCCAACAGGCGACGGTTCAAGTCGGAGGAGAATTTCGAATCGGCAGCACGATGTTTCACATCGTGAGTGATAGGCCCGAGTCGCAAATCCGAAAATTGCTCGAGTCAGATGGTGCTCAGGGGTCAACAAACACGCAAGTTGCTCTGCGGCAGGTTGATCATCGAGTTGCGATGGTTTCTCAGTTCTCGCACAACCTCTGGCTGTCCACCAGCGATCGTGAATTAAGCATCGCGTTGATCGAGATCCTGTCCAAGGTTGTTCCACACGCTGCAGCGATCTCGGTGCTTGATTGTGTCGATCCAGACACGATTCGAACTGAAACCCCCAAAGTTCTTCACTGGAACGGCGGGGAAGACACCGATCGTTTGAAAATCAGCCGGGCAATGGTCGAAGCGGCAGTCAAGCAACAGCAAAGTATCGTCCGTGTGAGGCGTGAAATCGACGCAGCAGAGTCGAGCCCGTTCTCTGCCGATCGAGGACGCTGGGGATTTTGCGTTCCGATTGCCGCTGGTTCAGCCAATGCCTGGTGCATGTATGTTTCAGGCCATTTTGGATCTGCCGAGTCACTTCCCCCGGGATTGACGCCGGACGATCTCGCGGGAGACGTGCAGATTGCCGAACTGATCGCACAGCTTGTTGGCGCCATTCGGCAGGTTCGCTGCCTCGAAGATCAGTTCTCCGGGATGCGACAGTTTTTCTCGCCTTCGGTTGTCGAAGCGGTTGCGAAAGCAAACGACGGAAGAACACTCAAACCGACAGAAAACGATACGGCCATACTTTTCTGCGACCTTCGCGGTTACTCACGTATTGCCGAAAAGTCGAAACACAATCTGCAGAGATTGCTTAACCGGGTCAGCGAAGCTCTGGAAGTCATGACGACAAACATCGTCAACCATGACGGAGCGATTGCAGACTTTCAGGGCGATTCCGCGTTAGGTTTCTGGGGCTGGCCACTACCGTTGACCGAAGGGCCGCTTCCTGCCTGTCGAGCTGCGCTGGCCATGCTGAATACGTTCGACCTGGCGAATGCGGAAACTCGCAATTCCGACTTGAAAGGATTTCGGATTGGGATTGGGATCGCTTGCGGGAAAACGATCGCCGGGCGGATCGGTACCAGGCATCAGGCAAAAGTCGGAGTGTTTGGGCCCGTGGTAAATCTGGGCGCTCGCCTCGAGAGCATGACCAAGCAGGTCGGCTGCCCAATCCTTGTCGACGGCCCGACTGCAGAAGTCGTAAGAGCATCACTGGCTCCAGAAGAAGGGCGATGTCGAAGGATAGGTATGATCAAGCCTGTGGGGGTCAACGCTCCAATTGACGTCAACCAGTTGTTGCCATCCGAAAAACGCAGTGATCTCACTGACCAGAACATCGTCGATTTTGAATCGGCCGTCAGCGCCTTTATCGCTGGCGATTGGGACGACGCACGAGAACTCCTTGGCCAGATGCCTGTCAAGGATCGAGCCAAAGACTTCCTGCTCCTGCAGATTGCCTCGCACAACTACGAACCGCCAGAAAACTGGACTGGAATCATCAACCTGACGGCAAAGTAATAAGGGTCTTGAAAGCTCTTGTGCGCAGAGAACGGCTCAATAGTCACTAAAGTCATTGGGTATCGAGGCTGGGGTTGCGACAGGTTCCCCGAGTCCTTGACAGTCCGCTGAGGCCCCTTCAGAATCGAATCAACAATCACATCTTCTTTGGCTTAGCTGGTTTGCTGCCTGGTGGTCTTTCACCTCGCCCACCATTTACAGCTGCTTCACTTCACTTCGCAAGGCCGCTTCACTGGTGTTGTGCTCACTTTAAAATGGCCTGGTAGCTGTCAGGCAATCGTGGCGTGACGCTATTCTGAATCTCCGACGTTACCTCGCTTCCAAGCTCAAATTGCGTGAAATGGGAGACGCCCGTGTCGAATGATATCTGTCAGCAACTGGTTGACCGTGGATTGATCAGCCAGGACCAGCTCGGCGAAGCTGAAGGCATGGCATCCAGCCTTGGAATTCGCACCGAAGACGCTTTGGTCAAGCTGGAATACGTTGACGCTTCTGAGATCAGCACTGCCCAGGCGGCACAGTTTGGCTACGAAGCGATTGATCTGACCGTTATTGAAGTGCCGCAGTCGGTCATCGGTCTTGTGCCTGAGTCGGTCGCTCGCGAAAACGCCGTTCTACCGTTGAGAATCGATGGTGATTCGATTGTCGTGGCTATCAACGATCCGATGAAGTTCGAAGTTATTGACAAACTTCGATTCATCCTGAATCGCGAAATCAAATGCGAGGTTGCCCCCAATGACGCCATTTTGACCGCGATTAACCGTCATTACGGCCAAAGTGAGACCGAGTCTGTCGACTCGATGCTTCAGGAATTTACTGAAACGGCAATCGATTTCACGCAG
The DNA here is from genome assembly GCA_937904325.1 of uncultured Planctomyces sp. GTDB lineage: Bacteria > Planctomycetota > Planctomycetia > Planctomycetales > Planctomycetaceae > JABMPE01. The sequence goes on from CALGTK010000118.1 coordinate 10,618, forward strand.
ACTGAAATCTCGCAGGCAGAAGCGGCTGGCGATGGAATTGACGAAGAGGGTGGTTCGCCAATCATCAAGCTGGTCAATCTGATCGTCAGTGAAGCTCTTAATATGCGGGCCAGTGACATCCATATCGAACCGTTCGAAGATCGGATTCGAATCCGCTATCGAATCGACGGGAAGCTGATCGAACGAGATAGTCCGCCAAAGCGACTTCTCGGTGCCATTGTCTCTCGTATCAAAATTATGGGCGGAATTGACATCGCCGAAAAGAGGCGGCCACAGGACGGACGAATTAAGACACGTGTGGGGCCAAAAGAGATCGACCTCCGTGTCAGTATTATGCCGACCAATCACGGTCAGGGTGTGGTCATGCGAATTCTCGATCGGGACAGTATTAAAATCGGTATTCGAAACCTGGGCTTCTCCGAGGAAAACTACCGAACCTTCCAGAATATTATCCGTCGGCCAAACGGAATCTTCCTCGTAACCGGCCCAACAGGGAGTGGAAAGACCACGACGCTCTACAGTGCTCTGGGTGAACTCAATCGACCAGACCGGAAGATTATCACGGCAGAGGATCCGGTCGAGTATCTGCTTGCTGGGATCAATCAGACAGAAGTTCGAACCAGTATCGGCGTCACATTTCAGAAGATCATTAAAGCCATGCTTCGTCAGGCTCCGAATGTGATTCTTGTTGGGGAAATTCGCGATCTGGAGACTGCCGAAATGGCTATTCAGGCTAGCCTGACGGGACACTTGGTTTTTAGTACGCTTCATACGAACGATGCGCCGGGTTCAATTACTCGGCTTATCGATATGCATGTACAGCCATTTCTCGTTGCGTCAAGCGTCATGGCGGTCCTTGGTCAGCGACTTGCACGACGAAACTGTAGCAAGTGCGTCGAGCCGTTTACGCCGTCGCAGAGCGAAATCGAACACTTTGATATCACGCCTGACATGCTCGCATCTGCAACGTTCATGCGTGGAAAGGGCTGCAACAGTTGTCACCACACCGGCTTTCGGGGTCGTGTCGCGGTGCATGAACTAATGACTATGAATGCAGGGATTCGCGAAATGACGTTCAATCGCGAACCGACGCAGAACATCCGCCGGCAGGCACGCCTGTTCGGGATGAAGACGCTGGACGAAGACTGTTTAGATAAAGCACTTAAGGGCCAGACGCACCTCAGTGAGGTCTACCGACTCCAGAAGGGTGGCCACTAGCTGCCAAAGCGAGGGCAGATGGGGTCGTCTGATGTCATCGTTGCATTGTCTTGTAGTATTCGTTTGTTGAAAGGCGGAAGAGTTAAAATCAGGAAGTGGATGAGAGCCTTCGGGGTGGCGACATTTTCAAAGTGACGCAAAAAACAACACTTTTCGGTTCGCGGCATGCAGACGGCGGGCAAGCGAAACTCGGCACGTCTCATTTTCCAGCTCGAATCAGATTCGATTATTGTGGGCACAGGGCAACTGAAGCAGTCAGGACTAAATGTTCGGCAAACCTGGACGACAGCGCGACTCATGGGAATAATCAGGCGACGCAGAGGGAATCTGCGTTGTGGTTTTTCGCAACTACGTTCTTTTCGTTTCAGTTTGTCTTTCCCATCTTTCAGAGAAGTCTGCAGGCGATACTCGCTAAACCAGGCTGACCCGTTGAATAACGAAAAGCAAAAGGGCAGCGGATGGCAACCGTTCAAATTGACAAACTTCTTGAGACTGTCGTCAAAGAAAAGGTGAGCGACCTTCATATCGTTGTCGGTCAGCCTCCAGTTGTCCGCGTTGGCGGGCATATGGTCCGGCTCGACACGAAGGATCTGGAGCCTGACGACACTGTTTCGTTGATGAAGAGTATTACCCCTGAACGAAACCAGCAGGAACTTCAGGAAACGGGTTCTACGGACTTTGGTTTTGCGTTTGGTGACAAAGCGCGATTTCGCGTTTCTGCGTTCAAGCAGAAGGGCAAGATTTCGATTGTCTGTCGGCGAATCCCAAATGAGTTCCTCGAGCCTGAGGTGATTGGACTTCCGCCGGTCTGTCTCGAATTAATCCAGAGGCCTCGTGGCCTGTTTCTCGTCACGGGGCCAACCGGTAGTGGTAAGACAACCAGCCTCGCCAGCATGATCAACTGGATGAACCATCGATTGGATCATCATATCATCACGCTGGAAGATCCGATTGAGTACTACCACAACCACATCAAGTGCACGATCAATCAACGTGAAATTGGCACAGACTGCCCGTCGTTTGCTGAGGCATTACGGCGAGCGCTGCGTCAGGACCCTGACGTGATTCTCGTCGGTGAAATGCGAGACCTTGAAACAATTGAGTCGGCGATCACTGCGGCTGAAACCGGACATATCGTTTTCGGTACTCTGCATACAACGGGGGCACAGGGGACGGTCGACCGAATTATCGATGTTTTTCCGACTCACCAGCAGGCTCAAATTCGAACGCAGCTTTCTGTGGGGATTCTGGGGACGCTTAGTCAGGCGCTCATTCCCAAGAAACCGAAGGGGATCGTTGCTGCCTACGAATTACTGGTAGTTACTCCGGCTATCTCGAATCTGATTCGCGAAGGAAAAACATTCCGTATCAACTCAGCGATCCAGACCGGAAAACGTTTCGGCATGCAGCTTCTTGACGATGCTCTATTCGACCTCTGGGACAACGGGACCTGCGACGAAAAAGATGTGATCCAGAAGTCGAACGCACCCGGAGAACTTCGGGCCAAGATTGAGGGAGCTAAGAAAGGCATCCTCGATGATGATGGCGACGACGATGATGATGATGAATATGAATACGAGTAGGACGCGTGTGTAAATTGACGTTTCCGCGGACTATCTTCTGTTGAATTTGACTTCGATTTGCCGTTTCCAGCTGTGCTGTTGATATTTTGAAACTCACAACTGAAACGGCTCACACTAGACGTACAGGTTATTGGCTATGGCCGCGCGTAAGCTTGGACAAATTCTGGTTGACCTCGGTTACCTTACCGAAGACCAACTCTGGGATGTTCTGGAAAACCAGAAGCAGAGTCCCGGAGAAGTCATTGGACAGGTTGCCGTGCGGATGGAGCTTGTCACGCCTGCGCAGGTCACAGAAGGTCTTGCTGAGCAGTGGGGCATGCCGGTCATTAATCTGGCCGAAACCAACGTTCCGTCAAAGGTGCTGGAACTCGTTCCGCAGACGATGGCTGAGCTCTACAAGATTATGCCAATTTCGCTGAAGAACGACGTTCTGACTGTGGCGATGGCAGACCCTCAGAATGTCGCCGCGCTCGACGACCTTCGAAACTTTCTGGGGTATGATGTTCGGGGAGCAGTTTCCAGTGAAGCAGAAGTCGATCAGGCTATTCAACGGTACTACGCAGATGCCGAAGAAAGTATCGAAGACGTCATCAGCGAGATGGACGAACTCGGCGAAGGTGGGAGCAGTCGGGAAGGTGCTCATGACATTGGTTCCGAAGACGAACTCGTCAACGCAACTCCAATTCGAAAACTGTTGAACATGGTTTTGCTGCTGGCCATTAAGGATAAGGCCAGCGACATTCACTTTGAGCCGTTCGAAGACGAGTTCAAGATTCGAGTCAAAGCAGACGGCATCCTGTATGAAATGGTGCCGCCGCCTCGCCATCTTGCTAACGCGATAACAACTCGCATCAAGGTCATGGCGAACCTTGATATCGCTGAGCGACGCCTTCCTCAGGACGGTCGAATTGAACTGAACGTTGGCGGTAACCCCGTTGACCTTAGAGTCAGCGTGTTACCGACGATGTTTGGCGAGTCCGTCGTCATGCGGATTCTTGACCGAACCGTCGTTCAGTTGGATCTCAATAAGATCGGCATCGATGCCAACAACCTGACCCGCTTCCGCGAAGCAATGGCCAATCCAAACGGCATCGTACTGGTGACCGGTCCAACAGGGAGCGGTAAGACGACAACGCTCTATTCAGCGCTTAACGAGCTGAACGATATCGAAACAAAAATCATCACGACTGAAGACCCGATCGAATACGACATCGAGGGGCTGATCCAAGTGCCGGTTAACCCGGATATTGACGTCACTTTTGCAACGGTCCTTCGAGCGATTCTTCGCCACGATCCTGACAAAATTCTAGTCGGTGAGATTCGAGACTTTGAAACTGCTGAGGTTGCCATTCAAAGTGCCCTGACTGGACATCTTGTGTTCAGCACGCTGCACACAAACGACTCTCCATCAACTATCGCCCGTCTACGGGATATGGGCGTTCCGCCGTTCATGATCACGGCTACGGTTGAGGCAATCCTGGCTCAGCGTCTGGTTCGTCGAATCTGTACTGATTGTCGGACCGAATTTGAACCGAGTGACGAGTTGCTGATGGAGTTGCAGTTACCTGTCGAGCAGGCTCGGAAGTACAAATTCTATTACGGTAAAGGTTGCCCGCAGTGCAACAATGGCGGTTATAAAGGGCGAGTCGGACTCTATGAGTTGTTAACCGTCACGGACGACGTTCGCGACCTGATATCGGTAAACGCTTCAACGGACGAAATTCGAGCGTTGGCTCGAAGTCAGGGCATGACAACGCTGCGTGAATCTGGACTGAAGCTGATCTTTGACGGGGTCACCACGATCGATGAAGTCGTTCGAGAAACGGTTGTCGAAGACGCCGGCTGATCATACACGCCAGATTCCTGGCGATCACAACGATTAAAATATCCAACGGCCTGCACATTTATGGAAACGGAGAGGTCCCATGCCAACTTATCAGTATGAGGCAATGGACAATACAGGCACGGAGATCAAAGAGTCGATCGAAGCCGAGTCTGAAGCCGAAGCCCAACAACTGATTCGTGACAAAGGTTTCTTTGTCACGAATATTGCGGAACAGCAGAAGAAGAAAAAGAAAAAGGCTGCTGAAAAGAAGCGGGGCGGTCCGAAGAAAAAGAAAACGCTCTCTATTGGGAAAGTGAAAGCCAAACAGCTTTGTACTTTCACTCGGCAGCTTTCGACGCTTCAGGATGCCGGTTTGCCCGTTCTGCGAAGCCTGAAGATTCTTGAAGGACAATGTAAACCGGGGCCGTTGAAAAATGCCCTGGACGGCGTTGTGGAAGATATTGAATCGGGAAACACGCTTTCCGAATCGATGGCCAAGCAACCCAAAGCCTTCGACGAGCTTTACGTAAACATGGTGCGAGCTGGTGAGGCCAGTGGTGCTCTTGAAATTATTCTCCAGAGGCTCGCTGACTTTAAAGAGCGTTCTCAGACGCTGAAGAAAAAAGTACAGGGAGCCATGATTTATCCGATCGCCGTTGTGTGCGTCGCGGGTGGTATCGTCGGCTTCATCATGTATTACATCGTTCCGAAGTTTAAATCGATCTTCGCAGGCTTCGGCACAGAACTCCCGAAGATTACCGAGATGCTGATCGCTGCGAGCGATACCGTCGTGAACTATTTCTACCTCTTTCCCGCTGTTCCGATGGGGTTCTGGCTGTTCTTGAAGGTAGTCAGGAAGAACAGTACAGGAGAGTACATCGTCGACTGGTGCGCGTTGAGAATACCCGTGCTAGGGAAGATTCTGAAGAAGTCGACCACGGCAAGGATCATGCGTACGTTAGGTACGCTGATATCCTCGGGCGTACCGATTCTCGAAGCCTTGACGATCGCCAGAGATACAGCTGGCAACGCAGTCTTTAAGCGGGCGTTTGACAATATCTACGCGGCAATTCGCGAAGGTGAAACCATCGCCAAACCGCTCGGTGAGGCGAATATCGCCGACGACCTTGTTGTTAACATGGTCGACGTCGGTGAAGAAACCGGTGCCTTGGACGTGATGATGTACAAGGTCGCTGATATGTACGACGAAGACGTCAACACTCTCGTCGACGGTATGGTGAAGCTGATCGAGCCGATGCTTGTTGTTGTGCTTGGTCTGGTTGTTGGTTTTATCGTCATTGCCTTGTTCATGCCGCTGATCAAACTTCTCAACGACCTGTCCTGACGCAAACGCATCGCGACAGACCTTTCAGCGGGCTGCTGAAGTTTCAGGATTAAAACGCTCTCAATCATAAGAGCACTGCGAAGCCGTTCTATGCGGACGCAACACAAAAGGAGCCACTCTCATGCTTGCTCGCCAACAGAGTACTCAAACGACAAAGCCGGCCCGAAGCGGCTTTACGCTGATTGAGGTGTTGATCGTCATTGTCATCATTGGCATCCTCGCGGCATTGATCCTGCCAGCAGTGAATCGCGCCAGGATGCGGGCCCAAATTGCCAGGGTTCAGTCAGAGCTTGAATCGATCAAAGCATCGATTACGGACTTCAAAGTTCGATTCAAGAACGATCCTCCAAGCAGTGTGACGCTCTACGAAGCGCCAGCCGGTTGGGCAAGTGACGCCTTGAGCCGACGAACAATTAAGACCTTGTGGCCTCAATTCGACTTTTCAGTCTCTCGCAAGATTAACACCGATTCAGACATGACGGACACGTTCACGCTGGAAGGTTCCGAGTGTCTTGTCTTTTTCCTGGGCGGGATGATCGATGGCACGAGTGGTGCTTTCAGGGGTTTCTCTAAGAACCCAGCGAATCCACTCGCGCTTGATAATGGTACACGGGATGGACCATTCTTCGAATTCCTTGGGGGAGTCAACCCGACGACCGGTGCGCCCATGGGCCGCATCATCGACAGTGACGGTGACTCGCTGCCTGAATACGTAGACGCACTGGCGAGTCAGACGCAGCCGATTGTTTATCTAAGTAGTAATAGCGGACTCGGTTATCGAGCATCGGATGATGATTCAATCGCTCCATACTACCGGGACGGTGCAAGACGGGCCCCGTTCAACGCTGACAGCTTCCAGTTGATCTCCCCAGGATTTGATTTTGGCTATGGCACCGGTGGTCCACTCGAAACGGAAGACAGCAACGGCAATGGCACTCTCGATGCTGGCGAGGATACAAATGGAAATGGCATCCTTGATAAGAGCCGTAGTCAGATTATGACCGGTAGTCGAACAGCAGAGCAGGACAATATTACCAATTTTCACTCGGGCCAGCTTGGCGACTAAGG
>CALGTK010000119.1 GCA_937904325.1 uncultured Planctomyces sp.
TGACCGCCGCCAACCTGCTGACTGGCCCGCTGCAGACAGGCAACGTCCTGGACCGGGATCTGCGGCGTGTCCAGAAACGACGGCGCTGGCCGGTGCGTCTTGTTCAGACGCTGCAGGCATTCGATCAGAAACACCTGATCGAACCGGCCCTGGGAACCAGCGGCCCGTACCGGTTACCGCTGTGGCTGCGAACGATACTGAGGCTGCCGGGCCTGCGGGACATCCCGTCATACCTGCTGGCCTTCGGCGGCCGGCGTGTCCGGATCGACCGGCACCTGCTCGGCGACGACTGACGGTTCCGGCCGGTACCCGCGGATCAGAGGAATCCAGCAGGACACCGCCTGACGATAGTGGTCATACGATGCTCCGAACCGTGCCTGCAGATCGCGCTCCTCGGAAGGCCGGACCAGAACATGCCAGAGGGGCCCTCCCACCAGTGCATACAGGACGACGGACGGAGACCCCAGATACAGTCCGACAGCAACCCCCTGGCCGATCCCGGCCACCGCCATGGGGTTGCGGATATAGCGGTAGGGCCCCACCACCACGATCCTGCGGGCACAGTCCAGCGGCAGGGGTGTTCCCCGGCCGATCAGTGCCATCACGAGACAACTACTGACCCCCAGGCAGGACCCTGCCACAAAAATCAGCCCGCCAGCCATCCGGCCGCCAGGCCAGGCAAACCTCCAGGCATCCAGGCCCACAACCGGTTCCAGCGTGACAATCAGGGCCGGAAACACCACTAGAAACAGCATCCAGAACACAATCATCTGACTGCCGGATTTGAGCAGATTCCAGGCCGCCTCAGCCGGCCGGGCCTCACGGAAGACAGACAGCTCTGAAAACTTCAGCGGTTGTGTTTCGGTCGACACCTTCTGCCGCAGCAGCCATGTGATGACGGGCACAATCACCAGCGACGGCGTCATCAGCGCAGCCCCCGCCCAGGCGGACTGGGACAGCAGCCACAGATTCACACAGTACAGCCCGGCGTAGGCCACGGCGCCGGCATGCACGCACAGGACCGGCCAGGCCCAGACCGCCTGCGTGGCCAGTCCCCATGCCACCACCAGTGAACCAGCCGCAAACAGCAGCAGGTCCGGCGCCGCAAAAGCCATCAGCGTTGTGTCCGGAGCATTGGTCGCTGTGAACCACTGCCGGACTTCCGGCCGCAGACACAGCACACCCCACCACACCAGGCACCCCAGTCCCTGCAGCGTCAGAAAGGCAACCGCCCATCTGTTGATTCGATGCGTCATCTGACAGCCACCTGCAGACTGGATCATGAACGACCACCCATCCTGCCCACCGCGCGATCGCCATGCAACCCGCTACAGAGATTCAGATCGCAGGGGCCGCTACCCGCACGTTCCCGATCAGCACTTCCCGGCAGTTCTCAACTTCCCGGGCCTGCTCAAAAAGTCCTCATCGACAGGACGCTTCGGACAATCGGGCCTTCCTCAGCACAGGCAATTCCATCGGTGTTCAGGATTCGTTATCGGCCATCCGTTTGAGATGCCGTTCGATTCGCTTCAGTGTTTCGTGGATATCGGAAAGGTCCGTGGCGCGACGCGGTCCCGTATGGCCAAGGCCATCGTGATCTCCCGGAGTCCCGGTTTCCAGTGAACTGCGAAGCCTGCGGACGAGGTCACGGAATGCCGGAGCATCGACCACACCGATCAGTGCGGCTTCTCCTGCTCCACCCGGAGTGCTCTGTCCGGCGGTTTCAATCTTGAGCGAGTAGAGTCCGAAAGCCCGCATCAGCGGGCCCTGAGTCATGCCCAGGTCCTGAATGCGGGTCAGCGGAATCGTTTTCTCGGTCTTGACGAACACGCCTCGCCGATACACGAGTGCCCGCGATGTCAGGTAGCATTCGAGCGTCCGGAAATAGACTATGGTGTAGAGGGTGGAAGGCACGAACATGACGAGTGTCGCGACCATGCCCCAGAAAACCACTCCGGCAACAGCGAAGTCGGGTGTATCCAACGCATAGAAGAATCCGAACACGGCACCAAGGGTCACGTAACCAATGATGCTGTTTACGATCGTATAGGTCTTCCACGCCGGATCGAATGACGCCTTCTTAATCAGTTCTTCACCGGGTTGCAGGTTGATGGACATGGTGGATTTTCCTGTATCTTGACCAGGTTCTCGCGCTGATCGCGATTCGAGAGATGACTCAACACGGCCTCTGAATCGTTCGATCACTTTCCTTTCCCGTTTGGAAAAAGCCCCGTCAGAAGCTGCAACGGCAGTCAGCGCGTGAAGCAGTTGCTGATGTTTTCCCTGAACCTTGAGCTCACCTGCATTGTGGAGCGTGGCTTCCAGTCTCCGGGCGTAGCCACTGTGCTTCATGTGCTGCATAAAAGACTGGATTGATCTGATCACATCCTCTCGGGGATAAGAGGGACTCCAGTCAGCCATGGCGTCGCAGATGTGCTGCTTCTCGATTCGCGATGCAGTACCGTCGGCGGCCATCACGCAGCACAAAGCATCAATCACGATCCGGTCAAGCCCCGCATCATCCCTGACGATTGCCTGCACGTCCAATTCATCGCGATCTGTAAGTAACTCTCGTGCCTGGGTTTCAGACGAGGCCACGATGACTCCAGTCAGTCTGATCGAGTCTTTGCCTGAGGCTTCGTAGCTGAAGATCGACACTGCGGCCTCCCGTCCGGCGCGGGCTCCCGTGCCCGGCAGCCTTTCCTGTTCCGTCTGAAGAAAGCTGACAAGGATCGAGTGTACGCCTTCTGCATGGCACTTCGATACCGTGTCCGGGCGGCTGACATCATGTCAGTCAGAACCGTCTCACACTTCATCCAGCCAGTCACTGACGGAGGTGAAGAAGGCCGAGGCTTCAAACAGCACAGGGTCACGGTCGCCCCGGCGACACCATCGCGGAACGGTTCGCAACGCTGACCCGACGCCGAAGTCGCAACGCTGGCCCGCTTCGAGTGATTCGGGTAAGGCAGTGACTCCGCCGGATGCGTTGCGAAGTGAGCATTCTGGAACTGGTCGCGATTAAGGGCGCTGGGCATCCTTTATCCGAAATCAGCGGGTAAGTATCGAAAGACACTTGCGTGTTTCATTACGAAAACTATTCGTTTAAATCATCTCAAATACAATAATATCAGTACACCTATTCCGCTCACGTCACTTCTCAGTCGGTTGCATTTAGAAGTTTCCAGAGATTCTTCGTTGTTTACTACGATGGATACCGCCCTGGCATTTCAGCAGGTAGCTCAACCCGGCATCGTCTCCGGCGTCGAGGCTGCGAAATGTGAACCGGCAGCGGCGGGAGTAAGCGATGCAAGAGCTGTTTTTATTTGTATGCATGATTTTGCTGGGTGCAATCGCTTTAGCGCCCATTGCAGCTCTCATAATCCTCGTGAGGTTTCGCCGCGAGCAGCGGGAGCAAACGGACGAAGTCCGCTTAAACCTGCGGCAGCTCAATCACGGTCTGAGTGACACTCAAAAGCTCCTCGCGCAGCTCAGTGAACGACCGACTGTTACCGGCCGGCCGGCCGCCGAGGAAGAGGCACATCCCGGAGTGACTACAGAGACGCAACAGACGCAGGCAGATCTCAGTGATTCTGAAGTTCAGGAAAGTGCTGAGGCTGAATTGCCGGATGTCGAGCATCAGCCCGAGCGAGACACAACGAAACCGATTTCTGATGACGCTTACCAGCAGATGGCAGGGACTGTTGCAGCGGCATTCACTCGTTTCACCGGGAAATCAACTGAAGCATCCCAGTCGACTCGCGAGTCGAGCCGGTTTGAAACTGCCGCCAAAGAAGTACTTCGTCGAATCTGGAACTGGATCATCGTTGGTGAGGACAATCTTCCGAAAGGCGTGTCTGTCGAATTTGCCGTGGCCAGTCAGTGGCTGCTGCGCGTAGGCGTTCTGCTGCTGGTTGTAGGGATCGGCTTCTTTCTGAAATACTCGATCGAACGCGACATGATCACTCCCATAGGACGAGTCGGTCTGTCAATTGCCACTGGCCTGGGACTACTGATCGGCGGAACGCGCATACTCGGCGGCCGTTACCACATTCTCGGTCAGGGACTGATGGGCAGCGGCATCTCCACGTTATATTTCAGTGCCTTCGCCGCGGCCAACTTCTACCACCTGATCCCAATGGAAGCTGCGTTCGCCGCAATGATTCTCATCACTGCGCTGTCCGGTGGTATCGCCATCCGGTTCCATTCGACACTGGTGGCGGTGCTGGGTGTACTGGGTGGGTACGGCACGCCGATCATGCTGTCGACGGGCGAGGTAAACTTCATCGGTCTGTATGGCTATCTGCTGGTTCTTGGGCTCGGAGTGCTGTGGATCTGCAGCCGTAAGAACTGGCCACTACTGCACTATTTGAGTCTTGCGTGTCACTGGGGGCTGGTGGTTACATCACTGCGTGATTACGAAACCGAGTACTTCATTCAGGTGATGCCATTTCTGGTAGCGTTTTTCGTTCTATTTTCGACGATGGTATTTCTCTACAACCTGATCAATCGAGCTCGATCAAATCTGCTCGACGTACTGATGCTATTCCTCAACGCGGGCGTATTTTTTGGGATCAGCTTCAAACTGATCGACTCCAGCTTTCCCCAGGAATGGGTCGCCGCCGTCACACTGGGGCTGACCGTGTTCTATGTGGCTCACGTGTATTACTGCCTTGTGCGGCGAGTGCTTGACCGCGAGCTGATGCTGAGCTTCACCGGGCTGTCCGCGTTCTTCCTGGCGATCACGATCCCAGTGCTGCTGTCACGGGAATGGATCACCGTCAGCTGGTCAATTCAGGCACTCGTTCTACTGTGGGTCGGCGGTCGATTGAACAGCCGGTTCCTGCAGCATCTGGCGTTCGTGCTGTACCTGATCGTGATGTACCGTTTTGTATTTCTGGACCTGCGGACTCAGTACCGAGGAGCAATACTGTCTGATCTGCCACTAAGCGCCTACCTGCTGCAGATGGTGGAACGACTGGTGATGTTTGGCGTTCCAATTGCCTCGCTGGGAGCTGCCTGCCGTCTTTTGAAACATCCCACCGCGACCGGTCCATGGAGCCTGCTGCCAGCAAACGACATCTCCGGCATCGTACGCGAGAACTGGGCCATCAAAGCACTCATCACGGGTGCTATCGGCATGCTGTTCGTTTATCTGCATCTGGAACTGAACCGTACGTTCGGCGTTCTGCTGCCACCGTTACGTCTGCCGGTACTGACACTGCTATGGCTGGCGATGTGCGGTCTGCTGCTGTGGGAATACCGCAGCACCGGCAGCCAAACAATCAGGACCCTGCTGGTTATATTCGTGGCGGGCCTGCTGTTGAAACTGTTTGTCTTCGACCTGCAAGCCTGGAATGTAACCGGGCGATGGTTGTACCACGGTCCCTACAGTTTCCGTGATGGAACTCTGCGTTTCCTGGACTTTGGTGCGACGGTGACCTTCTTTGTGCTGGGCTTCCGCCTGCTGGCCGGAGAACACGAATCCCGTAAGATTCGAGTTGAACTGGGAGTCGTCGGACTGACGCTGGCCTTCATTACTACCACACTCGAACTGAATACATTTCTCAATCACTACGTCGAAGGTTTGCGGTCAGGCGGTATCTCGATTCTGTGGTCGCTGTTTGCTCTGGGATTGGTCCTCGCCGGCATCCGCAAGCATATCCGACCGCTGCGTTTCGTCGGTCTCGCTCTGTTTACGATCGTGGCCATCAAAGTATTCATGGTTGACCTCAACAGCCTGGATCCTATCTACCGAGTCGTGGCATTCATCCTGCTGGGCGTAATGGTGCTGAGTGGCTCATTCGTGTACCTCAGATATCAGCAGAACTTCACCATCGAAGATCAGTCGTCACCGGAGGAAGAACCGTGAGATATTCTGCAGCCTGCAGTATCGTGCTTCTGACGATTTCTACGTGCAGCGCTGGTGATCCACCGGATTTCCGCTGGTCGAAAGAAATTCAGGCAAAGCCACACGTTGAAGAAGAGTTGATGGGTGTCCCACTGGATGCCGACATCTACGCCGCCACCGGAAGGCAATGGGAAGACCTGAGAATCCATGACTCTGATGGAAAGGTCGTCCCGTATCTGCTCGAAAAACAGACGAAGAAACAGACACGAACGCGACGTACAACATGGACCGGACGCAATGTGTCGGCGCAGCCACTGAAAGACGTAGGGCTCGAAATCCGCGTGCGGCTCAATGACGACGACCCTCAAGCTGCGGGTATCACTCTAATGACGCCGCTGAAGAACTTTGAGCAGCGTGTACAGGTCTTCGGTGCGGTTGACGGCAAGGCAGATCAGCCGTTGGTATCTGACTCCGTAATTTTTGACTACTCGCAGTACATGGACGTCAGCCGACGTGAAATACCACTGCCGGTTAATACGTCCCGCGATTTCAGGATTGTTGTCGGAGCACTGACGGCTGATCAGGAATCACAGCTGCTGGCACTCACCCGCAGCCTGCGGGGAGATAAGACGAACGAGCGACACGAACGTACCACGATCCAGCGGCGACCTTTCCGTATCGACCGCATCGAATTCTGGGCGGAAACCAGTTACCTCAGCCCGCAGGAAACCGTCACCACTGAATGGCCAATCGCTGGAATCACGGTCACTGAAGACGCCGAAAAGCAGCAGACGTTGGTTGAAGTGCAGACGCGGCGTGAACCACTGGTGAAGTTTACGCTTCAGACATCCAGCCGAAACTTCAATCGCCAGGCCACCGTACAAATCCCTGAGACGACCGGCGTGAAAACCATCTGGCGTGACGTCGGCCACGATTCCGTTTCACAGTTCAAATTTCGAGACCTGCAGGAACAAAAGCTGCAAATTAATTTTCCGGAACAGCGACACGAAACCTGGCGAATCGTCATCGACAACCACGACAGCCCGCCGCTGCAGATCGACAGAGTGAAAGCCGAAGGTCATCGTTATCAGTTGGTCTATCTGGCCGCTGCCAATGAGACTCATCAGATCTACTACGGCACAGCAGACAACCACGTGCACGATCCGCCCCAGTACGACGTCGCCGCAATCAACGCAGTGCTGCAGGAAGGGGTCGTCCCAGTTCC
>CALGTK010000120.1 GCA_937904325.1 uncultured Planctomyces sp.
GCGTCTAACCGTACTTCCCCAGCATGATGTTGCCAGGTTTCAGGTCACGGTGCAGAACACCGCGGCTGTGCGCGTACTCCATCGAAAAACACACATCGATGAATCGGCTGATGATGTCCCGGAACTGCACATCGTTCGCATAGGCCGAACGAGACGCCTGGGATGTCGCCTCTTTACGCCGCGCGTGAAAGGTGTCAATTGCGACATTCAGACTGTCGCCCCGAATGAACCGCATCGCGTAAAACGGACGCCCGTCCTGGAAGTGGCCCAGTCCGTAAACCGGCACGATCCCCGGATGTTCCAGGCCGCCGGTGACCTGCGCTTCCAGCAGAAACCGCTGCTGTGCGTCCTGACTGGACCGGTGCTGGGATTTGATTTCCTTGAACGCCACCTCCCGGTTGAATTCCCGATCCACCGCGATGGACACCCGACCCAGTCCGCCTTCGGCGTGTGGACGCAGGATCTGGAAACGCAATTCAGGCTGATTGGAACGTTGAGGCTCGACAAGCGTGCGGTCTTCTGCATCAAAGTCCGTAGCTGATGCCACCTGAGAAAGCGTGCCAGCTTCCCGGTCCGCAGCGCCGGGGACATGCAGCAGGCTGGCCTGCACGTCCGGATCGGAAATGATCTGCAGCGCCTCCGACGTAATTCCCGCGGAAGACAATCCCTGCAGGCTCTGCTGAGCATCGCCCCCGTGCTGAGCGAGATGCGCATCGACCAGTTGTTCCAGCACATCCCGCTGTGACTGCGGCATGAGTTCCCGGTCGACCAGCACTTCACCCAGCGACTGAGTCTTTGCCAGCGTCCAGGCCTGCATGCCGTCAATCAGGCCGTCCCGCGTAATAAAATCCATCTGCAGCGCGAGAATGCCGAACAGCAGATTACGATCGGAAGCAGACGATGTCATCAAAGTCACCCTTGAACATACACCTGCACAAAGACTCGTCTGTCTGCAGGATCAGGGGAAAGAACAGTGCCCGAATGCCGGCTCGTTTCGCTCATCATGCAGCGCAGCCACCCTGAACGAAAGCCTGACGCTGTGTTCGTGCAACTCCGGTGACCGGCACACAGGACCGTTAACCCGGGCTTTGCCTTACCTGACAGACGAATGCTCGGCATTTATACCGGTAGACGCCCGTTGTTCCAGCTTTGCAGATTCGATGGCTTAGAAATCGAGATCCAGATCGTTAAACGTTGGCAGTGGAGCCTTACCGGGTTTGTCGAGTTTAAGCAGGTTCTTGCCGGCCTGAGCAGAGAGGCCTTTCCAGATGGCGTAGGCGCCGCGTTCCTGTTTATTTTTCTTAATTGCTGCTGCAACGCCACCTCGGAGGTAAGCGACTTCGATGAACTCGATGGTATCAATCAGCGCGGCGATGGCCAGTTTGCGGTCGGCGGGGATTGTGTCTTTCAGGTTTGACGTGACGTCGATGATGCTGCGGGCTGCTGATGTTGTGGCGCCTTTTCGCATGGCCTTCTGCAGGAGCCAGGCGGAGCGACCGGTGCGAATGCCGCCCAGGAACGTGATTGTTGATTCATCAAGGACGGTGTTCAGAATTGGTTCGGCATAGTCGAGCTGCTGTTTGGCGGCCAGCGTTCCGATTCCGTCGGGGCCGATCAGCATGCGCCGTACTCCCACTCGTGCGGCAATCGCGGCGCGAGGGGTCCTGGCGTTGTCTTTGACGAGCGACAGGAACGCTGGCGTGGCCGCGGAATCCGGTGACCACGACAGTGATGTGATGATCGACTCGAAGCCTTTATCGTCGGCAGCGTCTGCGGCTTGCAGCAGAACGTTCAGATTCTTCCCTCCGCCGAACTGGCCGAGCAGCCAGTAGATAGTGTCCTGCAAGTGAGCCTCGCCGGATGACAGCATGCTGATTGCTTCGCTCGATATACGATTGGCGTGTGCAGCATCGCGACGTGACAGCAGAGCCAGTTCGATACCGCCGAGGGCTTCAGGATCGTTTTCCTGTTTCATGAATGTCAGGATTCGCGGAACCGACTTGTCGCCTTCGATCGCAAATAGTGTCTGGACCGCAGCGGATCGTACCGGTGGCGAATCGTGTTTCAATGCGGTGACCGCTACGGACGCGGTGGAGCCGGATTTGAGGGTTCGCAGCACTTCAAGAATGCCACACGCCGCTTCTTCGTTTGAATCGTTGTATCTCGCGGCGACGAATTTCGCGCCAACATTGCGTCCAATTTGTGTGACCAGCTTCTGGCTGTGCTCACGGAGTCGCCAGTGATCGTGCCCGACGTATGGCACGATGTCGTCGATCGCATCCGGACCGAGGAACTCAGCAAGGAAAGTCATGGCAGCCAGCTTGCGGAACCAGTACCGGCCTCGTGGATCTTTAAGTTCTTCGCGACAGAGTTTGATCTTTGCTCCGCTTTCTTCAGTGGCAGCAAGTGACACTTCGAATAATCGTTGTGCCGCAGCCGAGAGACTTGGTGCGGGCAAAGATGGCTTCGACGCTTCGATCATTGCGATCAGATCGCTGACCTTTGTGTGAACCCATTTGTCACCGACCTTCTTTGAAACATTCGCGTTTGGATGATCGGCAAGCCAGTTTTTCATTGGCTCGAGGAATTCGCGGAACGCTGATGGATTTGCTTTGATGGCATCCGCGTCGACGAGTCCGCGTTTGAAAGTGACTCGACCTCGAATGTGTCGCGGAAGACGATTTTGTCTTCGCAGATAGTTTGCGGTGGCTTCGAAGTATTCGCGGTAACCCAGTTGCTTGAGAACAGACGATGCGGCCGTTCGGCGTGCGGAAAACATCTGGTCGGCGATCTGTTCCTCTTCGGCAGCGAAGACCAGTGGTCCGGCCACGCGAGCGACAGTGTCCTTCGACCAGACACCTTTTCGCGTTGCGAGAAACGGACGATTTCCGGCCGGGTCGAGATCAATCACCTTTTCCAGTGCCGATCGTACCAGTTCAGAGTCGAAGCCTGCCTCAAACGGCGATTTCGCCAGGTCAGATTCGGTTTTGAACAGGTTTTGAATCTGCCCCCGCAGACTGTTGGGAGACATTGCGTAATGGCCTGCATCGGCAGCAAGCGCATTCAGTAGAGCCAGTTGTGTTTCGTCGCTGTCTGATGCCTTCGTCATCGTGCGAGCGGCCTGCATGCGGACGAATTCGTTTGGATCATCCAGCAGTCGCGCGACTTTTGACATGTATTGCAACGTCGCGTCCGGACCGCACGCCGCGAGTCCCAGGCAGCCACTGTCACGCAGACGCGGTTCGTCACTTTCTAATAATGCGGCCAGACGAGACAGGACATCTTCTTCACCAGCCAGATAACGTCTGCCTAACTCGCGAGCGTACTGGCCCCGGGCTTTCGGCTTGAACATATCGAGTTGCTCGAACAGTTCGCTGGTTGTCCGTTCGGCATAAGGCTTGCCAGCCAGCTTGATCAACGAAGGTTCGTTGAGCTGCGGCAGTGCACTCGTCATCAAATGATCGAATCCCTTTACTGACCAGAACATCGACTCGTCACCGTCTTTGCCCGTCCACATTGTCTGTTTGAATGGGGCGCTGTAATGCAACACGTAAGTTCCAGTCGGGTCACGCAGTTCCTGAATCCCCCCGGTTGGCGAATGAATTACGAACCCGCCGTCGAATCGACGGCACAGCGTGAACCGCCAGCGAAGGTTGCGGTGTGAGGCGATCGTGCCCTTCGGTCCGCAAAGCGTTGCGGCCCACGGTGAGTAGTGCCAGAAGTAGTCGTTTCCGTGACCGGCTCGCCTGGTGAATGATGCGTGAGTCGACATTTGCGCGAAGTACTGTGCTCCGTGCTTATCGCCCAGCAGCTTCAATGCGAATGCGCAACCAACATTCTTGCCGTTGCTGTCGTCGGTTGCTGCTGCACCGTGATGGCCATACGGCACACCGCCCTTATCGACATACGAACCAAAGAAGCGACGAGCTCGCTCCACGGCATCATCGATTTCCGGGTGTTTGATGCCAAGTGTTTGCGCGAGGGCGACAAGCGTGAAACACCGGTTGCCCGCTGCATTGAGAGCACCGTAGCCAGGGTTCATTCCGTGCAGTTCGCCTCCGTTGAAGGACGGATAAGCAAATGTGTGCCCCCAACTTCCACCGCCAGCCTGTCCCATTGCCGCTTCGACGGCAAACTTACGCAGAGCTGGCAAAACGAATTCGTCACCGGTGGCGTCGTAGTAGATCGCGCAGGCCAGGCCGTCCATGCCGTAACGCCAGCTCTGATACCCCTTGTATCCCCTATAGCCCGGCTCGAACTTTGCACCAGTCGGCTCAGTTGGGGGGCGCCAGGTTGAACGGGCGCCGCGCACCCACTCGCGTACCAGCTTCCGGTATTTCGGTTTTCCGGAAGCAACCAGGGCGAGTGCCGAAACTGATCCATGTCGACCCCCCTGGACTTTGCCTGCTTTGAAGTTTTGCTCAAGCACCTGCCAGGCGTTCTCAAGAATTTTTGCGGCCTTCGGGCAGTTATACGGAGACGTGTCGCTGTAAGCCGGCAGCACATCGAGTTTCAGTTCAACTTCCGTGTATTTCCCGTCAAGCGGGAAGTCGTCGTAGTTCTGACCCGTGACACTATATTTGTGCTGTTCCTCTTTGGGCTTCCAGTCATAGAGTGTATTGTCGGATGCCGCATCGTTGATGAGCGATTCGATATCCACATTGACCACATCTCGCCGGCCGTTTCGCTTAAAGAAATTGCTATCTCGCCAGATCAGCAGTTTGAGTACTCCACCATTTTCTTCTTTCTCGGCTTCAATGATCGCCTTACCAACCGACATCCCGAGGTGTTCGTCGGCGGAGAATTTCCGTCCATTGATGCCAACCAGTACATCGCCCCACAGCAACATGCCATCGGCTGGTGAGTCCTTCAGCACGGATTGAACCTGAATCTGATCGCCGCGTGATCCGCCGACCATAAAACCAATGATGCCAGTCGGGCCGAGATGCCAGACGTCCCATTTCTGCATTTCGCCAGCCGGCTCACCCTTTGTGAGATCAGGCAGATTCTTCGGCCGCTGATCTTCCTCGCCCCTGAGATCTCCTCCGTTTGAAAGTACTTCGAGTTGCTCCGGTGTCAGCTTCCGGTCCTCGGCGCTGGCGACAAGTACGGGGATTGCGACCAGTCCGGCAACTGAAAGGGCAAACGCTGGCGAGAATAAAAGACGACGCATGGCCAATCTCCATCGTGAAACACTGCAACCGCGAAGCGGCGACAGCATATAACTGCGGACGCAAGTCCGCAGATTCAGTTTGTTGACAATTCAGAAGCCGCTACGCGGATCTCCTGTTCGGTTAATCCGCTCATGTCGCCACCGGTACAGGACCGGTGGTGGTCTCATTAACTACAGATGGCCAAACATCTGGCGACCCGCCTTTACAAATTAACAACGTATACCCGATCGCACGGCCCAAACTTGCAAACTGATGCAGAATGTCAGTGGACACCGGCTTCGCCACATCCCACACGACATTCACGGTGTGGCGAGTTCGAGCCCGGGTTGAACACCGCTCCTGCATCCGCTCAAGAAAATGCTCCATCATCTGCTCCGCACGGTCATCCGAATTCACAACGAACGAATTTCGCCCATACCAGAGCGTTTCAAAAACGAATTCGTCGTCCATCAACTCGTTCGCATCCTCGACGACAAGCACTTCCAGTGGACCGCAATGGAAGGGGAATCGATAAACCGTCGTCGCTGCTCGATTGGCAGCTTCGGTATCATCCGTCAGATACACAAACGGCTCGCCCCGCCGAGCACTGAATTGCAGTTCGTCAAACAGTGATCGCCGCGGCGTCTCCGGCCTGAAGAGCACCGCCTCACGAGGCGTGAAACTGTCGACCCAACTGCTCGGCATCGGCAGTGGGAAATAGGCCTCGTTGTAAACATTGGCCCGCTTCAGATAATCAAACACCAGGGTGATCAGTCCCAACCCCAGTAGCACTCGAATCATTGCGAGATTGGCGGCATCCAGCCGGTCCGCCACCAGTTTGTCCTTGTCTGACATTAAGATCGACTCGACCGAATCTTCTTCATCGAGTGTTTCGGATTCGACGCCTTGCTGTTCTTCGGTTGCGCCAATCTGAGCTTCGAGGCTATCGCCGACAGCACCTTCAGACCGTTGCTTCTTCGCCTTCTTCCACTCAG
>CALGTK010000121.1 GCA_937904325.1 uncultured Planctomyces sp.
CCCGTCTTGTAGACGCCCAACGCGCCAAACCAGCTTGAATGCCCCGGACGGCACATTTTTCCTGACAGCCCCTGGATAATGGAAAGCTTATCTTTGAACGCGTCCAGTGGTTTCAAGGTTTCCGGGAGCGTGCAGTCTGTCAGTGATGTATTTACAGACTTTGTTTTGTCCTTG
This sequence comes from uncultured Planctomyces sp., assembly GCA_937904325.1. GTDB lineage: Bacteria > Planctomycetota > Planctomycetia > Planctomycetales > Planctomycetaceae > JABMPE01. The sequence goes on from CALGTK010000121.1 coordinate 175, forward strand.
ATCACGTCCTGCAGTTTCGGTGGTTCAAGTTTTTCAGGGATGATTCCACTGGCCTTCATGACGAAGACAAATCGTTGTGGCATTTGTGAACGGTCAACGCCCGCTGCCTCGAGTGCGAACCTTTGCAGCATCGGTTGAAGCAACAGGCTGCTGGAAGCGAGCGATGTTGCTTTGAGGAATTGTCGACGGGAGTGACTCATGTTTGTACTTTCTGATCAATGTCGCGTGCTGAGCCCACATGATCACTTTAAGGCGTTGTGTTCTGAAATTTCTGCTTTGCGATACAGGAATGAGTCGGAAGTAAGCAATGAAAGCACAAGGGCACGAAAGCTGCCGCCTGATGTGACATAGGCTTCATCGGCCTGAATCAGTGTCTGTGAATCGCTGAGTCTCTCATTTCGCCCCATCCAATATCGAAAAGCATGTCGAACAAAAGACTGTCGAACTCGGTCGGATTCTGCCAGACGATGCATCAGTTCCAACGGATCGTTAACGCTGCCGTCCAGATCAGAATCCCCAGTCCCCTCAAGGACGCCTGTGGTTTTTACGGGGTGAGTTTGCCCTTTGGCAGGCAGTTTTTCTTTCGCACGATGTCGCCCGAAATCGTCAAACAGCTCGAAGGGCATGCCCAGTGGATTCATTTTAATGTGACACCGCCAGCACTCCGGTTTGCGAGTGACCGCGAATCGCTCGCGGAGCGTTTTCTCTGGATCTTCCGGAATCCTCGCGTCGACCGTGATGGGAAGTTCCGGCACAGTGTCTGCCAGTAACCTTTCGCGAATCCACTTGCCTCGACGAATCGGATCGTTGTCCAGGTTAAGTGAATGTGCGATCAGCCAGGCCGGGTGCATCAGGATGCCAATGCGCTCTTTGGGAGCCATTGCAAAGGGCTGTATGGCTGAATAGCTGAATGTTTTGTCGCTCAGATTGTAAGCCGTGATGTAGTCCCGCCCACTGTCCATGGGCATGTGCTGGAGACCGACCTTGTCACAGTGTTCGAGGTAATTCATCCATCGCTTTGTGACGTTTCCGTTGGCGTGCGTAAACATGCGATGGAGCGAACGGACATACTTCATGTGCTCGTCTGGGATTTTGTACGGAAACTTCTGCCATGGTTTGTCTTTGTAATAGTCGTAAAATTTCTGGAGTGCTTCGTGAGTTTCGCGTTCCTGTTTATTGTCTCCGGAGTGCGCCACGAAGTATTTCTCAGTCGTTAACAATTCGGCCAGCACATTCTGATCCTGCTTGACAATGTGCAGAACCAACGTGTCGGCGTCCTGCACGAGCCGCTCGGGAACCTTACGATAATTTTTTCCAAAGCGTGCCTCATCTTTGAAGACGCCTGGGGCCGCGTTGTAGCCGAAAAACTCGTGAAAGAACCGCAGAATCCGTGGTTTGTCGATGGATGGATCGTCCCAGTATCGAGCAACCTCGCGAGCGACGTCTTTTCGGGATTTCAGCCGCCCATCGCGTGCAGATTCCAGCAACGTCTGGTCAGGTTTCTGGTCAGTGAGTGCGTACGAAATTGAAAACGCCAGATTTGCGGGGCCTGTCAACTGCCGACCATGTTCGTCGGCGGGGCCTTGTCCAAGTTCTATGCGATAAACTGCAGGAGGGCTTACGGCGATAGCGATCAGCATCATGCGCAGCCCTTCGACCTGGCCGCCTTCGGTCGCACATTTTCTCATCAGACTTCTGTATTTCTGGAACTCTTTCGGGTATGGCTCGCGCTCGATGACAAGCTGAAACATTCTTGTGATTGCGAAGTTTACCATTTCGTCGTTCGCAGGTTTTTCAGCCAGGACTATGGTTTGAAATTCCGCGGGCGTTGTGGGGAACCGCGGCTGGATGGGTTTCCCCTTTTTATCTCTGGGAAGTTGATTGTCGGGTATCGGGCCATTTCGCAGTACGCTGCGTTCATGGATGGCGCCCGCGAGATGGTTGTCGACCAGCGTTTCAGCATTGCGGACCATCGTACTAAGCGTGGCTGAGTCGGCAAATGTTATGGCGGCAAAGTCTTTCACGCCGGCTTTGTCTTCGATGGTGAAAGGTTGCTTCAATTTCGTCAGATTCGCACTACGACTGCCATATCGTCCGGGCCGGAATCCCATCCCACGGTTGGCAAGCGAGTCAAATATATGGGGGCTCTTCTTCCATAACCGGGACGGCGACCAGCCAACCTCGGAAACTGAGCCGTCGAAGAGTGACAGATGGTTTACGTAGTTGCCGTATTCGGGAAAGAGTGATTTGCGTTCCCATTCGCTGAGCAGTTCGGATTCTTCAAGCTGGCCTTGAAGCCACGAAATCGTTTTGGCGCGTTCGGCCCGAGTGAGTTGATCGGCGTCGGTGGGCGGCATTTGAGTGGAAATGAGGACGTGAAAGACCCTAGCCCACTGCATGTCGCGTTTGCCGTTTTTGTTGTCACTTGTGGTGATTAATTCCACGATGTTGAAATCGCCAGATGGGTCGGCTCCAGTGTGACAGTCTGCGCATCTGGCTTTCAGAAGAGCGATCACAGAAGGAGTTTGCTCGACACTGTCGGCATAGCACGACGATGAAGCACCGCAGTAGCCAAGCATGGAAAGAAAGAGGAGAGCAGGGCGAATCATTTAACTTACTTTTCGATGAGTCATTGCTTCGATAACTGGCTGATATTGGTCCAGGCTTAGTCTTCAGGATAAAAATCGTAGACTATATCAATAGTTTGCAAAATTTCGTTGAGCGAGCACACAGTCAGTTTGCGGATCCAGCGACTGGCATTGCGAAAGTATACTTCGTAATCGTCGCCAAAACGCGTTCGGAGTCCCGGTTCTTCGATCAG
>CALGTK010000122.1 GCA_937904325.1 uncultured Planctomyces sp.
GGCTGCGTCTCGCCGCTTCACGCGCCTGCTGGACTGCAGGCAACAGCAAAGCCACCAGGATTGCGATAATCGCAATCACCACAAGAAGTTCGATAAGGGTGAATCCCCTCTTTCGAATCGAAATCATTTGTCTGACCATCTTCATAATCTCCCACACAAAAACAAATCAAAAAATTTAATTGCGACTATCGCAGATCATGATGACCCAAAACGGCATCCGCAAGTTTAAACTTGTCTAACGTTCGGAATCTGCACATCAACTGAAATCTTCGCCGTGAGTTGGAATTCACTGATCTCTGTTTCTTGTTGAGACGCATGGGACTTCGTATCGAACCCGATAACTGTATATTGCGAGGCTTTACAGTCAAGGTTATCGGAACAATTGGCACACCTTCCTTCCTATTAGCGCGTCACATTGTAAGAGGGGCGGATTGATGGTCAGTTTGGGTGCCGAGTCTGCTCCAATACGCAAGACTTCTCCGAAGTCGCAACTCGCAGATGGCTCGTGGCTTCAATTCCGACGACCGCGACATACGTTCAGGATCTTCTGGCTTATCGTCGCTGTTGGATTGGTTTACGAGTTTTCAATCAATTTGAGCCTGCTGCACGTCAAGAGCCTTTTGCGGTCACAGCAGACTGAATCGGCGCGGACATGGCTGTCTTACATCCGGGCATCTTCGCTGGATCGAGTTGAAACGCGGATACTGCTTGCACAAGCTGCCTGGCGTGCTGGTCTTGTCAAAGAAGTGCGGCAACATCTCATCGCAGCCAAACGACTCGGCTGCCCAGATCAACGGATCGAGTTCGAGCAGACGCTTATTCTCGCTTACGAAGGTCGACTGACGGAGATGGAGCGTGTTCTGCAGCGAATGTTGTTAGCAAACGACAACGATCTTCAGCATGTCTGTGATGCGTTTGTAACAGGGTATCTTCGGCAGTTTCGGTTTGATGAGGCTCGAAGGTTGCTTGATGTCTGGCGGAAGGATTTCCCCAATGACTCTCAGCCATGGTTCCACGAAGGGTGCATCTGGCAATATGAAATGAGGCCTATTGAGGCATCTGCTGCGTTTGAGAAGGCACTGGAGCATGGGCAACATCGCATTGACGTTCGTGAACGGCTCGCTGTTGTGCGTGTTCAGAATCTGGAGTTCGCAGAAGCTGCCAGGCATTACGACCGGTTGTTGCAAATTCAGCCTGACCACGTTGAGTGGCTTGTCGGATTTGGCATTTGCCAATTTAACGACGGCAATACCAGACAGGCACGCGGGGCATTGTTCAAAGCGCTCACGATTTCTCCGGCGCATCGCGACGGCCGCCTGGCCTTCGCAGAATTAGAAGCGAACGACGGTCACTATGAAGAAGCACTGAGACTTTCGAGCGATCTTTGTAACGAATTCCCAAATGACTACTCGGTTCGGTACCTGATGGCCAGAATGCTACGCACTCTTGATCGTCAGGACGAATCTCTGGAACACGTTCAATGGCTCGAAGAAGCGGAACGGGCATTTCGAGAAGTGTCGGTTCTTACCGATAAAGTCAGCCGTTGGCCCAACGATGTTCAATCTCGCGTTGCGATTGCCCGGCGGCTCATTCGATACTCGAAGTACTCAGAAGCTGTGGGGTGGCTGCGAGCCGCACAACACCTGGAACCGAACAACGAAGAAATACGGAGACTCCTCGCCGAAAGCTGCAGGCTTTCCGGCTTCGATGATTTGGCACCCCTGAATTCCTCACGCTGATCAATTGTTTCAATGCAAAGTTAGATCATGGACAAGACACTTAAGTTTCACGCCGGAATGATTCGCCTGTTTATGATCAGTATCATCGTCTGCTTGTCAGTTGGTTGCGGGCGAGTTGAAGAATCATCAGGAGTTCTGAAACGTGACGCGTTTGATCAGATTTCAAATCGTGAATCGTCAAACTCAGATACCGCTTCGTCCGAGACATCGATTCGAATGAGAGTGGTGACGTCCACCAGCGGGATTGAATTTACGTATTCGAACGGTGAGCAATCTGATCTTTATACTATTCTTGAAACGCTCGGCGGGGGAGTCGGAATGATTGACTACGACGCTGATGGCGACGCAGACATCTTCCTTACAGGTGGTGGGGAAATTTCAACATCAAAAACAATCAGTGGCCGAGCGTCCGGGCTTTATCGAAACGACGCTGAGTGGTCATTTCGCAGTGTGGCTGACAATGCGATGCTTCCAGTTCCAAGGACATACACTCACGGCGTTTCCGTCACTGACTACGACAACGATGGATTTGCAGACCTCTTGATAACCGGTTACCAACGACTGCATCTTCTTCGAAATCAAGGAGACGGCACATTTCATGATGTAACGGAAGATGCACAACTAAGCGACACACCATGGAGCACCAGTGCAGTGTTCGCTGATATCTCTGGAGATGGAAATTGCGATCTCTATATTTGTCACTATGTCGACTGGTCTTTCGAGAATGATCCAGTTTGTCGAAGCACCGACGGACGAATGCGTGATGTCTGTTCGCCTCGCCGATTTCAGCCTATTCAGGATTCACTTTTTGTCAGTACTGGGAGTGGAACGTTTGTGGAACAATCGGGAAGAGTCGGTTTGAGCAAAGAAGGAAAAGGTCTCGGAGTTGTTGTCGCTGACCTCGACCTTGATGACGATCTCGACGTCTACGTGGCGAATGACACCGTTCCGAATTTCCTATACCAGAATCACGACGGACATCTTGTGGAACAGGGGATCGCAAGTGGAGCTGCGCTGAATGCGATGGGAACTCCAGACGGCAGCATGGGGGTCAGTCTGGGGGACTTTAACGCAGACGGCCGTCCTGATCTGTGGGTTACCAACTTTGAAAAGGAAAGTTTCGCACTCTATCGCAATGAGGGCCGATTTCAATTTCTGTCGGTCAGTCAGTCAACTGGTATCTCGCGAGTTGGATCGAAATACGTTGGATGGGGAACGGCATTCAGTGACTTCGATCTTGACGGTGATGAAGATCTG
>CALGTK010000123.1 GCA_937904325.1 uncultured Planctomyces sp.
CTGACTGTTGATGGCCTGACTGTTGATGGCCTGACTGTTGATGGCCTGACTGTTGATGGCCCGATCAACGGTTGCATCTTTCTGGCATGAGTGCGGCAGCATCTCGTTCCCAACGCTGGCTCCCGGAGACATCGTCGTGATGGATTACCTGTTGAGTCACAAAGTGAAAGGTGTTCGGAAAGCGATCGAATCAGTGGGCCCCGCAGTCCGCTATCTGCCACCATACTCGCCCAATTTGAATCCGATCAACCTTGCATTCTCGAAACTCAAGAAGCTGCTCCGTGATAGAACTGAGTGAACTGTTGACGCACTTTGAAAGCTATGCGGTCGCATCCTTGACCAGCTCTCAAACGAAGAATGCGCAACTACTTCAAACACGGCGGCTACCGCTACGATGAACTCTAATCGGTTCGAATCACTTCAAATCCACTAATGAGTGACTTGCCACTTGTGGCATTCATCGTAATTTTCAGTGTGCCGTCGACAAGGACGTCATCGAATTGCCGGAGGACTCCGGACATTGATGCCATTGCTGCATCTCGGATCACGAAATCTCTCAAGACAATGTCACCCTGAAAGTAGATCGTCTGAATGCGTTCTCTGGATGTGATGTCGTCGAGTTCTGCGAAGTACAGTTTCACTGTGTAGTTCCCAGGTTTAAGGTCGTGGAGAGTTATTTCTTCCAACCCCTCGACGGCTGACGCGGCAACCCACGGCCAGGCTTCGTCTCCCTTCATCCAATTGCTGTGTCTGTAGCGGAACGTTGGCTTCTCGGGCTTCGTAACGACTGTGATCTGAGGCGACGGACCACCGATGGATGGGTAGTCCAACCAGAGAGTTCCGTCTCGGGTTTTGCGATCGCCGGGAGCTCCGAAGTTAAGGCCGATTCTTTCGATCGATGCCGGCTTGACCGTATCCGTACCCCACGATGACCACTGCTCGTGAGTTTCGGGCATTGCCACCATCGAGAGTGCAGTCGGTAGCGGGTAGCTGCAGGTACAGCCTTCGTAGAAGTACGGGACATTCAGCAGGCCGCCTGATGGGATAATGCTGTTGGTACAGCCACTGCGTGGGCCGCTGATGAAGACCGTTCCGCTTTCCAGTGTCTTGTCATAGAAGGCGGCCGTACCGCTACGAAGTGTGTAAAACATTCCGTAGTCAACTCCGCCGTCGCAGCCGTATGTCTTGGGGAAGACTCGCGGTTCTTTCAGACCGGTCAACGGGTTAATTCGTTCGCCAGCGAGTATCGGATCGGGTGGATTTGGGAGCAGAGCCGTCTTCTGGTCCGGTGCGTGGTAGTAACTTTGCTGCGGCGTTTTGAGATCCAGAGGCGGCAACGACTTTCGCAGTGCCGCTTCTTCGCTTTCGTCGAAGACTCGGCCGGTGTAAATGTCTGAAAGGACGGGGCGCATCAGCGGGTAATCGACCGACCAGTTGCCTTTAATCCGAGGCGCGTGCCAGCCCTTCGGTCGGGAAACCATGACGCCGTTCTTGAAGAGTGGCTGTGGCGACCTTTTGAAGTGAGCCAGCGTGTCGTCAAACCAAAGTACTCCCAGTGGAAACCGAACAAGCGCGTCCTCGCAATGGGCGTAGTTGCCTCGGTAATCGGCTGTGCCAGGCAGCGCACCGATTCGGCGGATCAGAACATTGCCATCCAATTCGGCAGCCAGAAATCGGCCGGGATTTTGTGACTGTAAAGCTTCCTTCGACACGAACTGGCTGCCCGGCTTGCATCCCAGAACAGCAACTCCACCGAACGGTCGCAGCGACTGCAACACATTTGGTGAAACGTCCTTAAGCCCACCAAGCATCTCCGTTGTGATCAGAGTTGCGAGATACTTAGGCAATGAGATCGTTCTCGGATCACCCTGCAGAACCGCCGCTCGCGGACCGTACATTCCTGCCGACTGGAGCTGCTCTCGCAGATGGGCAACTCGATCGAGGTCATTGTCGATGGCAATCACGTGGTAGTTTGATTCCCGAAGCAACGCTCGAACGAGATCGCCATCGTTCAGGCCAAGAACGACAGCGACACCGTGAGGACTGGCCGCTTCGGCAACAAGACTTGCCGCCAGCTTTCTGCTCTGCGGATTCGTTGTCAGTGACGCTTCGGGCTCGTTCCATATCGTCGCGTTTGCCGCCGCAGAACCGGATTTGGCAAAGCAGTAAATGCTCCCGGTCTGCGTCGACACGAACAGCTTTGCATCTGCGACAATCATCGAGTGGACCTGCCCCTTAATTCCCTTGAGCTTCAACTCAGCGATTGCGTCGTCGAACTTCAACGATCGGTCGCCGGAGTGAATCGTCCGGCTGATTCCGGTTTCGCCCTTGCCCTTGTTAATCTTGTCTTCGTGCAACTGCTGATTCACAACGTCGTCGAATGTCAGCTTTCCTCGACGGACCGCCTTCGCTGATTCCGGATCGAGAGCCGCGAACCAACCGCCCGGCAACCGCCCAGGAGAGGGCAGCTTGAAGTCGATCAGCTCACCGGTTTCGCGATTCAATCGAGCGGGGTAAGCGGTCGAGCATGGCACGATCACTTCATCTTCGTTGACGACTAAATATCCCTGTGGAGCAAGTCCACCGATGGCTTGAGTGTCGTGCGGCTGCTGGCCGAACATGTAACCAAGACGCTCGTTCCGCCAGACGACTTCCCCCGTCGCGATGTCCATCGCCAGAACGAAAACGCCTTCAAACGGCCAGACACCTGCCGCAAAGTAAACTTGACCATTGGCAACAACCGGTCCACCTCGGACAGGCCAGACGGAAATCAAACGTTGATTGCCAAGCAACTTCCGATCATTCGGCGTCGCTCGATGCTTCCATCGAAGCTTGCCAGTCGACAGCTCAACGCAATAAAGACAGCCATCGTCGGATCCGAAGCAAACGGATTCTTCCCACACCGCCGGAGCAAACCTGACGGGACCGTTCGTGCGGTAGGTCCAAAGTTCTTTTCCAGTTTCAGCGTCAAACGCTGTCACCAGATCATTTCGCGAGGAGGCGACCAGCACTCGGCCATCAGCGACGACGGGTTCGTAGCCGGCGTCAAACTGCAGGCGTGGACTATGAAATGCCGGACTGATCGCGGGCAACTTTCTCACCCATTTCAGTTCCAACTTTTCAGGGAGAGATTCCGTAGTCACACCGGTCCGTCCGGCATCGCTCCGCCACATCGGCCAATCATTTGCCCAGCAGAAATTTACCGAAAATCCAGCCGCAACAGCGGAAGTGGCAATAAAAGAAAGCACGAGCAACCATGGTCGTCGTTGAAGCATGAGAGTAATCCTGGATGTACTAAGTTGCTGGCTGATTTCGGACTCCGACATCAGTTATCAGAACGCAGCCACCAGCAGGCTATCTGATCGAGCCGAACCGGGATACTTTCCCGAGTTGTCGTGCGGCCACAGGTTAGCTGTCAACAAAAGCGGATCGTATGGAACTACCGCAGGGCAAGCAGTCCTCACCGCTAAACGACGACACGGCATTCGCGTGAGACCTCAACGATCTATTGTCAACGCTCTGATTTATTGTCCTTTGCAATGGACTCGTGGCGATCGCACAGCACCGAACTTTCCGACGATGGCATGCGGCCGGACTATTCCGATCCAACTTTCTTTGCCCGGTATCGGGCAAAGCAGTTTGAGAAACCGCGAGAGTATTTTCGTAGCGACCCTGTCGCACAACCTGGCAAGCTCAACACGCTGCGACTCGAAAAGCAGCCCGGACTCAGCGTTACCTTGATCAGAATTGCGGCCGTTTACTGAACGGCTAAGATTCTGATGCACACCTCAAAATTTTCATCGCTCCGAATCAACACAACTATACATAAGGTCTCAAGATGAAACCGAATCAAATCAATCGACGGCAACTGCTTCAGACCTCAGCCATCGCCGCTGGCACCGCCGCGGCTTTGAGTTCAACCTCACACAGCAGTATTGCAGCCTCGTCAAATCTCAAAATCAAGGCAGCTGACATCGTGCTGTTTCAGGGAGATTCAATCACCGATGCACGTCGTGACCGAAGGACGGAGGCCCAGGCCAACCATCCCGGCGCGCTTGGAAATGGCTATCCATTTATGATTGCCAGTGGGCTGCTGCTGGATCATGCAAAACTCGGTCTGAAAGTCTATAACCGAGGAATCAGCGGCCACAAAGTTCCGGATCTGCAGAAACGGTGGCAGAAAGACACGCTTGATCTGAAGCCAGCCGTACTAAGCATCCTCGTCGGCGTGAACGATATCTGGCATAAATTCGCGGGACGCTACGACGGCACAGTCGAGGACTACGGCACCGGCTTCACTGCCCTGCTCAAGCAAACCAAAGAAGCTCAGCCCGAAACAACAATTGTGGTCTGCGAACCCTTCGCTCTGCGCTGCGGCGCCGTGAAGGACGAATGGTTCCCGGAATTCGATGAGCGTCGATCCGTCGCCAAAGAAGTCGCCAACTCAGCCGGAACATTGTGGGTTCCCTTCCAGACGATGTTCGATGAAGCCATCGCCGCCGGAACAACTCCCAACTACTGGGCCGGCGACGGAGTCCATCCATCACTCGCCGGTCACGCTCTGATGGCCAAAACCTGGCGAGAAGTTGTTGGCATCTGATCTGCGTCAGAAGTTTGGCAAACAACCGGTTGTCATAGAACGAACGTATGAGTCCTGGCTTGCACTCAGACGACTGCCTGTCCATGCCTGATACTAATTGGTACAGATTCCTAACAGAACTCTGTAGACGATCGAGTAACATTCGGGCTCTTTCAAAAAATCCCAGCGGTCAGATTTGCAGGATCGTTTCAGCACAAGGGTGGCGAACATGAAACCTGGATTTTCCCTTCTCACAGTCGTGGTTCTGTTCACAGGTCTGGCCGCTGCTTCAGAATTTCAGCACCAACCGTTTAAGCCGATTGGGCATCCCACCTTCGTCAGCCCGCACGCCTCGCCAATTGCAATCAACGGGCAGCATGTTTACGTCGTCAATACGCCTTCGGACACTGTCGACGTGATTGACGCGGCAGCCCGAAAGATCGTCGCCCGTATCAATGTTGGCATCGATCCCGTTGGAATCGCCGTGCGGCCAGACGGCAAAGAAATCTGGGTTTCAAATCACGTTTCTGATTCAATCAGCGTGATCGACAGCGATCCTTCAAGCCCAACGTATTTTAATGTTGTTGCCACGGTTCAGGAGTTTGATAGTAAGACAAAGTCGACTCGCTTTGACGAACCGGTGGGAATCGCCTTTGCCAGCAACAAGAAGGCGTACGTCGCTCTTTCTTCGGAGAACGAAATTGCTGTCATCGATGTGGTCACTCGAAAGGTGACCAGGCGGCTGACGATCACAGCTCAGGATCCAAGAGCAATCACCGTCCGAAACAACCGACTTTACGTCATTCCGTTTGAGTCGAATAACAAAACGCAGCTCTCTGGTGGCGACAAAATTGATGGCGACCTGGTGACATTTAACGCTTGGGAACACTCAATTCTGCATAACAATGTTCTTTCGCTGGGGCATGTTGTCGACATCGTCAAACATCCGCGAGTTCCGGATCGAGACCTCTACGTTTTCGACACGGAAACCGACGAACTAATCGAAACTGTCGACACACTGGGCACGCTGCTTTACGGATTGACGGTCGATTCCAAAGGTCAAGTGTTCATCGCACAGACAGACGCTCGCAACGATGCCAATGGACGATCTGGCTCAAAGAAGCACGGTCTGAAGGAGCTGGAGAATCGAACTTTTCTGAATCAAATCACGAAGGTCAATTTTGACAATGGTTCTGGGGGCAAACCGGAATTCATCAATCTTGAGCCACTGCCCCCAATGCATCCTGCAAAGGGCGACGCTCTGGCGACTCCATTTGCAATTGAAATCAGCGGCGATGACTCGACCCTCATTGCGTCGGCAGCGGGTTCGGACAAACTGTTTACGATCGACGCGACAAACGGCAAAATTCTTGGACGGGTGGATGTCGGAGCTGTTCCGCGAGGCATAGCTCTTGAGAATTCCGAAAACGGTAGAACAACACGGGCGTGGGTTCTGAATGCCGTCGCGAATACCGTTTCGCTGGTCGACGTTTCTGAAACGTCGAACCTGCAGGTGCAGGAAACCATCACGTTGGATGACCCGACACATCTGACGGTGAAGCGAGGACGCATTGCGTTTAACACGGCGGCGGCATCGACAACGCAAACTTATTCCTGCGCGAGCTGTCACCCCGACGGCCACACGGATCAACTGCTCTGGGTTTTAAAAACGCCGATTGTGACCGGTGGCAATCAGATTATGCCTCGCTCGACAATGCCAATCCGCGGACTGCGAGACACCGAACCGTATCATTGGGACGGAATTCCAGGCGACCCGTACGGCGGAAACAACAGCGGGAACATCCATGGATCGAATCCACCCAACAGCAAAGTTGGAATACCGACGACCAGCACACGGCATCTGATCGATGGCGGTCTGGCTGCGACGATGACGATGGTTGGCGACGAAACCGTGAACGACGAGGGGAAAGCCGGAGCGTTAACGGCGGCTCAGCGAGAAGACATGGCGACGTTCCTGCTCAGCGTGCCGTATCCGCCCGCTCAGCGACGATCGTATGACAACGTCGTTTCAGATCGAGCGGAACAGGGTTTCAAACTGTTTCACATCGACGGCGACCTGGATGACAAAGTCCGACCGAACGTCTGCGGCAACTGTCATCGCATGCCGTTCCTGGTCAGCACGAATACTCCCGGCACAGGCATGGACGCGCCGACCTGGCGAGGCGCTTACGACCGATTTCTGATTCTGCCACAAGGCCGGCTGAACATTATCGACTTCGATTTTTATGCACGAGTCGCTGAGCAGGGCATCCCCGAACGTAACGTCTGGCAGTTTTCGTGGGCAGGCCGAAGACGATTCGACCCGGTCTGGGAAATGGTGCTGGAAGGCAGCACAGGATTCTCAGGATCCCTCGGTCGGCAGGTGACATTGGATGCCACTACAGCCACCGAACAACTTTCACGCGACCTGCTGATTGCTCTGGAACTTTCAGCTTCCGAAGGCGCCGTCATCCTCGCAGGCAACGGAGTTCTTATTGACGATCCCGCTTCTCAGTCAGTGGCACTCCGATTCGATGCCAAACTCGACGGCGGCACCTACGTCAATAACGGCGACGGCAGTCAAGCATTCACACGCGAGGAATTGTTTGCTCTGGCGACGAATGGAAAATTTATCGGAACACTCACCGCGAGGCATGGTTTGAATGCGGATGTCGATCATCCGCAGCCAGCAATCTGGACTCGCGGGCCGATAGAACGTCAGCGAGGACGGCAACAGTTCCCAACGCTGTATGACGGCAACGACCGCATGAAAGTCAGTGGGCGGCATATCCACAAAGATGCTTTCGTGATCATAGACGGGCGGCGCGTTAACGGTAACGTGAGCCTTCAGGACTCCGAAAAGGTTGAAATCGAGCTGGCAGCGTTACCGCCAGTCGGCATGCACCTTCTACAACTCCAAAACCCGAACGGTCTCTTCAGTAACGACTTCATCTTTCACGTCGCGAAGAATGCCGAAGCTGCGGCTGAATTGACGCGGAAGACTGATCGAGCACATCGAGATATCCGAGAAGTCCTGGCAGAGGCCATCGCGAACGGTGATTTGGAACACGTCAAACGAATCCTGAATAGAGCCGGACGCCGCATCAACGAGCGGCAACCTGCCAGCGGCTCAACGGCGCTCAGCACTGCGGCATTTCATGACAGGATCGACATCGCCAACCTGCTGATCCGCCGCGGAGCGAAAGTCGAGACAACCAACCGCGACGGCAACACACCGCTGCTCGTGGCGGCTTTCATGTGTCGCCGGAAAATGGTGCAACTGCTACTTGAGAAGGGAGCTTCTCCGTTAACAAAGAACGGTCGTGGAGAGACATCGATCGATGTCGTGTCCAGTCCCTGGACAAAGCAGTTGGCAGACATCTACACAGGAATCGACAATGTCGTTCCTGAGTTTAAATTTAACCTTGAGCGGATCGAACGCGAGCGACCGCAGATGGCCGATCTGCTGCGTAATCACGTTGAACAGGCAAAGACCGAAAAAGAAGAATAGCGGGTTAAAAATCTGCGTAATTCGTAACCGGCAAACGACAACGACGAGACCACGTAGGTTTGTCGAAAGCAGTGCAAGGCTCATCTTCCACCTTGAGACGCACTGCACGTTCGTCGTGTCACTGTCTTTCTGAATGCACAGACAAATGATCCTCATGAAATCAGCACTCCGGGCTTCGATCATTTTCTCATTGCTGGCGAACATATTTGAGGGAACCGTTCGCGCGGACTGGCCTCAGTTTCGCGGAGTGAATTCGTCCGGGATCGCCGCTGGCCCCGCACCGCCGATTCAGTTTGGTCCTGGTAAGAACGAACTATGGCGAGTCCCGATAGGTGTCGGGCATAGCTCGCCATGCATCGTTGGTCAGTCAATCTTTCTGACGACGTTCAACAAGAAAACCAGGACACTCGCTGTCGTCTGCCTCGATCGATCGGACGGTGAAGTTCGTTGGACGAAAGGTGTCCCGACAGACGGCATCGAAAAAGGGCATCCGTCGTTCAATCCGGCCAGCAGTACTCCAGCTTGCGATGGCGAACGCGTCGTTGCTTACTTCGGTTCGTACGGACTGATCTGTTTCGACATAGCTGGAGCAAAGCAGTGGGATGTGAAGATGAAGCTTGCTCGATCTTTCAGTGGCAACGCGACTTCGCCGATCATCGTTGGCGACAAAGTTATCCTCTACCGAGGCAACTATGTCGACCACTTTCTGATAGCCGTTGACAAACGTTCGGGCAAAGACATCTGGAAGGTGAAACAGCCAGAACGCTTCAGTCCCGACATGGCTGGCACATCGACCCCGATCGTCGCTGGCGACAAGCTAATTGTGCATTCAGCCCGAGCCGTTCAGGCAGTTGACATTGAGACCGGCAAACAAATCTGGAAGATGAGATGTTCGACAACTGCAACGAGCACACCGGTAGTCGCCGGTGACGAAGTGATTGTCGCGACCTGGCATCAAACCGGCGAGACGTCGCAGATTCCGGCACTGTCAACGTTTGAGAAGCTACTCGAAGATCGTGACAGGAATAAAGATGGCGTCATTGCCGGGAAGGAATTTCCTCGGCTAATGATCTTTCATCGTTCGGAAGGAACGGATGCACCTAAGAATGGGTTTCCACTACGGATGGGGATGGTCGACCGGAACGAAGACGGACAGGTCGACAAGGAAGAATGGTCAAAAGCAAAGGCAGCTGGCGATGCTCGCCGCGCGTCGTATGAAAAACACGGGCTACTCGCTATCGACATCGACAGTGAAGGTGAGCCGAAAGCTGGCCAAGTTCGAAGACTTTCTGACGATGGAATCCCCGAAGTACCTTCGCCGCTGGTTCACGACGAGCATGTTTACTTCGTGAAGAACGGCGGCATCCTGTCTTGTCTGTCTCTAAAGACGGGAGAACGGGTCTATCGAATGCGAACGCGCGGCCGGGGTACTCATTACGCATCGCCGTTGATCGCCGACGGCAAGCTGTTCACGACAGCGGGTGCGGGCCAGATCACCGTACTGACTCTTCGGCCGGATCCAGAGATCCTCGCCGTCAACGATATGGAAGACGGCGTTTATGCCACTCCGGCGATCGTCGATGGGACAATCTACGTGCGGACGCACTCGGCGCTGTTTGCATTTCGGTAGAAATGATTCGCTTCGTCTACCAACGAAATACGCAGACGAAGACTGCAGGGTAGACACCGCTCACCACACCAAAAATATCACCGGGACAAAACACCTTACTAAACAGTGCCCACCCTGCGAAAGACTCAGACCAGCTCGTGGTACTCGACGATCTGGTTTGATCGGTCGAGCTTTGTGACCAGGCTCGACGACACCGAGTTGACCAACGCTCCATCGATTTTGTCTTTGTCAGCCGCCATGCCTGCGATCATTGATAATTCGCACAGGCGATTTATCAGTCGCGGGCAGCCCTGGGTGTGGACGTGAATCTGCAGCGTTGCATCGTTGGTGAAAATCTCGCGGTCGCTGCCGGCCTGTTTCAGCATATCAGTGATAAACTCATTGGTTTCATCGAGCTGCAAAGGGGCGAGTTCGACTCGTAGATCGGCAAGTTCGCTGAGGATGCCGCTTAGTCTTGGCAGTTCTTTAGATCGAACGGCGGTGATGAATGTCGTTAGGCCGCATGCTTCTTCCGCTGTGCAGAACAGGCGTTCGAGCAGTGACAGGCAGGTTGAGTCAGCGCGTTCGAGATGATCGAACAGGAAGATCGTCTGCGTTCTTGTCATCTGCAGAGAATGCATCTGGTCGGTGATTTTCCTCCAGAGATTCCAGCGGGATTCCGATTCACTTGGAGCCAAACCGAGTGCCAGGGCCAGATTCCAAAGCATCTCGTGAGCGTCCACACCTAGCAGATTTGTATAGGCGACGTGCCGCTGAGATCGCTTCACCTGCTCGCACAAAACCTTCAACGTCAGCGACTTACCGGTCCCGGCAGAGCCGCTGAGCAGCCCAAATCCGCGTTTCTGCTCGATTAAGTAGAACAGACGGGCCAGAGCTTCCTCGTGGATCTCGCTTTCATGAAACCACTTCGTACTAAGCCGGTTCGAGAAAGGAGAAGCCGACAGACCCCAGTAGGATTCGTACATTTCCAGTCGCCTCTTACTGCATCTGGACCGTTAATTAAGAGCGTGGGCGCACGCCGAACA
The DNA here is from genome assembly GCA_937904325.1 of uncultured Planctomyces sp. GTDB lineage: Bacteria > Planctomycetota > Planctomycetia > Planctomycetales > Planctomycetaceae > JABMPE01. The sequence goes on from CALGTK010000123.1 coordinate 10,746, forward strand.
CCCGGCGCAATCCGCTCAATCGTTACTATCGGCACCGAGGGGCTCGAAGGATTACTGGAAACTTGAGGCCGTGACTCTTCGGGACGGATCGAGAATCTGATCGCAGGTTTGCATCTCGAATCACCACACCACTTCCCTTAATGGTGCGTTAAGACGCACCCTGCGCAATAAAAACGCCTCGATCATCTTTCGACGATCGAGGCGTTGGTCGTAGTTGGTTCTTCCAGCAATCTTAGGTGCTGGAAGCGTCGTCTGCCGGGCTTGGCTTCGGTGGCTCCGTTGAAGGAGCTTTCTCAGTCAGCGGCTCGACGGGAACTTTCAACGCTTTGTGCTCTGCCGGAACGGCTTCTTCTGGAACAGGCTTCAGCGTTTCTTCTTCTCTGACGGCCGGCTTGGTTCCACTGTTACCAGTTGCACAGTTGCCAGTTGCACAGTTGCCAGTTGCACAGCCACCCATTGTCGGGCAAACAGTAGTTGGGACAACTTTGCAGACTTCGTACTCGACTTCGCGAGCAACCCGTCGACAGTTCATCCGAGTGACCGTGTAAGGAACTTCCTTCGGCACACAGTGAGCGATCTTCTGAGTGACCGTGTAAGGAACTTTCTTCTCGACGCAGTAAGGAACTTTTCGCGTTTTGGTTTCCGTCACCCACGTGCAGTTTGTGACCGGGATCTTGCGAACTTTTTCTTCCTGCACGATTCGGCAAGTGCGAGTTGGAACCTTCTTGACGACGGTTTCGTTAACCCACTTGCAGACTTTGTACGGCACCTTCTCGACTACTTCTGACTTCACCCAGCGGCATGTCTGAGTAGGAATCTTCTCGACGACGACTTCAGTTTCGTAACGGCGAACAGTGCACTGAACTTTCTTCGTGACGGTTTCAGGAACCATCACAGTATGCTGCACCTGACGCTGCACCATGTTCGGACACCACTTCTTCATGTTGAAGGCGAGACCCGGCGTCTGAGCTATTCCCAGAATCGGCAGCGGGAGCGGCAGAATTGAGCACGGGTTGCACTGCAGCGAAAGAACGGGAAGCGGCAGACCCGGCAGACAGTGCTGCTTGTTGACCCACGATCCCTGGTCAACGCAAACGGTTCGGCAAGTCGTCACTGGTTTCATGACCGTGTGGCAGACTTCGCGTTCGACGACTTCGTCAACCGGTCGGCAAACGGTGCGGCGACATTCGCGTTCGCCCTTCTCGATCACCTTGTTCCAGCTTACTTTGACGCAGTCGCGTTCAGCATTTTCCCAGACGGGTTTGCGAACAGTGTAGCTGCAGTCGCGTTCACCGGTTTCCCAAACGGGTTTGCAGACGGTGTACTTCTCTTCACGGTAAGAAGTCTCAGTCACCGGCCGGCGAACTTCGTACTCGCATTCGCGATAGGCGGTTTCGCGGACGACTTTGTAGCAGGTGACGTCTTTGGTTTCGTAAGCGGTTTCGTAGACGGTTCGGGTCCGAGTAATTTCCTCGGGTTCCCAAACGGTGTCGTACACAGTCTTCTTACACGTCTGCCGTTCAATTTTGCAGGTCGTGTAGCACGAGCTTGGCTGACAGGCGACTGTCGGGCAGCAGTTAAATGTGGCCGCTCCACAATACCCCGACGCAAACGCCTGCTGGCTCAACGCTGTGGCCGCACAGAAAGCGACCATTGCCAACAGATTCTTCATGAGATGTCTCCTCAAAGGTGACGGGTCAATCGATGCGAAAGTTCCGGCTCAGCCGGCCAGCCGTTTCGTCCGAGCAAACGCTCGATCGTCGCGGCAGTTTGTTTCACAAGTACGAGCCGTTCATGGCTCGGTGGCGATCCATCGCCGAGGAGAACTGCAGTCGGGCTCCGGATACCGATTGTCACGACTGGAAGGAAATTCCGTCGCAAACGATCAATCCGGATGCCGGGCAAACCTTCGCGGACTGGTAGGTCCGCTATCCCCGCTCCTGCTTCTATTATTGTCACACTCCGCTCCAGGTTGCAAAACCCGGAGGTACGAGTTCATCTAACTAGTCACCTTCCGCTGAAGAGTGCTCCGATTGTTCCGGTCAGGCAATTGAGGCACTTTACGTGGCTATGTTGAATTCATGCTGCGGCGATGATTCTGCGAATCCTCAGGCTGCCTGCTAAAACCGGTACGAAGTGACAAACTCGCGTGCGACCGAATCTCAACCTGCCACGACCGGAATATCTTTCCTGTCGAGAACTGCCGCTACAGCCCGTTCGAGCGTTTCGGGCGGAGTACCTGGCACATCCGGACGCACAGTCGGTCGATCCATTCCATCCAGCGTTTCCAGCACCAGACATCGAACGCGACTATCCGATCCAGATAGGAGCAGGGTGTGCACAGCTCACCGAATCATCATCTGGTGGCGGTGTCTCCCCTGCGTCACGTCATCGCTCGAACGCCCAAACTACAGAGGAAGCTGTGCGATATAAAACCGCCATCACACTGGCCCTGCTGGGAACGGGTGCCTGCTCAAGCGGGTGCGCTCGGACCGTTTTGATTCCTAAAATCGGGTTTGATCACATCGTGGTGCGACCACACTTCGCCGAGCCGGTTTTCGCTGGTCCGGGTAGTATTGGACCTATCTTCTCGATGCCTCGTATCGTGACTCCGTGTAAGAACTGTGGCCCCTGCGGGAACTCCTGCAACCCGTGCAATTCCTACGGATCGTGTGGTGACATGGCTGGTGCTCCGCTGCAGCCAATCGACCCATTTGGCTGGCTGCGAGGCGGCTCGATGGGCACGCAGGAAATCGACCCGGTTGGCTGGGTTTTCGGGCTGTAGCAGTTACTGTGAGTCAGGCTCCGCCTGACGAAGTCCAATTTAAACGGGCAGCCACTCCCTCGTTCCCATGAACCGCTACACGCTTCCAGATTCCGTCAGTCAGGGCCTAACCTGCAAGGAATACGTGGCGATGCCGCTCGTCGCATGACGAGTTATTGATGGATCAGCCACAACCTGATAGCCTCGTGTGTTGATTCCTACCGGTTTTGGCCCGCTCGGCGACCGTCCGACAGCGGGACAGAACCTCGCCAGTCTCACTTCCTACCGGTTCGACTGTCGCCATGTTCCGACTCTGCCTCACCATTGCCTCGATTTTTCTTTGCGCACAGGTTCCGCTGAGCGCTGCCGAGATGCTCCCAGCCGATCAGCCGATGGAATCGGTCATCGACCATTACGTCGACGATCTAATCAAAACAAACGACGTGCAAACGGCGTTGCAGATCGACGAGCACATTCTGGTTCGCCGCTTGACGCTCGACCTCGCCGGGCGCATCCCAACGACAGCCGAACTGCACGCTTTCGTATCTAGCGATCCAACTACACGCCGAGCTGAACTTGTTAATAAGTTACTGGCGAGTCCCGACTTCATCGACCACCACCGAAACGAGCTGCAGGTCCTGCTGGAATATCCTGCCCGCCGCAACGACAACGACTTTCGCAAATACCTACTATGGGCAACCGAACAGAACCGGCCGTGGGACAGCATGTTTCGAGACATGCTGGCTGGCGACGAAAACGACGAGTACCAAAAAGCGGCGTTGCAGTTTGTCAAACACCGAGCCAAGAGCCTCGACGACCTGACGAACGACACTGCAATTCTCTTCTTCGGTGTCAACGTGAGTTGTGCGAAGTGCCACGACCACCCGCTCGTCGAAGACTGGAAGCAGGACCATTATTACGGCATGCAGTCGTTCTTCAGCCGAACGTACCTGACGAAGAAGCAGAGTCTCGGCGAGAAGTTCTATGGCGACGTGAAATTCACCACGACGGCCGGTGTCGAGAAGCAGGCTCAGTTCATGTTCCTGAATGGAGCCATCGTTAAAGATGGCACTCCGGAGCTGAACGACGATTCCCGCAAGAAGTACGACGAACTCATCAAGAAACTGCAGCAGGACGACAAAGTCGAAGTGTCGTACCCGGAGTTTCGTCCGCGAGAGCGACTCGTCGAAACGGCCTCACACAAAGACAACGACGCCTTCCTGGCACGCAACATCGTCAACCGAATCTGGCAACGCCTTACCGGTCGAGGCATCGTCGATCCGCCCGACCAGTTGCACTCTGAAAACTTACCAAGCCATCCCGAGCTACTCGACTGGCTCGCGCGAGACACGGTAGAACACGAATACGACCTCAAACGTCTGATCCGAGGCATCGTTCTCAGCAAGAGTTACTCACGGTCCAGTGAGTGGAACTCTGCCGCCGACCCACCGTCATCTCACTACTTCGCCGTGGCCATTCCACGGCCATTATCACCACGCCAGTATGCAATGTCACTGCTGGTCGCCACTCGCAACCCTCCTCACTGGGAACAGTGGCTCACGAAACCGTCCGAAGACTGGAAGAAGGAGCGCACCGGCCTGGAGAATTCCACAAACAGCTGGGACGACACTTTCGAAATTCCTGGCGAGAACTTTCAGATTGCCGTCGACGAAGCGCTCTTCTTCAGTAACAACGACCGAATCGAAAACGATTTTTTGCGGGACTCCGGCGACCGACTCGTCGGACACTTGAAGAAGCTGGACGATCCGCAGGCGGCGGTTTCAGCAGCCTTCGCAGCAGTAAATTCAAGACCGCCGACCAAAGACGAAAAAAAAGTCATTGTTGAATATCTGGATTCCCGCAAAGACGATTCTCCAGCGGCGATCAAGCAGGTCGTCTGGGCACTTTTGACCGGCCCGGAACTTCGCTTTAACCACTAAGCAGGGTGGGCACTGCCTGCCAATTATGAAGCTCCCGTGAGCGACGCTCGCGAATCACTAAAACATGGTGGGCGATGCCCACCCTACGAGGCAGGAGTTGATCATGGCACAACCCGAAAGCATCTTTTGTGGATCGGCCGATCATGGTTTGTCACGACGAGGATTCCTGGGAGCAGCCGGAGCAGCAACAGCAGGTACCTTCGCCGCAGACATGACGCGCCTCGACGGGCTGAAGAATCCGCTTCTGGCGGGCCAAGTCAAACGCCAGCAAAAGAGCGTGATCCTGCTCTGGCTGGCCGGAGGTGCCAGTCAGTTCGAGACGTGGGATCCAAAACCCGGCCAATCGACCGGCGGCCCTTACGCCAAAATCAAAACAAGTGCCAACGACGTTCACATCAGCGAGCTGCTGCCGAAGATGGCTCAACGAATGAACCACACCGCGATCATTCGCTCGATAAATTCGAAAATCGGTGACCACGGCGGCGGCGCTTCGCTCATGGAAACCGGGCGTGTAAAAGATCCAGGCCTGATCTACCCGGACATCGGCGCCATCGCTGCCAGAGAACTCGGACGTGCTGACAGCCAGGTGCCGGACTACGTCTCGATGTACACGTCGACCGAGGGTCGACGCAAAGGCACCAGCGGATTCCTTGGTGCCCGTTACGCTCCAATGTTTCTTTCCGACAAGCAGATTCCAGACAACATGCGACGACTGGACGCAATCTCCGATATCGACCACCAGGACCGAGCGGCTCTGCGTGATCTCCTCTCTAACCGATTCATCAAGGCGCGGCACAGCGAAAAGATCAATAGTCACACGACGGCTTACAGTCGCGTTCACGGTTTGATGTCCAGCGAGAAACTGTTCGACATCGAGCAGGAGCCAGAGTCTGTCCGAGCCAAATACGGCCCTCGCCAGTTCGCTCAGCAGTGCCTGATCGCTCGCCGACTTGTCGAAGCCGGAACTCCATTCGTAAAAGTCGCTCGGGCATGGTGGGACAGTCATGGCCAGAACTTCGAAACTCATCGTGAACTCTGTGCAGACCTTGATCATGCTATGAGCACACTGCTCGATGACCTTGAAGAACGCGGCCTGCTGAAAAATACGCTGGTCGTCACGCTTGGAGAATTTGGTCGCACGCCAAAGATCAACGCAAGTCTGGGACGCGACCATTTCGCGAACGCCTGGAGCTGCAGCCTGTCCGGTTGCGGAGTCCAGGGCGGCTCGTTCTACGGCAGGACAGAACCGGAAGGTAACACCGTGGCCGATGGCGAAGTCGGAGCCGCTGAAGTCTTCGCAACCATCCTCGAAGCACTCGGCATCGACCACGAAAAAGAATACATGATCGGCTCTCGTCCGATACCTCTGTCAGACTTCGGTGCAAAACCAATCAAGCAAGTGCTTGCATAGCTTGCCGCGACTCAGCAACACGAATCCATCGAGAAACCGTCCAATCTTCAAGGCAACGTCATGACTTGGTCTGATCCTGAGAAACTGAAACGCGTCAAAGATTTCGGCATTAGCGGTATCGCGTTCTGTGTCGCTCGCGAATCGGGTTCGGGCAAGTTGTTCTTCGGCAATTCTGACTTCAACATCTACGAAGTCGACGCTCTTGCTGAGAAACCCGAACCCGCCGCATTCGAGGCGGAAGGCCACCAAAGTTATGTGACAGGTATCGTACAAAGCAGCGAGAAGCAGCTGGTTTCAGGAAGCTACGATGGCAACTTGATCTGGTGGAATTCCGAGTCGAAGAAGCCGACACGCTCAATCAAGGCTCATGTACGATGGATTCGCCGAGTGACTGCCAGCCCGGACGGAAACATCGTCGCCAGCGTCGCTGATGATATGGTCGGCAAACTCTGGGACGCGCATTCCGGCAAGACAATGCACACCCTGAAGGATCACAAAGAAGAAACGCCCGACCATTATCCGTCGATGCTGTACGCCGTGGCGTTTTCGCCCGACGGCAAGTGGCTGGCGACAGCAGACAAAGTCGGGCACATCGCGGTCTGGGAAGTGTCATCCGGAAAGAAGGCCGCCGAACTGGAATCTCCCGGCATGTACACGTGGGACCCTCGCGCGAGACGACACTCGATCGGCGGTATCAGATCAGTCGCCTTCTCGCACGATTCAAAACTTCTCGCCGCAGGCGGCATTGGCAAAATCGGAAACATCGATCACCTCGGCGGTCCGTCGCGTGTCGAGATCTTTGACTGGCAGAAAAATGAGAGTCTGCACGTCATCGAAGATAACAAACTGAAGGGCCTCGTCGAACAAATCGAATTCGATCCAGCCGGTAACTGGCTACTCGCCGCCGGCGGAGACCACAGCGGTTTTGTTTCCTTCTACAACGTCGACACCGGCCAGCTGATCAAGCAGGAAAAGGCACCGATGCATGTCCATGAACTCGCGATGAACGACAACTCGACAGGCTTCTTCGCCGTCGGCCATGGAAAGATTGCCCACTACGAATTCAAGTCCGATCGTCCGCCTGGTCCAGCAGCGCCACCGCTTCCTCAAGACGCCACCTGATCAATGCCCTGAGAAGTAGCGAAGACTGGTCCTGACGTGAACCGGTTACTCCGGAAGTTCGCTGAGGAGGATCTTACGGTAGGTGATTCCGCCAGCAATTCCGTCGAGGCAGACCAGGCCACTGTCGGGAACTGTTTCTTTCGTGGCATCAGTTTCGAGTACTTTGCGGCCATTAATTGTCACGGCAACTTCCTTGTCGACGACTTTGATATCGAGCGTGTTCCATTGTCCAGATGCTTTGACGACATTCGAGTCGGGGCCTTCCTCACCAAAGAGCGACCCGGAAGAATACTGGTCGGTACCTTCGCCTGAGTCGTTCGAAAGGTGAATCTTGTGAGCCAGATCGACCAGTTCACCTCGACCGGGGTAATGAAAAAAGACGCCGCCCTGCGCCGTCAGGGTGTTAAGCGTTTTCCATTCCAGACTCAGCTCGAAGTTGTGGTACTCTTTTTGTGAAGTAAGTAATGATCCGTTGGCTCGGTCACCGTCAGCCTCATAGGAGTTCCCATCGATATTCCATTTTCGAGACCCGACGGTTTGCCAGTTCACGTACTCGTACAACTCTTCTTCCAGTTTTTGCGCTTCACTGGCGACAGGCGTTCCGACGGCCAATACTTTGGTTTCTTTCAGAAAGCCGACGCCTTTGCCAAAGTTCGTCCGGTCCAGTTCAGCAAGGGCCTGCGCAAGTTTTCGCCTGGCGATTCGTTCTTTGAAAGTGGCCGCTAAATCCACACAGCGTTCGAATCGCTGATCGCGTGCTCGTTCCACAGCCTGCACGTCGTACGCCAGCAGAATGCCATATTGGTACTGCGTCTGCCCATCTTCTTTGCCGACACCTGTGTCAAAGATGCCCGCTAGTTCTGTCGAAGCAAGCTCCGTCAGCTTTCGGCGGACTTCTGTATCGTCGCGTTTGCCAATCAGTTCCCCGTTTTCGAAGCTGATGACTTCCAGACGAAGCGTACCGATTCGGACAGATTCTCCGGCTTTGATTTCCGAGGCCGTCTTTTCCAGGTCGCGCCAGAAATCACGGATTGCCTGGAAGTCTTCCTCGTCCCACGCGAGCTGCTCAGAGAACGATTGCATTTCGGGATTCGACTCCGCGTTCCGCAGCAGGTCCTCAGCTTCGTCGTACTGCCGATCGCTCAGCAATGCAGTGAAAACTTTCCAATGCGATGTGTATGGCAGAGGAAGCGAGCGAGGATCGACAGGTTTGGGCTTTGGCTTTTCGGGAACGATCATTTCGGTTGGGTCCGGTTCCGACGTCGCCACCACGACAACACGCTTTGGCGAGATCGGCTTGCCACGCGGAACGACGCCCCATTGTGGGCCCTGGGCAATTCTGGTCATGAACAGGTCGCCGCTCGACTTTGGGTCATCCGAATAAAACAGCCACTGCTCGTCGCTACTGACAAAAAACTGTCGGTGCGATTTTCTGTGGGCGTAACCTGGCAGAATCAGTTTTGCTATGACGCCGTCGTCGATGAACGCTTTTGACGTGGTGCTGCGGCGGTACCGAGTCAGTGTTTTGCCATCAAAGGTGTACTGCCGCAAACCGTCTCGCGACATGCACGGGTGGATACCAGCGAGTTTGACCTTCAGAGTTTTCCCAAACACATCGGTTCGTCGTTGGCGGCTGGAAGTCAGCGTGCGGACGTCGCCATCTGCGGTTTCTTCCACCCAATACAGACGCAATCCGTCGCCGAGAATCTGTGACGAGGTCCAGGTTGGCGCCAGACTTTTGCTGTGACGCAGCGCGTCTTTGCCGTCGAATCCTGCCAGCGGGTTGGCTCGAGCTAAAGCCATCAGCCGAGCCTTCTCCGGCACTGCATAAACGATGTAGAGAGAGTCGTCTGTAATGCTGGGCGTTGCTGGCATGTCGGCACTGCGATTGACCAATCGCGGCTCATCAAAATCGTGGAATGGCGATGGTCGCGTCGCTACAAAGAGGCCTCGACCATCTACTCGATCGCCGACAAACCAGATGGAAAGTCGATCGGGAGTCACATACGGATCCGTTTCCGGCCGACTTGAATTCAGGCCGGCCAGCGCGATGGGCACTCCGACTTCAGCCCTCAAATGAGGAGCTTTCAGGATATCACTGACGCCGCTCGCGTCGTTCGAGGGTTCAAGAGTGATCTCACTGTCTTTTGAGACGTCGACCACGCGAGACAGGTCAAATGCACCTTCGCGAAAGACTGTAATCGAGCGAGCCCCCTGCTCTGCTGTGACCGCACAAGGCGTCGTGACAAACTCGCCTTGAGCATTGCGAACAGGCTCTCCATCGACCATCACCGCGAAGCCAGGTTCTGGCGTGTAAACTCGAACGATACCAGTAGGAAAAACTGGTGGCGCAATCCCGAGTGCGGCTGCGGACTGGTCCGTGTCACTATTCTGGGCCTGCAACTGCTCGTCGGAATCTGATTGAGCGATATTTTCACCGTCGCCGCCGAAAAACAGCATCTGTAGAACAATTGCCATAACCAGCAGGGTAACCACTCCACCGCCGACCATCGCAAGTCGTTTTGGAGGCTGTGCCTTTACTTTCTCAAGCCATCGCTGAGCGAGGAGAACGAATTTCGCTCGTTCGGTGGTACCGTCGTCGTTTGAATCGTCGTTGTCAGAATTCGCTGAATCGGAATGCTGTTGAGGGATGTTCGTTTCCGCAGTGCTCTTGCTGCTGGTTGATTTGCGTCGCGGAAAGTATCCGGCGACAGCAAATAGTCGCCCGTCGTCATCCTGATAATCGCTGACGAGTAACCGCTTCGGATCGAAACTCGCTGCCTGATCACGGCACCACTTCTTGACTACGGTCGCGACTGACTTTCGAAAACCTGTTGTATCGTCAGCCTGCCATTCATCCGCCGTCTGAACAATTGTTTCGGCCTTCGAGAAATTCAGTGATACATGCTCACTGCGAAACTCAGTTGTCAGCGAATTGGCCTGTTCTGAGGGGTCGAAACCAGACCCGAGCACAAAGAGTACGTGGCAAGTCCGGGAACGTCGGGACGATGCTTCCGGTGATCCGTCGTTGAGACCAGATTTACCCGAATCAGCAGTCATGAGGCGTAAGCTCCGATGAGTAGTTAGTGCGTGCTCAGTTGTGATATCAGAACGTGAGGGCGTAACCCAACAGCCAAGCCGTTTGTTGATCAGATTTGAAAAATTGCCAGGACGTAAAGAACACAGATTTGACAGAGAGAGAGTTCGTCGTAATCCTGGTGCTCGCTGTGACGCAATATTTTCGACCAGCTGTAAAGTTCATATGACGCTATTGCAGTTTTTCCGCCGCTGTTTATCCACCGCTGACCGGCGGGAAACAACTGATTGACTGTGAGTTGTCGAGTGACGCTGTGTCATCCGCGTAGTCTGTCCCAATCGCAACGTGAAGGTTCGAAGTCAGCGGCTCGAGAGTCGGAAACTGCTCACTCAGTGAAGACCTCAAGTCGCCGACGGTGGCGTTATCCGGGACTTCGACAGAAATCGTTTCCGAGCCGGCGAGGTCTTTCGCACGGGCGAATAATCGAATATTTAACAGCATAGCAGATGCGTTACTCGGCGAAGTTTGAGAAGTGGCGCTTGCGAAAAGAAAACCCGGCCCTGCGGCAGTTTTGACAGTACGGCCTTCGTGGTAAGGCCAAGTACAAAGTATTGTTCGAAGTTCAGTGCTCGCATTGCAAGTTTCCAGTCACAATCCAGGCGTTCGAATCCATGAACCCATGACGATTGTTGTAACTGGTTTGGATTCTGCAGCGAACAGCGCCATCCACGGATCATTCGCCGTTGATTCGTTCAATGAGATCACTGTCAGGTCAGCTCGTTTACCCGGCGTAATCATTCCTGTCTTTTCCCCCTGCCCGAGTGCGGTCGCTCCACGAAGCGTTCCCGCTTCCAGAATCTGCGGCATTCTGTCAGCGCCGGATGAGCGGGCCAGAAAATTCAGCTCCGCCCAAAGCGAGTATTCTGGGTTTGAAGATCGCCCGTCCGTGCCGATGCAGACCGTCGCGCCGGCGTCGAGTAGACGCTCCCATGGATGATTTGAATGTCCGAAGAAGGCATGCGTTCTCGGACAGAAGACGGTAGCAATGTTGGGATGACTTGCCAGGAAATCGATCTCGTCATCGGCGAGGTAGTTTCCGTGAGCAATCAACGCGTGCGGCAGACTGCTCAGCGCTTCCAGATAATCCATCGGGCGAGAGTTTCTGGGAAAAGTCCCTTCACGCCAGAGATCAAAGCGGATGAGCATTTCGAAGAACTCGCCGCTGCCCGATTTGAGTAGTTCAAGTTCCATCTGAGTTTCCGCCAGGTGAATACACAACGGCACCTCTGCAGTTCGAGCCAGATCGACGAGTCCGTGAAACAGTTCCGGGCTGACACTGTAAGGAGCGTGCGGACTAATGGCCGGAAGCAGAACGCGTTGTTCTGTTTGTTCGGCTGCTCGGCAATCGGCGATGTGCTGATTTGCGAGGTCAAGCTGAGACGCGGACTGATCCGGCAACAGGCCAATCAATTCCCGAAACGCGACAATGGGCAGGCCATCTTCAGGAACGCAATCCGGTGTCCATTCGCCGGTTACTATATCGCCGACGAGACTCGTTCCGGCTGTCGCGGCTTCGTGAACTCCTGCATGGATGAATTGAGTCAATGAGCCCGTTCGTGCCCGACGATGAGCCAGGAGTCTTCCGATCCAATCAGTAAACGGCAAAGCCGGTTCGATCGGCGAATCGAGGCTGCTGAATTCAAGATGAGCGTGGGCATTCACCAGACCCGGAATGATGGCTACGTCGCCCAGGTCAGTAGTATCGGCATCCGGTTGACCATTTAGCGGGCATACGTCGGAAATGACGCCGTTTACAATCTCGACAACTCCTCGCTCAATCGGAGGTTGATCGACGGGAAAAACCCAGCGTGCCAGCAACCGCTTCATTTCAGCTCCACTTCTTTAGTCTGGCCGTTGCCGAACTGGTCATCGTCTTCCCAGATGGCGTGCGGGGCGAAGCTCATCGACGCGACCATGCTCAGCGCCACACACAACACGAAGGCGATGACTGCCGAACCGAATTGAAACTCGACGAGACTTCCAATCTTTATCAGCATCACCAGAAACGCCAGCAGCATGACATCCATCATGCTCCACTTCCCGGCGTGTTCCATGATTCGATATATCAGTGATCGAAAGCGGCGATGCGACAGTCGGAAAAGGCTCAGTTCAAGTAGTATCACGATCTTGGTCAACGGCAACGCAATCGAAAAAACAAAGACGATCGCACCGACAAACCAGCTTCCATCTGCAAACAGTTCGACGATTCCAGTAAGCACACTTGATGCTGACCTGTGTCCGAGTTTTTCAACCTGAAGTATCGGCAGCAGGACCGCCGGCCAGAACAGAAAGAACGCACCCAATGCCGCCGCCGCAGTACGCGCGGTCACTTTGTCGCTCGAGCCAGGCCGCACAATGACCGATTCACAGCGCGTACACGCCGCCACGTTTCCGGACGCGAGTTTCGGGATGGCGTGAATCATGCCGCAGCAGTGGCAGGCTTTGAGATGAGACATCTTGAGGACTATGCAATCCGGATTGAAACTGATTTAGCAAAGCATAAACCTGGCCAGCCACTAAGCGGAAGACTGAGAAGTGGGACTGGATCGAGGAAACCTTAGTCATGGATGGCCACAAATCCACACCGATCAATGGGGGCGTGTCATGAATTATCCGTGTTAATCTGTGCGAATTCATAGCTCAGTCCAGCCTGTGATTGACTGAGTTCACGCATCCACAGGAATGGCGTCAGAGAAGATATTCTCGCGTTTTGGCGACTGCTCTACACTCCGCTCAAAGCAGGATGTCGAATGCCTACGGAAGGGACTCCGAGATGCTCCACACGGTGGTTATGGCTGGTGGTAGTGGGACACGATTCTGGCCGGTCAGTCGCAGAGAATTGCCGAAACAGTTTCTCTCGCTGTTTGGCGATCAATCTCTGATTCAACAGGCGATACGCCGCTGTGCCGATCTCTCGTCGGCCGATTCTACGTGGATTGTTACCAACGCTGTCCACGCAGTCGAAACAGGGCGTCAGTTACCGGAGCTTTCCGCCAGTCACATTCTAATCGAACCTTGCGGCCGAAACACGGCGCCTTGCATCGCCATTACTGCGGCACGACTGCTGGCCGACGATCCAGACGCCATCATGCTGGTGACTCCGGCCGACCATGTAATTTCTCCCAACGGGGCCTTCGTCGCTGCCGTTGAACGGGCGATGGACACGGTGGCAAAGAATCCTTCACGATTATGTTTGTTCGGCATTGTTCCGACTCGCTCGGCGACGGGTTACGGATACATTGAGCAGGGCGACGAGTTGACCGATTCGGATCGAGTATTCAACGTCGCACGCTTTTGTGAAAAGCCCGATCTGGAAACCGCTCAGCATTTTCTGGACGCCGGAAACTTTCTATGGAACAGCGGCATCTTTGTCTGGCGCGCCGACACGATCCTGGACGCTCTGTATCAGCACTGCCCCGGTGTAACCGAAGTTCTGGAACGTTTCAAAGAACACGCCGGCACAGATAAGTGGGCCAGTTCCCTTGAACGAGAATTCTCAAACATGCCGTCGATCTCGATCGATTACGCCGTACTGGAACACTCGGAGAATGTCTGCGTTCTTGAAGCTCCATTTACCTGGGACGATGTCGGAAGCTGGTCGGCACTGCCAAGGGTGCATGAGCAGGACGCAAACGGCAACACAGTACTCGGTCAGCACGTCGGCATCGCCACGAAGAACTCCACGATTTTTTCATCCGGCGACCACCTTGTGACAACCATCGGTCTGGAAGATTGCGTGGTCGTTCACACCGAGCGGTCTACACTTGTGGCCAAACTGGATGATGAGGCTCAGATCAAAGAGCTTCTGGCGGCGCTGGAAGACGAGGGACTGGAAACATTCCTGTAAGGCGGCTTTTGATAGCAATCCTGCGACGATGACATCGTCGCAAGCTGATCTACTACGGAAATGCCCATGCCAATCTTCGAAAAGTCCTCTGAACTGCCCGTCTCGGCGGATGAAGCTTTCGCGTGGCACTGCCGACCCGGCGCGTTTCAACGGCTTGCTCCACCGTGGGAGTCTATCGAACTGCTCTCTTCGGAAGGTATCGAGGAAGGCTCACGAGCCGTGATCAAGATGAATCTCGGGCCATTCTCGAAGAAATGGATTGCCGAACATCACGACATCATTGCTGGTCGACAATTTCAGGATCTGCAGGTGAGCGGTCCATTTTCGAAATGGAACCATACTCACTCAATGAACCCCGTTTCGGCGGATCAATGTATCCTGACAGACCGGATCGACTATCGTCCACCGCTCGGATTTCCGGGGCAATTTTTCGGTGGCCAGTTAATTCGCAGACAACTCGAACGGACCTTCGAGTACAGGCACTCGTTGACAATCGCCGATCTTAAATTTCACGCAGCTTTCTCAGAGGAGCCTACTATGAAAATTGCCATCGGCGGTTCAACAGGAATGGTCGGTTCGTCGCTGGTTTCGTTTCTGACGACCGGCGGTCACGAAGTTGCACGGCTCTACCGAAGCGGACCGTCTTTCAATGATGGGACAACGAACATCGTCTGGGATCCTGCAAAGGAAACCATCGACGCGGCGGCTCTGGAAGGCATGGACGCGGTTGTCCATCTCGGAGGGCATAACATTGCTCACGGGCGGTGGACCGACGGAATGAAGCGCCTGATCCGCGACAGTCGAGTCAACAGTACGACTCTGTTGGCAAAGACGCTGGCTGGCTTGGCAAACCCTCCAAAAGTTCTCGTCTGCGCTTCGGCGATCGGCTTTTACGGTGACCGCGGTCAGGAAGTTATGAACGAAGAAAGTGAACCAGGGCCGACCTTCCTCAGCGAAACCTGCCGTGATTGGGAAGAATCAACTGCCGCTGCCCGGGATGCCGGAATCCGCGTCGTCAATCTGCGAATTGGAGTCGTGCTGAGCCCACAAGGCGGCGCCCTTAAAAAAATGCTTCTGCCATTTAAAATGGGCGGCGGCGGAGTCGTCGGCGACGGCAGGCAATGGATGAGCTGGGTTTGCCTGGACGAGCTTCCTCAGATCATCCTTCACGCAATTCAGACCGAATCTTTGTCCGGGCCGGTGAACGCAACATCGCCAGGCACAGTCGACAATCGTGAGTTCACCAAGACGCTTGGCCGGGTCCTGAATCGGCCAACCATCATCCCAATGCCGGCTTTCATCGTGAAGCTGGCTTTCGGAGAGATGGGCAAAGAGCTCCTGCTCGGCAGCACAAAAACTGTCCCGAACCGGCTACAGGCATCAGGCTACGAATTCGCGTTTCCGGAGTTGGAGCCGGCACTTCGTCATCTGCTCGGCCGGTGACCGCCTGCGATTGTCATAACCTGCACAAGCGGTTCACCGAACTTGCGGGGAGGTTTTGCGCACTTGCTCATAAAGAGCAATCACCCATTGGCGGAAGTTTCGGTCAACCGGGTCGAGGTTTTCAGTGCCCAGCATTTCGCAGAGCGTTCTGAGGCCACTCGGATCGCTGGTGGCGCGGTCTCTGAACTTGCGATAGAAGAAGGGCAGCAGACCTCGCTCCTGAAGATAGAGACAGAAGTATCTGGCGTGGGCATACTCAACGGCTTGCTGCTCTTCACGGATGTTCCGCGACGAAACCAATGATTCAAGATTGCCGAGACGGCGATCCTGCATGGCGCTGAGCAGGTGGTTCAATCGCCAGTTGGAAAGTCCATTGAGTTGCAGGCCGTCGTCAGAAAATTCCGCTTCTTCGTAGAGAGACGCCAGACCTTCGTCGAACCATTCAGGCATGTTTGGAAAATCAAAGTGCCCCAGCGCGTGGGTCAGTTCGTGAGCCAGCGTGCCGTCACCAGTTCCGATGTTGGCAACAATGCGACGCTTGGTACGGATGTAGTATCCGTAGTAGTTGGCGGTGTTCCTCCGATCGAGCTTCCAGGCAACGTCACGGTAGGACCGCTCGTTCGAGTAGAGAAGCAACGTCAAGGGTGTGTCTGGTGACCGATCAAAGTACGCCAGATCGAGAGCACGTTTCGTCGGCAGAATGGTTTCTACGTAGTAGCGGTCCATTTCCGCTTCTGAGAGATCGCCACCGATAACAAACGGTGGTCGGACGATGATGCGGTCTCGAGCGTTGAGTTCCTGGTCAAGCTGTCTGGCGAGTTCGTCGCACACGATGGTCAGCCTTCGCTGTTCGCGTTTGGCTGTTTCTGAGGTCGCGGGGGCAAGTCCTTCTTCCACACCGGCGTGCAGCTCGCCGATGTCGAACTCTCGGTGCAGAGAGCTGATCGTCGGCGCAGCCTGTACTTTTTGCGAAGGCCTGCCGACTGTCAGGAAGTAGCACCCTGCAATCAGAAAACCAGGCCCGATGACCAGAAGAATCGCTCGCGTCAACATAAACAGACTGTCCCTCACGCCGCCGCCAGCCGTTGTGGAATGCACCATCCGTTTCAACGAACGTGCAGGCTCCCTGGGGAACCCCTGCGTTGTTTGGAATTGTACTTTTCAGAACCAGCTGTCACGTGATACGAACTTGGATCATTTACCTCCTCGGCTAGAATCGTGGGCGTGTTGCCGTTGAATTCAGATCAACCGGCAGCCGCAACGTGGCTTGTGAAGCCGGGCTGCCAACTCTGCGGGTTGCGGATCAAATGAGAGTCGGCGTCAGGCGGTGCTTGAGGCGAACACCTGCTCGGGTATCCTACTGTCACGCAGTAGATGGCAACTGGACTGCTACCGTGCCAATGACGCTGCGATTCGAACGGGGCAAGTTAATGAGCAGTACGAAGTACAACGACCTGGGGGCTCAGGTTTCCGAACGTAACGGTGTTGCCGGAACGCATTTTTCCGTTTGGGCGCCGAACGCTCGTGAAGTATCGCTCGTCTGCGATTCGAACGACTGGCTGCACGATCGCAACTCACTGACGCCGAGTGAAAGTGGAGTCTGGTCCGGTTTTATCCCGAACATTCTTCCCGGCGAGAAATACAAATTCTCGCTTGTCGACGTATTCGGAAACACGATCCAGAAAGCGGACCCGTACGCGTTTCGGTCTGAATATAGACCAGCCACGGCTTCGATCGTCTGCGACCTGAGCGACTACGCCTGGGCCGATGATGAGTGGATGGCTTTTCGCCAGAACGCCAACTGGCTCGAAAGGCCGATGTCGATTTACGAGGTTCATCTGGGTTCGTGGCGACGCCCTGAAGACGGCCGCGACTACTTCACATGGCAAGAACTCGCAGAGCAGCTCATCGCGTACTGCCACGAACTCGGCTACTCGCATCTTCAACTGTTGCCGGTGTCGGAGCATCCGTTTGACGGTTCATGGGGTTACCAGGTCACCGGTTACTTTGCCCCGACCAGTCGATTCGGAACGCCACACGAATTCATGTTATTCGTCGACCGGTGCCACCAGGCGGGGATTGGCATTCTGGTCGACTGGGTCCCCGCTCACTTTCCGACCGATGCCCACGGGCTGGGACGATTCGACGGAACCGGCCTGTACGAACACGAAGATCATCGAAAGGGCTACCACCCCGACTGGAACACGTACATTTTCAATTATGGTCGGCAGGAAGTTCGAGAGTTTCTCCTGTCGAGTGCCCGCTTCTGGTGCGACCTTTACCACGTCGATGGTTTGCGCGTGGATGCCGTCGCATCGATGCTTTACCTGGACTACTCTCGAGACTCGGGCCAGTGGGTGCCGAACGAGCATGGCGGCCGTGAAAACACAGACGCCATCAGCTTTATCAAAGAGTTCAACGAAGTCATTCACGGAGAATTCCCAGGAGCGGTGACAATCGCCGAAGAATCCACATCCTGGCCCAAAGTTTCCAGACCACTTTATGACGGTGGTCTCGGGTTCACAATGAAGTGGGACATGGGCTGGATGCACGACACACTGAAATACACAGCTCGCGAATCAATCTACCGAACCCACCATCAGAACGACCTTTCGTTCCGCATGATGTATGCGTTTTCAGAAAACTTCGTGCTGCCACTCTCGCACGACGAAGTCGTTCATGGCAAAAAGTCGCTGCTGTCACGCATGCCTGGGGACGAATGGCAGCAGTTTGCCAACTTACGATTGCTCTACAGCTATCAGTTCACGATGCCCGGCAAAAAGTTGCAGTTCATGGGCGGCGAAATCGGCCAGTGGAACGAGTGGAACCACGACACGGAACTCGACTGGTCACTACAGCAAATCCCCACGCACGCGGGGATCAGCCGACTGGTCAAGGACCTGAACCGCCTTTACTGCTCAAACCCGGCGATGCACCAGTTCGATACTTCTCAGAACGGGTTCCAGTGGATCGACTGCGACGATGCGGAGAGAAGCACCTACTCTTACATTCGTCGTTCGAGCGATCATGACGACTTCTTTGTCATCGTGCTGAACTTCACTCCGGTCGTGCGCGAAGACTTCCGACTCGGAGTGCCGAACCCAGGCTACTATCGCGAAGTCTTCAACACCGACGCTGATATTTATGGCGGCTGCAACGTTGGCAACGAAGGTGGCACGTACAGCGAACCAATCGAGTCTCACGGCTTTGAAAATTCTCTGTCCATCACGCTGCCGCCCCTGGCGATGGTCGTCTTTCGGCTGGTTACGATTGATAAATAAAATGCCCAACACAAATGGAGTCTGAAGGCCGATCAAGTTGCCGCGTAATTAGGAACTGGCCCAGAAGGCCGTCCTCAGGTAGACAAAATAAATCGTCGAAACAATCGACAGCCCGAGAACTGTCGCTGCGAGAATTCTTGTCCCTGCTGCGAGTCATAAAATATTCGACGAGAGATCAGACCACTCCAGTAGTAAACCACGAGCGGAACAACGTCTCCAGTAATCGCGATAAAAACTGCCGCTGAACGTGGACTCAGCGCTCGCCTCGACGTGCCGAATCCATCACGGATGAAGATTGCAACTATTGCGGTCGCAAACTGTTCATCTCTTCTGGAGTGATCAGGCTTACTTGTTCTTATATACGCAGTAGAGGTAATTCGATGTTCTCAGAAAGATCTCACCGTCGGAGAACGCTGGTGTCGAGTTGCTTGATCCGCTAAGCGAGTTGACGGCGAGCTGCTCGTACTTCTCAGTACTGGGTGAGAACACAACCGTCTGACTTTTCTGATTGGTCACGTAGAGTCGTCCGTCGGCAAAACACATTTGCCCCCAACTGTTGGCTCCGGGGCCGCGGTCTTTCCAGACTTCCTTGCCCGTTTTCAGGTCGATGCACTGCAGAATTCCAGGTCCGGCGTTCGCCATGAAAATGTGATCACCGACGATGACTCCCGAGCTGATACGTTGCGGCTGTTTTGAATCGTCATGCCAGAGACGGTGAGATTCCGTGACGTCGCCTTTACCATCCAAACGGAATCCCAAGGCCGGGCCAGCATAACCGCCCATCGCAACTCCGATACCCTTGCTGATCAGCGGCGACGTGTAAACGAGGTTGCCGTTCTTTCCGACCAGGCCGTCGCACGACCAGATGACCGATCCGTCTTTGGGATCCAGCGAAACGACTCGCGTGGGCATGCTGCAAACAATTTGGCTGTTGCCACCAACGTCAGCGATGACAGGTGTGCTCCACGAACCGGCCATCCGTCCGCCACGATCGTCGGTGCCGCCGGGTTCCTTGCGTCTCCAGATTTCGTCGCCAGTTTCGAGGTCATAAGCAATGATTGCTTGCGCCACTCCCGGGCCGAAGTTCAGAATAACTTTCCCATCGTGGATGACAGGTGACGAACCGTAGCCCCAGATGTGAGTCACTGGGCCCGGTTGATTTGACCAACGTTGCTTTCCAGCCAGGTCATAGCAGAACAGTCCAGCCGAACCGTGCCAGACGACGACTTTGTTATCACTGACCGCCGGGGTCGCTGCTCCAAACGGATTCGTCTGGTGAGTCTTTTCGCCAGCTTCAAACTCAACTTTGCGAATCCACTTTTCTGAACCGTCTTCACGATCAAAACAGTGCAGTCGTCGTTCGCTCCCGTCGTCAGTTGCCGAAGTGACAAAGACCATCTCGGACGCAACGACGGGACTTTCGTTGCCACGATTCGGTAATGCAATTCGCCATCGAATGTTGTCATCCTCTGACCAGGATGTCGGAAAACCAGTATCGCTGGTTACTCCGACTCCTGCCGGACCTCGAAATGCCGGCCAGTCTCCAGCGACAAGATCGGCGACGAATCCAGAAATGCAGGAAAGGCAGATAACTCCACCGATGATCGAGCGACTGAATGACTGCAGCATGACGATGCCTTATTCACAAGTTTGAAAATGTTTCCGTGTGATAATCAAATCATGATTCCGCCAACTCTCGATCGCAACCGCCGGACGATCCGGGACTCCTCGAACGTTTGCGTGCTTCTGGTTGCGAACAAACTGTCGGTAGCCTCGCTCGATTATGCCGAGTTGGGCAAATTCGCTTTGGTTGGATCGTTAAGAGTCTCTTATAATTACCCACGGCCGGGCAAAGCTGTGACAAGATATCGAACAGGCTCGCCATCGCGTGACGTTCCCGCTTCCTGAATGGAGAGTCTGATGGAGTCCGCTGATTTCGATACTGTGATCAAGAAGGCTCGCAAAGCTTTCAAGAGGAAAGACCTGCTCGAAGCGATCGATCTCTTTGAGGAAGCATTGGAAATCGAACCCGATGACATTGACGCGCACGAAGCGCTGGCCACGGCGTGCTATCTTGTGCAGGATCATGCAGGAGCGATCGAGCACTTCACCCGTCTCACACAACTTAAGCCACGAGACTCCACCGCCTGGGTCAATCTCGGAGCGATCCGCAACCTGCGGCAGGAATACCAGGAAGCGATAAAATCCCTGCGGAACGGAATTCAAAGAGATGGCAAAAATGCGGAAGCGTATTACAACCTGGGTATAGCTCAGAAGGGGCTCGGCCAGACATCGATGGCGGTGTCGGCCTATCGCGAGGCCGTTCGACTCGATCCAGACAACGTCGATGCCCATGTTAATCTGGGCAACATCTATATGGATCAGGTGAACCATCGCAAAGCCAAACAGCACTACGAGCAGGCGTTGAGCGTAAATCCTGACTTCGATCGTGCGAAACGTGGGCTCGCGCTTGCTCAAGAGATGCTCAACGGCGGCAACGCAGAAATGGCCAATCCGTTCGGCCGACTCGTTAACACTGACGAACTCGACAAAAAAAACGCCACCGCCGCGAGCGTGCGAAAGCTCACCGCGGAAGAACGATTCGCAGATCGGCAACTGATCCAGTTAGCCGCAGCCGAATCCAGTAACCTGGCCGCTCATATGCTTACGCACCTGAAAGAGCACGTCGAACCTTCGCTGATGACGCTTGCTAAATTGATCGCCCAGGACGCTGGGCAGCAGCGGGGGATGTACGAAGCCAGGCTGGAGTATCACCAGGCCGTTAAGTTTCTGAACGAGATATTCGGCAACTGGCAGGTCGAATTCTACAAGCTCAAGCAGAACGAATCCGATCTCGCAGCGAAGTAGGTCTAGTCGAAACCTGGCTGATTAGAAAACACCAACAACCACCGATCTTCGCCAATCGTGTAGTGTGCTCGAAACTATTTCGAACATGCATCTTAGTGAGAATTAACATTCATCATCGTACCGTTTTCAGCCAGCTTCTCGCTCAGGACTTGCCGACGTCGTGCGACCAGCCGAGCCTGGGCAGTTCGAATTCCTTCCCGAGCGCTCCACGGAGCTGGCATGAATCTCCCACTACAATCTCGCCGATGCGTGAAAGAAGAATCGGCAGCGGGTTGTTTGCGACAAGTTTCTTTCCATCTTCTGGAGAAACGGTGAAGAGCAGTTCAAAGTCTTCACCGTCGCCAAGAGCATGTTCGAGCGGCGATCGGTCATCGGCGACTGACGCAGCAGCTTCGCTGATTGGGATCGAGCTTTGGTTAAGACAGGCTCCAACTTTGCTCTCTTCGATAATGTGATACAGGTCGGCGACCAATCCGTCGCTTATATCGATCATCGCGTTGAGCTGGCATGTTTCACGAAGAATCAACGCTTCGCTGACGCGGGGCGTGAAATCGAGATGCCTGCCGGCGATGCTTCCGCCAAGATTGCCCGTCACGAAAACCCAGTCGCCGACTTTCGCTCCAGAACGAGTGATTGCTTTCCCGGCTGATACTTCACCCGTGATGGCAACATTGATAACGAGCGGGCCGTCCCACGAATTCGTGTCTCCGCCGACAATGACTGTTTCGAATTCCTCGGCCAGCGAACGCAGCCCATTGAAGAGTTGCTCGGCGAAGTTGTCGTTTCGATGCTCCCCGAGTCGGCGTGGCAGGGCGAGACTTACCAGTGCGTACTTCGGTCGACCGCTCATCGCGGCGACATCGCTGAGATTCACTGCAAGAGTTTTGCGACCGATCTGGAATGGCGTGGCCGTTGTCAGATCGAAGTGGACTCCTTCCAGCAGCATGTCAGCCGCGAGAAGAATCAAACCATCAGATGCCGATACTACAGCAGTGTCATCACCGATGCCGGTCAGAACGTCTGGACTGCATCCAGTTGTCGAGCGAAAAGACTCGATGAGCCGAAACTCGCTGGACCGCTCAGGAAGCATCTTCTTTTCCGATCGATAGAGATCCGGTCGAACGCGGCTTGCCAGGAATCAGACGGTAGAGTCTCAGACAAATCAACAACGCGACGAACGCGGCCAGCGAAATACCTCCCAGAATGGCAAGTCCTGGAGCATCGCCAAACAGCTTTCGAATTGAAAACTCGTTGGAGATTTCCAGCATCCACAGTGGCCGCCAGGCAAACAGAACGACAACTGCCGCAATGCTGAGGTAAGGCCCAAACGGGATATACGTTCTGTTCGTGACAAGTCGAACTCCAAGCCCCATCGCAATACCGCAAAGTGGGGCGAGCAGAAAAACGAAAACCAGCGGCTGCCATCCGAGAAAACTTCCGATCATCGCCATCAGTGTGACATCGCCCAGCCCGAGGCTCTCCTGACCAAGCAACACGGACGAAAGCCAGCGGACGGTCCAGGTGACACCGCCGCCGGCAACCAATCCGGTCATGCTCCAAACGAAACCGTGCCAGTGGGTGCTGTCGCCGATCCACGCCGGAATGTACGGCCCGCGAAGGTCGACCACCGCCTGATTCCAGTCGACCCAGAAGTGCATCAATTGTGTGTCGCCGGAAATCGTCGCCAGCAGGACACCAGCGATCATTCCCGGAACGGTGATCTGATCGGGAATGATGTACTCGCGAAAGTCGGTCACGGTCGCGGAGATCAGCAACACGAGCAGGATGAGATGCCCTGTCGCTCGACCATACTTCCAGAACAGCGACGGCAGGACCTCACTTGTCGAATGCATCTGCAAGCCGAAGACTGACAGAAAGTACCCGGCCAGGATGACTCCAGTCGTGAAAGCAGTGATTAGACGAACCAGCGAACTCTTGTGGTAGCCTGGTGATGTTCCGCTCACACTGGCGTGCTCTTCGCAGAATTGGTCGCACATTCGCAGCGACCAGACATCGAGGGCCACGCCAAGCAGTAAGCCGAAGACGAATAGTCCGCCTGTGATGGCCTCGAATTGGTCCTGGATGAGCTGGTCCATGAATTGTCGAGAGCTTAGGTCGGAGTCGTAAATTCAAAAGGGAACCAACTGCCGGAAAGTCCCAGAGTCGGCCGGCCAGTAAGTTTGGCACAGCAGTTGCCTTGCAGTCTGAGCGTATCGCAGCGGGCCATAAGTCGCTACTCACAGAGCCCGCCTGGAAATGAGTATTACAAACATCGTGACGGTTGCTGCCCGTCGATTACGACCCATGGAAACGTGCCCTCAATAATCGGCCCTCAACCCACACGGTGAATGGTAGTTTCGGCGATCATTTACTGAAAAAGGACAGGCAATGCATAGTGCTTCTGGTGTATTCCGGAAATTGATCTTCCTACTGGCTCTGATGCCAATTGTTGCTCAACCGGCCATCGTGTTCGCTCAGGATGGGACAGACTCAACTGAAGCAGTGGATGCAAATGCACCTGCTGAAGGAGAATCTGAATCTGACACAACTCCCACCGGGGATGAAGGTTCGGGCGAATCTGCCGAATCGGAGGCTCCTGCCGAGCTGAGCGGGGCCAAGGTTGCGTGGATGCTTACAGCTTCAGCACTCGTGCTCATGATGACAGCACCAGGGCTCGCGTTGTTCTACGGGGGGCTGGTCCGGAAAAAGAATATTCTCGGCGTCATGATGCAGTGTATCTTTCTGATGGGACTGATGACTGTCGTCTGGGGAGTCATTGGCTACAGCCTCGCATTTGGAGGCTCGAACCCATATTTCGGAAACCTCGACCACGTCCTGATGAAGGGAATCATCGCCGACGGAGTTCTTTCTGAAGCGGACTGGGCTAACAACAGTATTTTCTGCGTGTTCCAGGGAATGTTCTTCATTATCACACCAGCTCTGATCTGTGGAGCATTTGCTGAACGAATGAAGTTCAGCACGATGTGCGCCTTCTCCGTTCTATGGGGTTTGCTGGTGTACTGTCCGATTTGCCATTGGGTCTGGGGGGACGCTGGCTGGTTGTGCGAGTGGAATGAAAACGCTCTGTTTCCAGCACTCGACTTCGCTGGCGGAACCGTCGTCCACATCAGCTCAGGAGTTTCAGCACTGCTTTGTGCTCTGCTGATTGGAAAACGAATTGGATATCCGCAAGAGCCGATGCCACCTCACAACCTCACCTACACCTGCATCGGTGCAGCGTTGCTGTGGGTCGGCTGGTTCGGATTCAACGCTGGAAGTGCTGTCGACGCGAATGCTGCCGCCGTTAACGCCTTCCTTGCAACTCACATGTGTGCGGCAGCTGGCGTGCTGGGATGGTCAGCAGTCGAATGGATTAAGCACGGCAAACCGAGCATCCTCGGCGCCTGCTCAGGCGCCGTCGCAGGTCTGGTCTGCATCACTCCTGCGAGCGGCTCATGCACGGCGGTCTCTGCGATTCCGATGGGAATCATTGCTGGCGTCGTCTGCTACTTCGCCTGTGTCAAACTGAAGCAGAAGTGCGGATACGACGACTCGCTGGACGCATTCGGTGTTCACGGTGTCGGTGGAACGGTCGGAGCATTGCTGACCGGTGTCTTCGCCAGTAAGCACCTCAGCTCCAAACACTACGGCCTCCTTGACGGAATGCCTGGCCAGATGGTTCCTCAGATTGTGAGCATCGTTGCCACGGCTGTCTTCGCTTTAATCGGAACCTTCATCATTCTGAAATTTCTGGATGCAGTGATGGGACTGCGAGTCAGCCAGGAAGATGAAGTTCAGGGACTCGACGTCAGCCAGCACGGTGAAGAAGGCTATATCTTCCTGTAAGGACGTATCCTTCGATAAGCAGGTGGCTGAAAACCTGAACGATCGCGGCAGCGAGGCCCCTAAAAGGGTGCCGCGCTGAACGTGTTCAAACTGTGAGTTGCTTACGGAATGGCAAAAGCCAACGGTGCGCGGGTCAGCGCTTCGGCGTGTCGGCCAACATGGCCGGCACGCCGTTTCGATTCCGATCGAATGAAACGACGACAGCCCTATGGACGCTGATAATCCAACGCTGAACGTCATCGGAAGCAGCCCGCCCATGAAGGCCGTGGCTGAGACAATAAAGCGGGTCGCCGACACTGGCGTCGACGTATTGATTCTCGGTGAGACGGGAACCGGCAAAGAACTGGTCGCCCGATCAGTGCATGACCTGGGGCGACGTGCGGATGGGCCTTTCGTTCCAATCGACTGTGGAGCGATCCCGGAGAACCTTCTCGAAAGCGAACTGTTCGGCTACGAGCGGGGAGCATTTACGGGAGCAGACCGTCAGCGACGAGGTCTCATGGAAACGGCAAGCGGCGGAACATTCTTTCTGGACGAGATCGGCGACCTGCCACTGCTGCTTCAAGCCAAGCTTCTACGAGTTCTTCAAGAACGAAAGCTGAGACGCGTCGGCGGCAACGCTGAAGTGGACGTCGATGTTCGAATCGTTGCTGCCACGTCGCTCGACCTGGATCAAATGGTTCAGGATAGAACCTTCCGTGAAGACCTCTACTATCGCATCAATGTTGTGAGGATCGACTTGCCTCCGCTCCGTGAGCGTGGCGACGATCTCGGATTACTGGCCGAACACTTTGCACTTCGCTGTAGCCGTGAAATGGAGCGGCGCGTTCCCGCGATCACGCCGGCAGCCTACGCGCTGATGCGACGCTACCATTGGCCTGGCAATATTCGCGAACTGCAGAACATCATCCGACGAGCCATCGCACTATCAGGTGACGATCAGATCAGTGCCGACGATCTACCGGTGTCGCTGGTCGCTGCAGCCGGTGCAGCCAACGGAAGCCCCAGTCGCAGTTACTTTGAGATTCGCGATGAATACCTTGCTCGTTTCGAACGAGAATACTTTGAGAGCCTGCTGCGGCGTCATGAAGGCAACGTCAAAGAGTCAGCTCGAGAAACTCAGCTTCCTCGCGGAACACTGTACCGCCTGCTCAAGAATCACTCAGTCGACCCCGCGAAGTTTCGGCGATAATCGGAATTGCTGTGATGTTCCAACTGCGCGACACGCGCCACACAAATAAGACACAAGTCAATTAGTGTTCCGCATTCAATTAAATCTGTCGAAATACGTCCCACTCACCGACTGACAGAACTCGCAGTTGGAGCATTACAGATTTCATGTCACACTGATGAGGCGCTTATCGTCACAAGCCATTAAATCAACATTCACCATCACGTCATAAGCACCGTGTAAACTGCAACTTACAGAAAATTTGAGTATCACACAGGAATTGGCGCGCGATTTTCTAATGAGTACTGAATTCAGACAACTCAGCTCACCACAAGTGGGAACACCAGTCGGATTAAGACAGGAGAAAATCGATGAAGAAGATCGAAGCGATCATTCGGCACTTCAAACTTGAAGAAGTCAAAGATGCCCTCCACAGTATTGGCGTCGAAGGAATGACAGTTTCTGAAGTCAAAGGTTTCGGCCGACAGAAGGGGCACAAGGAACAATACCGCGGAGCCGAATACACCGTCGACTTTCTTCCAAAAGTGAAGCTCGAAACAGTTGTCGCGGATGACAAATCACGCGAAGTCGTTGACAGGATTCTGGAGTCCGCGCGGACCGGCAACATCGGCGATGGAAAGATTTTTGTAACCGACCTCGAAAATATCATCCGGATCCGAACGGGCGAATCTGGAGAGTCGGGCGTTTAACAAATGCTAGTCAACGCTAGCCGCGAAACCAGTTCAGCACCAGCACCCAACTAATCTCAACCCTATGGTCGAACCTCGATTTGACCACCAGAAGGATCTTCACGATGAAAAAGATTGAAGCCATCATTCGACATTACAAGCTCGAAGAAGTCAAAAACGGGCTCAACGAAATCGGTATCCAGGGTATGACTGTCACGGAAGTCCGCGGTTTTGGCCGCCAGCGTGGTCACAAAGAAGTCTATCGAGGTGCTGAATACACTGTTGACTTCCTGCCGAAAGTGAAGCTCGAACTGGTCGTCAGCGAAGACGATGCTGGAAAGGCCATCGAAAAAATCACAGAAGTGGCACGAACCGGCAACATCGGCGACGGCAAGATCTTTGTCACTGACCTCTCAGAAGTCATTCGCATTCGAACTGGCGAAACCGGCGGCGAAGCTCTTTAGTTAAGAGCTATCAGCCAGCTTTCGCACAGCATGGTGCGAAGATGTAAAGCAGGCTCAATGAGGCAGAGAGAAGTAACGTCTCTCTGCCTCTTCGACTGCGCAGGCAGCACTCCGTCGGGGAAATCTGCATCCGTGGTTGCCGCGTCGCGAGGCACAATTGCCTTGCCCACGATATTTATCAGCTATGCCTCAATGAGAACTGTGTCCACGACGATGTCGACTGAAACTCCCGCAGAACGAATTCAAAGACGCAAACAGGCTTTGGAAAAGATCCGGGAGCGTGCCGCAAAACTTTTCGCAGAAGGTGCGCAAGGGATGCAGATCGCGTCCTGGCTTTCGGACGCGATGGACACTTATACGATCGATATCCTGAAAGGGACGCTCGAAGACTTTACCGAAACAGAGCAATCCGAACTCGAACAAAACTCTGCAATGATCGCGATTGGTGGCTCGGGAAGAGGAGAAGTCGCACCGTACTCCGACTCCGACTTGATCTTCATCTTTCAACCGCGAATCGCCGATCTGATCTCGCGGCTGACCAAAAAAATCGTGCCTGACTTCTGGGACGCTGGTATCAAGCTGGGGCAACGCGTCCACACCGTCCGCGACGCCGCCACCAGCGCGATTGCCGACCCCCATCTCGCATCTTCACTCGTGTATGTACGCACGTTATGGGGCAACGACGATCTGGCGACCCAGCTGAAAACTCAATTCTATCGAAAAGTCGTGCGAGCAAGACGTCGGATTTTCGTTGAAGATTGCATCGAAGGGCGAAACGAAGAACGCTCGACCCACGGAGCGAATGGCCAGCAACTTGAGCCCGACGTTAAGAAGTCGTTGGGCAGTCTGAGAGACGTCCACCTTCTGCAGTGGATTGCGTTTGCTCATTACCAGACGTCAGACATTGACTCGCTGCGTCGACGGAACGTGCTGACGCCTGACGACGCTTCACGATTAAAGCGAGGCGTCGAATTTCTGACGCGAGTCCGTATAGACCTGCATCTTCACGCCGGGAAAGCAAACGACACTCTTTCAAAAGACGAGCAACTACGAATTGCAGAAGCACTCGAAATCTCACACGTTGAAGGTCAGCGGCCAGTAGAGCGATTCATGCAGGAGTATTTTTCTCACAGCATGGCAATCGCCGAAATTTCCCAGCGATTCGTAAGCCGGCATCGAGGTCGCACCATTTCATCGACTCTGAAACGGCTGGTGATGTCGCATCGTGTTAATCGATACTTTGCCCTTAGTGAAGGCGAGCTCGACGTCGCACCGTCACATCTTCCGAAAATTTGCAACACGCTCGAAGACATCCTGAAGATCTATCATTCCGCGGCCATGTATCAAGTGAGCCTGTCACCGCGACTGATCGAAGCCATCAAGTCAACAGCTCGCAATCTTCCATCGGGACCGTCACCGGAAACGTCGCGACTGTTCATGGAAATCCTGGGGACGGTCGGCCTCTGTAGTGTAACGGTCCGAAGTATGCACGACACCAACGTACTTGAACTTGTGATTCCCGAATGGCACCGAGTACGTTGCCTGTTGCAGTTCAACCAGTACCACCACTTCACGGTCGACGAGCACACGCTTCGATGTCTGGAAATCTGCGAGGGCTTCGCCGAAGAAGATTCACCGGTCGGCGCGGCTTATCGAAATACGCATTCGAAGCAGTTGCTCCATCTCGCGTTGATTCTTCACGACGCAGGAAAGGGATTTGAAGAAGACCACAGCGAACTTGGCTGCCGCATGGCTTTGGATATTTGTCAGAGATTAAAACTGAACCAGCACGAAATCGGTATCGTCTGCTTTCTGGTACATAAACACCTGAAGATGGCCGATCTTGGCTTTCGATATGACACGACTGATCCACAAGTCGTACTCGAATTCAGCCACGAAGTTGGTTCGGCCGAGAAACTCAGGATGCTTTATGTATTAACTGCCGCCGACGTCAGCGGCGTTGGTCCGGGCGTGTGGACCGCCTGGAAAGCCGATCTACTGGCAGATTTCTACAAGCGACTGATGACGACACTGAGCGGTCTGCCACCCAGGTTTCACGAGGAAGAACGACTGCGGGAAATTCGTGAACACGTCTACGATTCGATCGTTCCCCAGGAACCGGAATCAGAGGAAATCGCGAATTCCTTGCGGCAATGGGTCGACAAGCAATTGGACGGTTTCTCGTCTCAGTATTTGACAATGACGCCCCCCCCGATGATCGCCCGGGATCTCGACATCATTCGCAGTCTGGAGCCCGGCGACATTCGAGTGGACGGACGATACGATCAAATCAGCGGCACGACCGACTACCACGTCATTGCTGACTCGCAATACTCACGAGGTGGTTTCCATCGTATTTCTGGGATGCTGACTGCTCGGCACATGAAGATTCTTGGAGCCGAAATCACAACAAGTTTTGATGGAGTGATCGTCGACACATTTCACGTCATCGACGAAGACTTTTCCGGCATCGTCCCACAGGCACGCATCGACGAAGTCGCTGACTCAATCATCCAGGGCTTACGGCAGGAAGTCACTGCGAAGGAGTTGTTCCAGAAATATCGGCGGTTTGCCACAGAGGCATCGGAAACACCAACGATGGGCTTGCCAACGCGAGTAGAAGTCGACACCGACACTTCGGATAAGTCGACGATCGTTCTGGTCTTCGCACATAACCGCCCTGGCTTGCTCTACACCATCTCAAGAACGCTGTTCAAGCTCGACTTATCCATTGATCTCGCGAGAATCTCTACTCACTTCGATCAGGTCGTCGACGTCTTTTACGTGACTGACAACGAAGGCAGGAAGATTACATCCAAAGAAAAGTGCCAGTCGATCTGTGATCGGATGATGGAAGAACTGGAGAAGTTCGAACAGTCGACGTATCGCGAATTCGTGTCATGAAACCATGATTGCTCTTAGCAATAATAACTTCGCCCTCAATTTCTTTGCAGGACTTCCCTGCCGACGGTAGACTCTCCAAACATTCGAGGGCCACGCGTTATTTATTTTCACTAATCGCGTTCGCAGACTGAGTATTTTCAGTCTTTGATTGCGTCATTCTGTTTACAGAATGAGCGACGAATCAATTTAGACATAAGCAGCCTTTCGAGGGTATCTCGAAGTCTGATATAGATATGGAGTGTCGCCGTGACCGATGAACGCGAACATACCGAAATAACTTTACAGATCGGCGAAGCCATTCGAGTTGGCGATGCAGTCATCTCGATCATCGAGACTCAGGAAAATCAGGCTGCAGTCCTGGTAGAAGACTTGAGTGTCGCCGACGAGTTCGGTTCTGAGGCTCCGCTTCCCGCGGCGCAGCCCTTCTAACAACACCTTGCTCGCTCTCGGCTGTCAGATAGTGGGCCGTTCTGAAGTTCCCGCGCAAAGAGACACTCACAAAGAACCCATAGAAGGGTCTATTCACGGGACGATGCAGCTTTCAGTTGCCCTGCAAACCACTCGGCGACAATTGTCTCGCTAGTTTCTGAGTTACCTGCCGCTCGATCAATCAGACTAAGATCCTGCGCTTTGACAAGTCGCCTGACCAGTTCGTCACTCGCATGAGCCTCGCCGGTATGCTCGACAACAGACGGGTGGACGACAACGCAATCCCACGTCGGCGGTCCGAAATTCAGGGACCAGTTCATCGTCCATGCAAATGAACTTGCAAATGCTTCGTCGGTATAAGCAGTTGCCAATATTGGCACGGCAATCAGAACGAGGTCTGGCTTTGAAGCACGTACTCGTTTTTTAGCGTCCTGCTCGATCTCTGAGATCGACATCCCGTCAACCGACCACGATGTAACCTGGACCTCAACTTCCTTGGCTCGACTTCGCAGTGCCGATTTAATCATTGAGTCGTACGGTGCCATTGCAAGAACACGAACTGGTTTGTTATTTCTGATTCTGGCGAGCGTTTGCTGCAGTGCAGGCTGCAAGGGTGGCACGTTTGCAAGCGACACTTTCAACCCGGTAGTCGTTTGAGCCAGTTGCCCCGCAAGTCGCTTGTGCCCGGCCATGTTCGGGTGAATTGAGTCGCTCATCAGAAGACGCCAGTCAAATGCGGCATTTGCACGAACTGCATTCAACTGTCGATACGCGTCGCAAACTGGAACGTCGAGTTCAATTCCGACATCGCGTACAACGTCACAGTATTGAATGAGCCTGCTAGTGGGACGGGACAGAGTATCGACCACATTGTTCGGTGTGGCGAGCACAACTTCCGCTCCGATACCACGGCACTTCTGGATAATTGTTTTGAGGTTCGCTCGATAATCGTCCAGCGAAACCCGAGTCATGTCGTTTAGCCCGAACATGACAGTGACAACGTCGGGTTTGTGGGCTAGCACATCGCGATCTATTCTCGACAACGCGTTGACCGTCGTGTGACCACTGATACCTGCGTTGATCATTTCGACATTGTCGCTGCCGGAAACTCGCCGCAATGCAATACCGAGCATGTCGGTATAGGCTCGCCGACTGCCGGAGTGGTAGTACACGCCGGTGACGCTGTCTCCGAAGCAGACAACTTTGACAGGCTCGCCAGAGAGTAGTTTCTTTCGAATTACGAGCGAAGGCCCGATTGCCGTAACGAGAGCGGGCAGCGTCGCTTCCGCAAGCTTGCGGTGTCCGTCAGGGTTCGGGTGACAACCATCGGTCGTCCAGGCGTGGAGGTCCGCCCCGGCATTTCGAGCCGTCGACCAATTAGCGAAATGATCGACGAGCGGCACTCGCCATTCTTTCGCAACGTCACGACATGCCCGGACGAACGGTTCGAGCTTCGCGTTAGGGTTCTCGCCGATCCCGTTTGTTCCGGCTTTGTCGGACCATCGAGGCTCGGTCATCAGGACGGGTTTGATGCCGCGGCGAAGAAGTTCCGTCACGATCCTATTCAGATTTTTCCGGTATTCGTCGACTGTTATGCGGCTGGTCGTTTTACCTTTATCGACATAACTGTCGTTCGTGCCGTACATGATTGTGACGACGTCCGGCTTGTGGCGCAACACTCGATCAAAACGTTGAAGTGCCTGGTCGGTACGTTCTCCGCCAACGCCAACATTAACCACTCGAATCGACCGTCCGGCGGCGGCGAGTCGTTTTTCGACCAGCGAGGCAAACGTCTGCTCGACCGTGACGCCGGACCGGACACCTTTGGTGATCGAATCACCGAGCGTGACGATCGTTAGATGTCGCTGTTGCGGCTGAGTTTTTTCTTCGATGCTCAACAACGACTCCGCAAAAAGACGCCCGACTTCGAGAGTCCCTTTTGAATCGTAGTGAACCTGGTTAGCGATTGTAGCCGCAGAGGTGTCGACATATTCCCAGCGAGGATCGAACGAGGCCACCATTTTTTGCTGCTCGATTATCACCGGCACGAATTGGTTTCGACCTTCGAGAAATCTCGTGTTGACCGCAATTAATGCCGCCAGCTTTGGAACGTTGAGCTCTTTCCGTATAGATGTCAGCATGGCGTTCAGATTCTGAGCATAAATCACCGAATCGTTGGCGTTGGCATCGCTTTCGCCCTGCACCCACCCGAAAGATCGTGGGCGAAGTTCGATGCCGTCTTTCTTTGCCGCTTCGATCGCCGTGCGTATTTCGGAAATCAGCGATCGATAGCACGCCCCAGACTCGCCAGGATCGGTGTGGTCCCAGTCCCGCCGCAAACCGGTTCCACTGAATGCAACTTTGATGACGGCGAGAGGTTTTTTTTCCCGAGCGTACATCGTTCGAGCAAAGTTAATTTCAGGACCAAAGCCGCCCCGGGGGTGGGTAAAATTTCCGTACTGCCGACCTTGTCTCGGCTTCTTCGGATCCCCCAATGGCTGGGCCTGCAGATGCAGCCATTTTCCGCCACTCGTTGAGTCATGCTTGTCCGGTGGAGGATCGCCGCACTTCCACCAGAACATGATGTGCTGATCGGCCTCGTCCGTCAGCATCTCGTCGGGATCCGTGTCGGCGCCGACGGCATTCGACTGGCCAGCCACAATCAACAGATCAACCTGCTTCAGATCAGCGGCGTTCGCTGACGGCATGAATACGCTGCTTATGGCCAGGACAATGGCTACTGAAAGAATGCGTCGCATCTGAAAAAACCTTCTTGAGTTCATGTTTGCAAGTCGCAGCCCGGAAAGTGCCATGCGAAATAACGACATCCAGAAAACACAAAACCGACGAAAGCACCATGGGTTTCGTGTTTTTCGTGGTTCAATCTTCTGCAGGGAAATTCGGAGAGCATTTCCAGAACAAGCTTTCAGGCAAGCAGTCCTTCAATGATGTGTCCCGGCTGGCCGTCGAGCAGCGTCTCTTCACGGCCGTTGCGTTTGTAGGTGAGTTGCTCGGGATGAATTCCGAACAGATGCAGAAGCGTAGCATGGTAGTCGTAGTGGTTGACGACGTCGGTGACAGCGTGGTGTCCGAACTCATCGGTTGCACCGTACGTGCCACCGCGTTTGAAGCCACCGCCAGCTAGCCACATGGTGAAACCGTAGGTGTTGTGATCTCTTCCGACCTTACTCGGCCCGGTGTCATTCTGAATCACGGGGAGACGTCCCATTTCGCCTCCCCAATGGACGACCGTTGAATCCAGCATCCCTCGCTGTTTGAGATCTTTGACGAGTCCTGCAGCGGGACGCTCAGTCTTACGACAAGAAGCTGGCAGTGACGTGCGGATCGAGCCGTGATGATCCCAGTATTGATTCTTCGTAAAGACCTGAGCAAAGCGGACGCCACGTTCGATAAGGCGTCGAGCGATCAGGCAGCGAGTACCGTATTCCTGGCTGTCCGGTTGATCGATTCCGTACATCTGCTGAGTCGACTTTGTTTCTTTGGAAATGTCGAGCGCTGCTTGAGCAGCGGTCTGCATTCGCGCGGCGAGTTCGTAGTTCGAAATTCTCGCCGCCAGGTCGGAGTTCTGTGGATGATCCGTATGATGCTGCTCATTCAGTCGTCGCAGGTATTTCAGATACGCTTCCTGAACCAGCCCGCGTCGTGAGGCTGGTGGATCGAGATTCAGGATGCGTGGTTCCTGAGGTCGCACAACCGTTCCTTGAAACAGCGATGGTAGCCAGCCGTTTGACCAGTTTAGAACTCCTTCGACAGGAATTCCCCGTGGGTCGGTGAGTGCGACAAACGCCGGAAGATTCTGCGTCTCGGCACCAAGCCCGTACGTCAGCCAGCTTCCCAGAGACGGTCGACCGCGTTGCGTACGTCCAGAATTCATCGAATGAATCGACTGGCCATGATTATTCACTCCGGTACGCATGGAGCGAACAACCAGAATGTCGTCGACGACATCGGCGATGCTCGGCAGCAATTCCGACACGTCAGTGCCGCATTCTCCATACTTGCGGAATTTCCATGGGCTGCCAAGAACGCGTGAACTGGCCTGCGCCGCGTTGTCGTATTTGATCGTGCCGGGAAACTTCTTCCCGTCGAGCCGATTCAATTCAGGCTTCGGATCCAGTAGATCAACCTGACTGGGGCCGCCCTGCATAAACAGCGAGATCATCGCCTTTGCCTGGGGCTCAAAGTGCGTCGCTCGCCGCTCCAGCGAAATATCCTGTTCGTGAAGGTTCGGCTTGGTCGGCGCACCGAGTACGTCATCCTGCTTAAGCAGCCACGCCAAAGCAACGGGAGCCAGTCCGAACGCCCCGCTCTGACAGAAGTCGCGACGAGTTTGAGGTAGCTGTTGAGTGATTTGGTTCAACACCGGATCGTTCTTTCAATCAACGTAGAGAAACCGACTCGAACTGAGCAAAGCCTGACAGAACACGCCCAATGCCTCTCGCGCGACGTCTTCTGCTTTGAGTTTTTGATCAGCTTTGGCGATCAGTGTCCGCTGTGCATAAACAAAACTGCTGGCCTCAGCGAGTTCTTCTTCAGATGAAGGTTTTGCAAAAGTCAACTGCCAGGCAAGTGCAATCTGCAAAGGAACGTCTTCACCAACATCGTCAATCACCCGTTGAGCCAGCTTGTTGGAATACTCGATTGAAAAATCGCTGTTCATCATGAGTAGCGATTGTGGCGTGACCGTTGAAAAACTTCGGCGGTCGCAATTGGGACTCATCGTTGGGGCATCGAACGTTTCAAACATCGACAGTGTGCGGGAACGGCGGACCTGCACGTAGACGCTGCGGCGAAATTCTTCTCCGGCCAGGTCAATCGTCTTTGTCGGCTTACGTTCTCCATCGAGATTCTCTTTGCCGATAACAACGCGGCCGACGCCGTCTTCCATCACCGGCACGGCATCACCATAAAGCTTTGAGTTGAGCTGATCGGTGACCGCAAGGACCGTATCACGGATGACCTCGGACTCCAGACGACGGACAGGAAACGCCGAGTAAAATGATGGCTGCGAGTCGCTCGCACGTCGCGATTTCGACATTGACGACTGTCGATAAACAGTCGAAGTCATCATCAGTCGGTGAAGATGCTTGACGCTCCAGCCATTGTCAACGAATTCGGCAGCCAGCCAGTCAAGAAGACCGGGGTGCGTTGGTCGCTGGCCAAGGACTCCGAAGTCGCCGGGTGAGTCGACCAAACCTCGTCCGAAGTGGTGCATCCAGATGCGGTTGACAATGACTCTGGCAACTAAAGGATGCTCGCCGTTCGTCAGGTGTTTTGCGTAGGCCAGACGGCGACCGGTGCTCGGTAGTGAGGAATCGTTCGCATCGATCTTTGGTCCCTGATTCAGAATCGAAAGGGATCCGGGAAGAACTTTGTCTTTTGGCTGCTCGTGATCACCGCGGTAAAAGACGAAGGTGGCAGGCACAGTGCTCGCTACTTCGTTCAGACTTCTTAGAAATCCTTCCTTCGGTTTGGTGCTGCGAATCTCGGCGGCGCGGTCGGCATAAGACTTCAGATCGACCGCCGCCTTGCTGGATCGCAATTCTTTGGCGGTCTCGACGTCAGTTTGCAGTTCGGCGGCAGCTTCCGGATTGAACTTCGAAAGTTCAGCTGCAGTGACCAGAACTCCAGGATACTTCGCGAGCAACGCCTGTTGAGCATCATTTCGCTTGTCAGTTGCAGTTTTTAAGGCGGCTCCGACTTCTACTTTCAGTTCAGGAGAAACTTTTCCGAGCTCACGTTGCTGGGTCTCGGCAACAAACTTTTTTTCCTTGACGATACGGTCGGCATCGAGCTTCCTCGCTCGTTCGTCTCGGCGGCGATCATAAAGATAGAGCGACCCGACACTGATGCTGGCAACGCTGGGATACTCTTTCAGCAAGGCCTTCTGATCGTCGTTTCGTTCCTTCGAGACTGTTCGGTAGGCCTTGCGAAGTGGCTCACGGTTTTCTTCCGGAACCAGCAGCAGTTCTTCTTCGAGAGTACGCGTGATGTACTTGTCTGCTTGTTTCTGGCGTTCCTGGTCAACCACCACGGCTTCGGCTTCGATCTTCTTTGCTAGCTCGATGTTGGCGTCCGTGTAGAGTGAGATTTGTCGCGTTGGCGGCGTCCGCCATTTCTTCCAGTTGAGTGCTGGTTCGAAGATCGCTCGCATTCGGTAGTAGTCCACGGTGGGAATCGGGTCGTAGCGATGATCGTGGCACTGAGCGCAGTTTACGGTCAGGCCGAGAAGCGATGTGCCGACAATCTGCATAGTGTCCGCGATGACCTGATTGCGAGCGACCGACTGGTCGATTCCGCCTGACGCCGTTCCGTCTGGAGCCATTCGCAGGAAACCTGTCGCTGTCAATTTCTCGATCGCGTCTGGTGGCATATTTTTATGCGGCAACGGAACCATCTCGTCCCCCGCAAGTTGCTCACGAATGAACTCATCAAAAGGCTTGTCAGAATTGAAAGCTCGAATAACGTAATCGCGATACCGGAACGCGTGACTGCGGACTCGGTCCTCGTCGGTGTAGCCTTCGGAGTCGGCATACCCAGCGACATCGAGCCAGTGGCGTCCCCACCGTTCACCGTAAGCCGGCGAAGCAAGGAGCTGATCGACAAGCCGTTCCCACGCAACGGGCGATTCATTGTCGATAAATGCCGCCACGTCGGCAGGCGTCGGAGGCAAGCCAATAAGATCGAACGATACCCGCCGAACAAGGCGGAACCGATCGGCGTCCGCCGAGAAGCTCTCACCGTCTTGCATTTCGGCCAGCAGAAACGCGTCGATCGGAGTTCGCACCCGACTGGTGTCCGGCAAGTTTGGGATGGCAGGTCGTCGTACTGGTTGGAACGCCCAGTAGTTTCGCTCTTCTTCGGTAAAGAGCGGACCATCGCCGATCTCGGCTGGTTCTTCACGAACGGTCTTCGCGCCGGACTTGATCCAGGCTTCCAGCGTTTGGATGTCAGCTTCACTGAGTCGTTTATCATCGCCGGGCGGCATCTCTCCGCTGCGAACTCGCTCTACGAGATAACTTGCGGCCGGAGTGTTTTCGACAATTGCCGGACCGGATTCACCGCCCGCAGCGATAAACCGCCGAAGTCTTAGATCAAGCCCGCCCTGTTTCTCTTCAGCTTCACCGTGACACTGAAAACAATGAGCCTTCAGGATCGGCCGGACATGACTTTCAAATGTCACATCAGAGCCAACCGACGGGATTGCTGAGAGAACAATGAGCACGGGTACAAGGGAACGCAGCATGATTCGAATACCGCTGAGAGGAGTAAAGCGACCATTGTCCACTACTCGACGCATCAACGCAACGCGATATGTAGTGATCTGGAAATTGGAGTTATTGGTGCATCGTTTCTTTTAAATGTCAGGCGTAAATTCGTGACTAGAGCGTCGCATCGTTAAGAATTATTAAGAGTAACGCCATCCTGGCAGTTTGA
>CALGTK010000124.1 GCA_937904325.1 uncultured Planctomyces sp.
AACCAAACAGCGTCAAACCAAACAGCGTCAAACCAAACAGCGTCAAACCAAACAGCGTCAAACCAAACAGAAACGCCCCGCAGGACAACTTGATCCTGCGCGGCGTTCTTAATCTGTAGCGATTCTATCTTGCGTCTGATTCTTGCTGCGAACTCAACGTCGCTGCTGTGTTCCCGTTGCTGGGCGAGTAGCCGCTGCTGGTCGAACGTTGTTGAGCCCAGGCTTAACCTGTCCGGACACCTGGCTGATATTGCCCGTTCTGGTGTGGTTCCAGAAGTTGTCGACCGTTGAGGCCTTCTTCAGATTTTCAAACATCTTCGCAACGCCTTCCTGAACTTTTTCTTCAATCAAGTCGGTGTGCAGCTGCTCACGAACTTCGTCGATGCTCTGCACGATTTGCTCGGTGTAACCTTCGCACTTCAGAATGAAGTAGCTACCGTGTCCCTTCTGGATGATCCCGGAAATCTCGCCGGGCTTAAGGCTGAATGCAGCCTGTTCGATTTTGGATTCACCCGAATAGCGAGCGATCGGAGGAATCGCTCCGTTCATCGCTCGGCTCGTTGGATCGATCGAATGCTCGCGAGCGAGTCGATCAAAGTCCTTTGGATTCAGCGATGCTTTCTGCCAGACATCGTTCGCTCGACGATGGTTGTCGAGCATGATCATCTTGCACTCGACTCGCGATCCGAAGTTTCGGACAAATGCTTTGTGCATGTCCTCTTCGGTCACCTGGGCCTTGTCGCCAGCCAACTTCTTCAGAGCCAGCATAGGCCAGATAACGTCGGTGCTGTATTGCTCGGGTGTAATATTTCGTTCGCTTTGCAACATCTGCAGCCATGTCTGGACTGGAATGTTGAACTGTTTGGCGATGCGAGTAATTTCCTGCTCGACTTCCGCCTGAGTCACGACGACGCCGGCGCCTTCGCAGGCGAGCTGAATCACAGCCCGGTTAATCATGCTGTCGAGTACTTCGTTGCCGACCCGCATGGCACATCGTTCGTACAGATCTTTCAGAGGAATCTTGATGCTGCGTCCGTCGCGTGTGATCACAGCGGCTGAGGTGCCTTGTTGCTGCTTCGGCCCGACCTGGGCACGCCCGGGAGCTGGCCTCTCGGCAGCAGTTCCTGAACTTGGCGACGTAAAGGCCTGGAAAGCCAACCCAGCGACGAGCACGCACACGGCGGTGCCGGCAGAGATCATCAGAGCTTTCTTCGTCTGAAACGAGCTCAATCCAGTACGAGCTGTCTGAGCCTTATCAGTCTTCGAGACCTCTTCGGGGGCGGCGTCTCGAACGACGTGATTCCCTTCACTCATCGCAAAACTCCAATTCAAGATATAGCAGGCGGTGCCCGCGCACGATCCAATCCGTTGGCCATGTGTTATCGGCTGCGGTTTATAGGGTAGTTTCGAAAACGAGGTCAACGTCGCTTTTAGCAACAAATTTGTTGCTCTGAATGCGACAAACACAGCACCGCGAGCTGTAGAGTGGAAATCCGCCGGCCGGGCAGGGACGATTCGCGGATCTACGAATTATCGATGCACACGACATTCACTCTCGACGGAAAGCCCGCGCCACGATGGCCAGTTCGAAGGACCCCACCAAGCTGACACCGATGATGGAACGGTATATGGAGGTCAAGGGGCAGAATCCCGGCTCGCTCCTGCTGTTTCGAATGGGCGACTTTTACGAACTGTTCCACGAAGACGCCGAAATTGCGTCGAAGGTCCTCGGGCTGACGCTGACCAGTCGCGACAAGAACTCAGCGAATCCGACCGCGATGGCCGGCTTCCCGTACCACGCGCTGGAGAATTATCTCCACAAACTGATCCGAGCTGGACACCGCGCCGCAATCTGTGATCAAGTCGAAGATCCGAAGACAGCAAAAGGGCTCGTCAAACGCGAAGTCACCCAGGTTGTCACGCCAGGCACGTTAACGGACGAGGCACTCCTCGACCCTCGCGAAAGTAATTACCTGGCCAGCGTCTTCGTTGGAAAAAAACTCGTCGGACTGTCATGGCTGGAATTGTCGACAGGTCGATTCATTGCAGCAGACATTGAACTTGCAGGTCTGGCTGACGAACTCGCACGACTTCGCCCGGCAGAGCTGCTTGTTTCGGAAAGTCCGGCTCGCGAGGAAGAGCTGTTACCAAAGCTCGAACTGCGAGACATGTTCGTCACAAAGCGACCACCCTGGAGCTTTGCTTCGGATAATTGCCAGAAAATCCTGTTGAAGCATTTCGGACTGAAGACACTGGAAGGCTTTGACCTGGAACCTGACACGCCAGGCGTCGTCGCGGCTGGCGCGTTGATCGAGTATGTCCAGGAAACGCAAAAAAGTTCACTGACTCACATCATCCGGCTCGAACCCTGGCGACAAGGGCGAAACCTGATCATTGACGAGGCAACACGAGCAAGCCTCGAACTGACCCGCACGCTTCGCGAAGGGCGTCGCGAAGGCAGCCTGCTCGAAGTCATCGACGAAACTGTCTCACCGATGGGTGCGCGCCTGCTGGCCGACTGGCTGTCGAACCCGCTGCTCGACCTTAAGCCGATTAACGATCGTCTGGACGCCGTCGAAGAGCTGACTCAGAACCTGCCGCTTAATCGTGACCTTCGCGATGAACTGAGCAAGGTCTACGACCTGCAAAGATTGACGGCCAAAGTCGCGACATTGCGAGCTTCACCGCGAGACCTCAGTTGCCTGGCTCGAACACTCGCACTGCTGCCAAAGTTAAAGGCTCAACTGGCCGGCAGAAAGTCGGACCAGTTGCAGTTACTTGAGGCGGATCTGGATCTTTGTGCGGAAGTTCGAGCGGACGTCGAAACCGCACTTGCCGACGATCCGCCGTTGCTGACCACCGACGGAGGCATGATCCGCGACGGCTACAACGCGAAACTCGATGAACTGCGAGAACTCGCGAAGGGAGGCAAAGCCTGGATCGCGAAGTACCAGGCCGAGGAAATGGATCGAACGGGCATCACGAATCTAAAAGTTGGATTCAACAGGGTTTTCGGTTATTACCTTGAGGTGTCAGCAGCCCATCGCGACAAGGTTCCGGAAGACTACATTCGCAAGCAGACGCTGAAGAATCAGGAGCGCTTCATTACGCCGCAGCTCAAGGAGTACGAAGAGAAGGTTCTGCGAGCCGAAGACGAATCAAAAAGTCTGGAACAGGAACTGTTCACGTCGCTGCGTGATCGAGTCGCCAAACACGTCACCCGTTTGAAGAACACGGCTGAAGTCGTCGCCGAAATCGACGTACTGGCAGCGCTGGCAACACTGGCCGTCGCGCAGGGTTACACCCGGCCTCAGATGACTGATGAACCAGTTCTCGACATCCGAGAAGGTCGGCATCCCGTTCTCGACAAGTTACAG
Organism: uncultured Planctomyces sp.; assembly: GCA_937904325.1. Lineage (GTDB taxonomy): Bacteria > Planctomycetota > Planctomycetia > Planctomycetales > Planctomycetaceae > JABMPE01. The sequence goes on from CALGTK010000124.1 coordinate 3,378, forward strand.
CCGACCGGCGAATTTGTTCCCAATGATTCACTACTTGGCGACGACAACCACGGCCGCGTTCAAATCATCACTGGTCCGAATATGGCCGGTAAGAGTACTTACATTCGACAGGCGGCACTGCTGACACTGATGGCTCAGATGGGTTCGTTCGTGCCGGCCAGCGAAGCACGCATCGGAGTCGCCGACCGAGTGTTCGCTCGAGTCGGGGCCAGCGACGAACTCGGCAAAGGCCAGAGTACGTTCATGGTCGAAATGACCGAAACCGCAAGAATCCTGAACACGGCTACCGAACGCAGCCTGGTAATTCTCGACGAAATCGGTCGTGGCACCAGCACTTACGATGGCATCTCGCTGGCCTGGGCGGTGACCGAACATCTGCATGACGTGCTGAAGTCTCGAACGCTCTTCGCGACGCACTACCACGAACTGACTGATCTGACGTCGACGCTCAAACATGCGTCGAACTGGAACGTCGCGGTCCACGAACAGGACGACGGCATCATCTTCCTGCACCGCATCATCGAAGGCTCCGCCGACAAGAGTTACGGCATCCATGTCGCTCGACTGGCCGGAGTCCCTCGCGACGTAGTCGACCGAGCCACCATCATCCTTAAAACGCTCGAAGCTGATCACCTGGACGAAACCGGAAAACCTACCGTACCTGTCCGCCCGGCGAGAAAAGACAATGCCCGCCAGTTATCCCTTTTCGTCGTAGAAGAACACCCCGTCTTCGACGAAATTCGCCAGTTGAAGATCGAAGAAATGACCCCTCTGGCTGCCCTGGAAGAACTAAACCGCCTCCGCGACGAGTTGAACAAATAGGAAGCCACGGCAAAACGAAGCCTGCCGGTCTGCTTCTGACCTGGTAGAAGCCGATTGATCCACACGGTAGAGACTTCTGAGTGCCCGGACGGCAATCATTGTTTTGTCTCTCCCGCGTCTTTTGAAATAATCAGTTGAGGTCGTCAGTGAAAATTGGATTCATTGGGATTGGAGCAATCTCCGAGCACGTGATTACAGGACTGATTCAAACCGGCGGTTTTGACGAAATCGTGGTTGTTTCGGAACGAAGCAGTCACCGCTCCGCACGATTGGCTGACCGATTTACCAACGTCGAAGTTGAGCCTGACAACCAGACGATTGTTGACCGAGTCGACGTCGTCTTCGTGGCGACGCTGCCGGAACAGACTCTGGAATTGCTGGACACTCTTTCGTTCCGACAGGACCAGGTCATCGTCAGCATGGCAGCGATCGTTTCCGTCGAACAGATCGCTGAGAAAGTCCATCCGGCTTCCCGAATTCATCGTCTAATTCCCATGCCGCCGAATGAACTGGGCGTTGGGCCAATTCCAATCTACCCATCATGTCCCGATCTGGCGGCGTTGTTGTCGCAAATCGGCACGGTTATTCCGGTCGAAGATCAACAACAGTTTTCAACGTTTTCGGCGAGCAGTGCTCTCATGGCAACGTTGTTCGAACTGGTCGCAACGAACGCTCGATGGCTCGAGTCCAAAGGCGTAGCCGCCGAAATCGCGAGTCAGTATTCGACCGCGCTGTTTCATTCGTTGGCGACTCAGTCGAAAGAACTGAGAGCTGAAGAACTTCGAACGCTCAGCACCGACTGCTTGACTGCCGGAGGTTTGAATGAGCAGGTTCTTAATGCGACACGAGACGCAGGCTGGTACAAGGAACTGGAGGCCGAACTCGACAAAATACTCGACCGAATCTCTAGTTGAGCGATTGCAGGTCACGGATATGATCGGCAAGAATTACCCACACGATCTACACCACGAATAAACCCGCGCCGCAGACAGTCACGAAAGTATTCTCATGATCAAGTCACTCCTTTGCGCGATTGTCCTTCTGCTCGCGTCGACATCCACGGCGTTTGCTGACTCCGTTTCGTATTTTCGTCAGCACTCCGGCGTTGCCAACAGCAAGGGATTGCCTTCCGACCTGACCGCTGCTCGACCGCGTTGGGTCAGTCCACTCAAGCCGGGGAATTCGACGCCTTGTGTTCATGAAGACTCGATCTATCTGACGACGTGGGACGAGGAAAGGAAAGAACTCGCCACCGTCTCGATTGATCGATCGACTGGAGACATGAACTGGAAGCAGGTTGCCCCTGCACAAGCGGTGGAAAAGTTTCACCGCGTGGGCAGCCCTGCATCCTGCAGTGTGGCGTGTGATGGCGAACGGATCTTCGCGTTCTTCGGCAGCTACGGAATGCTGTGCTACGACCTGGCCGGTACGGAGCTCTGGAAAAAGCCAATGGGCCCGTTCCAGGACGAATTCGGAGCCAGCAGTTCTCCCATTCTGATCGACGGTAAATTGATCCTTAATTCGGACCACGATCTCGACAACTTTCTGATCGCACTCGATCCGATAACAGGCAAGCAACTCTGGAAAACCAATCGAAACGACTTCACTCGCAGCTACTCAACACCGGTGGTGTGGAACGTCAACGGCAGAAATCAGATCGTGGTGGCCGGGTCGCTCAAACTGGTTGCGTACGATCCGTCGAATGGCAAGTCAATCTGGTGGATTAACGGACTCTCTCGAATTGTCGATACCACACCAGTCGTCAGAGGCAACCGCTTGTTTGTTGCGACGTGGACTCCTGGCGGAGATCCCAGCGAGCGGATTTCAATGGAGTCATTCGAAGAAGCTCTGAAAGCCTACGACAAAAACAGCGATAACGAAGTCGGCAAGGACGAACTGCCCAAGGGCAGTCCGGTCACGCCGCGATTCTTCCGGATCGATCTGGATCAGAACGAAAAACTGAATCTGGAAGAATGGAATGCTCACGCCCGAGTCTTCAAACTCGCTCAGAATGTCGCGATGTCGGTCAAGGCCGGCGGCCAGAGCGACGTGACGGAGACTCATGTTGATTGGATTCAGCGAAAGAGCCTGCCGACCGTACCCAGTCCATTGGTCTATCGAAACGAATTCTACATGATCAAGGATGGCGGAATAATGACGGCACTGGATGTCACCAACGGAGAGATTCTGCAACAGGGTCGACTGGAAGGCCGAGGCAACTATTACGCATCACCCGTGGCCGGCGACGGCTTGATCTACACTGCCAGCGAACAGGGAGTCGTCACAATTATCAAAGCCGGACCTAAGTGGGACGTTCTGTCATCGCACGATTTCAAGCAACGAATCATGGCAACGCCGGTAATTTCGCAAGGCCAGTTGTTTATCCGAACGGATGCGGCGCTGTACTGCTACTAACAGAGATGACGGCATCTGCTCTTGTCGTCACGAAATGCAGCGGCACAGTTTCGATCTCCACGGATTGCGAATTATCGCATAGCTTTCCATTGGCGCACGAGCCACAACCGACAGACGAATGACCGTCTGGAGTGCGTATACCAGCACCTGATCTGGAACACTCAACGATGTGTCAGTCATTAAGTGCAATGAAGCAACATGCAAACGAGTCCTGTTTCTGCAACGCCGGCATGCACAATCGAATTCGAGTGTCAGTCTCCGATCACAACGCCGGTGCTCGCTCGCTCTAAGTTGACAGCGCTCTCTGCTGATCCAACCGCAGTCTTCTTAAAAGAATCGATCGGACAGTGATGCACGATCACTCCAGAAATTGAATCCGATCGAGAAACCGTGTGATACGTAGATATCCTCAAGAGCTATGACGAAGAATCAGTTGTTGTCGAGAGACCGTCTCTGATCGTCAAGGCAGATCAAGCGGTCCCAGTCATCGGCAAGCTGCCAATCGTGAATCGCAACTTCAAGAACGTCGGCATGCTCAGAGAATCGCTCAAGTCAAACGTGACCATCGCGCGGGACCGAATCGCGAAGTTAAGGCTCAACTGATTCGTAATATCGACCGATTCTGAAAGCTTGGGTGATCGTTGGGAAAAACTCCGCCGCGCAGGATTTGTTATTGAGTTCGGCACATGCCAGAACTTCGTTAACGCTTCGAGTCGCCTCCGCCAGACCAAGGTTACCGGCTCCAGAAGCGTGTTTCGGCGGGCTGTAGCATCCACAAGACGTGAGAGTGGAATTCGCTCAGAGACTTACGGTGCTTACAGTTTATTAAGTACTCTGTTGACAGTAACGATGTTCTGGCAATCGGTTCCGGACTCAATCTCGGGGATACTGGAGAGCATTGTGGCGGTAATTTGTGCCATAGCATCCCGAGTAAAAATGCCTGGTGTCCGGTGACCAGCACATCCGGAAAATCCAGTAGTCTCGCCGCTGCTGAAAGATCAACGTTGTTGAAGCCGGCACAACGTAACGACCCGCGGACCATGCTGTGCGAGATCGGTCAAAGTTGCCTCGACCACGACATCGTTGACGAAGATGCTTACGGCAGGAAACTCGCGAGCGACTGATGCAGATACTTTAGTGAGCCGAGTTTTGAAAAATTCCAACGAGTGACCGTGGCTGTCGTTTACTGCTGTCAGAAATTCCCGGTCGTACTTCTTTGCGCTGAAAACGGCGACCCGCATTAGCTTGCCTCTCCTTTGGCAAAACCGATACCTGTTTGTGAGCTAACGAATGACTCAGAAAAAGGTATTACCGTCGGTTAATGCTGGTGTCCGTTAACAGTTCTGCGAATGTTTGCTGTCTCGTGGCGACAAGAACCTGGTCTTTCACAGCGCCGTCTCATGAACACTTCCTCGCACTAAACCGGTCGTTGACTCGTGAACTTTCCCAGGGAGCTTTCTGGTGTAAAGCAGGTTTTTTTGTTGCTGGGCCGCTTATCGCTGTAGCTCATGAGTTGCAGAATAACTTCGACCGTATCGACACCGTTCTCGATATGGATTCTTAATGGTCTTACGACTGGTGCTGATGAGACCCGGGCTTGCCGTCTTCGGCGCAATTGCGGGGCCGTCAGCTTTTTCAGGTTTAGAGAACGTGCCATCAGTTTGAATCGTAACACGATCGCCTGTGCTCTTATCGCTGACGTGACTGTCGGCATTTCAGGATTTCTGTTGACGTGGCTGATCCGGAATTGAGAGGGAATTCAAATTGATGGAACATCATCCAAAGCCGTCGATCAGACGAAGAATACGGATTCGGCAGTTCTTCGAAGCAACCACTGCTTGTCTGATTCGGACAAGAAGCCGATACGGTCAGTGATGAGCGAGATGGATGCTTCGTAGCTGTTACCATCGTTAAGCTGGTAGGGGCAGTCGCTGGCCCACATCAGTCGCTCCGGGCCGAAGACGTCGTAAAGACGTTTGATCATCGGGACGAGATCGTTGTATGGCGGCTTCTTTTTGCCGAGTGCGTAGTACGCTGAAATCTTGACGTGCGTCTTCTTGTACTTCGCCAGACCGCACAGGTTGTCGAGATCTTTTTTCCTCATTTTCCCGTCTATGCCGATCCGAGCAAAATGGTCAATGACTACCGGCGTATCCGGATGTTTTCGGCACATCGCATCGATACCAGGCAGGTCAGACGGATTGATCAGGCCGCACATATTCTGCCCCGTTTCGGCTCCAGTGTTCCACATTTCGGCCATACCCGGTGTGTCCAGCCAGTCCGGCCCCAGACGCGATGGCGTGATTCGAAAACCGGTAACGCCTGTTTTGTGTAAGGCTCGCATGGTTTTGCCGGAACCCGGCTTTCGTGAATCGACCATGCCGACGACTCGATAGCGATGGGGGTGAGCCTTCCAGGCGTCGACCAGGTAGGAATTGTCGAACCCGTGATAGCCGTTGTGCTGAATGAGTACGACTCGTCGTACTCCGACCGGCCGGGCAATTGCCATCAATTCTTCGCCGGTAAAGCTGGGCGGTGCCAGATCGGCAACAGTCTTGCCAGCTTCCAGTGGGTACTTATCGACGGTCGGCGGCCAGATGTGTGAGTGGGCGTCGATCCAGCCGGTGTCTTTATCTGAGTCTCGAGCGGAGAGGCTCGCTGGAAGAGCGGCGGCTCCGGCCGCGGTAACTGCCGTTGTCATGAGCATTTCTCGTCGCGTGAAAGTCGATTGGCTGGTCATCTGGCAAACTCCGGTTGAATTGGCGGCAACTGACGACACACCCGACCAGCGGGTACATGGGCCGCGTGGGGTGAAGATCAACGGGCATTCATTCTTCCGAGTCAGCAATCGCTCAGCAAGCGGACACGGCTGTTTCCTGTTCTCATTTCGGCCGCTCGACGACTCACCATGCAGTTCCTAACCTACGCCGCGAACGGAATACTTTGATTTGCCGCACTGCCATGAGAGTTATTCATGTCTGAAGACACAGAACATAAAGTTGATCTGCCTCGTATTGAAAAGGCGGTTCGCGAGATCCTGGAAGCTGTTGGTGAGGATCCGGATCGAGACGGCCTGCTCGAAACGCCGGCAAGGGTCGCGAGGATGTACGCCGAACTTTTCAGCGGGCTGAAACTGAATCCGGGCCGACATCTCAAGAAGGTGTTCGAGGAAACTTACGACGAGCTGGTCCTCGTTCGGGACATCAGCTTTAACAGCATGTGCGAGCACCACATGCTGCCGTTCATGGGTGTCGCTCATGTTGGCTATGTGCCGAACGGGAAAGTCGCGGGACTCAGCAAGCTGGCTCGCGTTGTGGAAGAAGTGTCAAAGCGGCCGCAGGTTCAGGAACGAATGACACACCAGATCGCCGATCTAATGTCAGCCGAACTGGATGCCAAGGGCGTGATCGTCGTTCTGGAGGCAACGCATTCGTGCATGACGATCCGCGGGATTCGCAAGCCGGGAAGCCTGACGATCACCAGCGCGGTACGAGGGTTACTTCGTTCCAATGAGGCAACTCGATCCGAAGCGATGTCGTTAATTCAGTCCAAACAGTCCAACCTGATTTAAAACAAACGACTTTACAGTCGTGCTTCAATGGGATGCTTCATGGCTTTGTCTCCGCAAAATCTTCGCGCCATCCGTGCCGAACGGGTTTTTGAAATTACCTGGCCGGACGGAGTGACAGTTCAGATTCCGTTTCGCTATCTACGAGGCCGATGTCCGTGCGCGGGGTGCGTCAATGAGTTCACCAACGAACGTATGGTTGACGTTGAGGACATCCCGGAAGGCATCGATCTGGAGACCGCTCAACTCACCGGTAACTACGCGGTGAAGATCCGGTGGAACGACCAGCACGATACCGGGCTGTACACCTGGGAGCATCTTCACGAACTATCCGTCACTCGGGAGTGGGAACAGGCTTGACTCGATAATAGCCAGACCGGAGCCCATACTCCGCTACTCAGTGACTATGTGTTGCCAACTAACCTGCGATCACGACAAGGGAGACTGGATCGAGAACTGTTCTATCTGAATCAGTTTGGAAGACTCGCCGCAGATGTCGCGATGAGTGCTTCACGAGAATTCGGGTGCGACTTTTTTTGCTCCGCTTTGGCGTCTTACCCACCTTCTCGACCACCCACCAGAATCAGGAGAACTCTCATGCGGATTCAAACATTCGCGATTGCGTGTACCGTCGCCGCCGTATCAACGATTTCAGTTTACGCTCAAGACGCTGCGAAACCGGCCGTTGAAACTGCGAAGCCAAAACCGGCAGCACCGGCGATGACCCCAAAGCAGAAGGCCAGCTACGGCATCGGAATGAACGTTGGACGGAGTATCAAACAGCAGGGTCTTGGAAGCGACGACCTGGATGTTAATGCAGTGGCGCGCGGAATCTTCGACGCATTGGCTGGAAAAGAACCGGCTCTTAGTCAGGCGGAACTGTCCGCTGCGTTTGCCGAACTGCAACGAATGATTGAATCAAAAAAGGCAGCAGTGACTGCTGAAAATGCCGAAGGTGGAAAAAAGTTCCTCGTCGCCAACGCTAAAAAACCGGGTATCAAGACAACAAAAACCGGTCTTCAGTATGAAATCATTCGCTCTGGCAACGGACCGACCCCGACGAAATCTGACACGGTCACAACGCACTACAAAGGCCAGTTGATTAACGGAGACATCTTTGACGGTTCGTATCGAGGCAAAGCTCCAACACCAGCCGATGAACCGATCAGCTTTCCCGTCGGAGGCGTGATTGCCGGTTGGACCGAGGCGTTGCAGATGATGAAAGTCGGCGACAAGTGGCGTCTATTCATTCCGTCAGAACTCGCTTACGGAGAACGCGGAGCTGGTGCAGACATTGGCCCGGGAGCGACGCTGATCTTCGAAATTGAGTTGATCGCGATCAAGTAAATCAAATCGCGCCGCGAATAATCAAGCACGCGTGCAGGCAGTTTCGATCTGTTGGCCGCGTGCTTTTTTTGTAGATGCCTTTTGGGACACAACAGTCAAAATCAGGTAGCAAGGGCCTTATGCACGATCCGGCTTTTCGAAGAGGTAGTGCGAGATCCACCATTCTTCACCTTTGTTAAAATCGAAGAGCTCGGCGCACGACATGAAGAACATTCGCCAGCGCATGAACCAGCGGTGAGCATCGGCTTTGCCGTAAGTTTCTTCGAGGACCGGCATCAGCTGATGTCGAGCAGCGTCCTGGCGAGCGAGCCAGGCATTGCTGGTTTTTCCGTAGTGCCGACCATTCCATCGCCATTGATCGATGATCTGTAAGTCTGACTGGTAGTGGTAGAACAGATCGTCGCTCGGCATTGTGCCACCCGAGAAGAAATATCTACCCATCCAATTGGACGCCCCGTCAGTTTCGAAGACATACGGCGTCCGTTTGTGACAGAAAATGTGAACGAACAGGCGACCGCCTGGAACGAGCCATCCGGCGACTCGCGAAAGCAGTAATTCGTAGTTTCGCATGTGTTCAAACATTTCGATCGAGACGCAACGATCAAACGTTTCGTCCGTCGAGAAGTCATTCATGTCGGCCGTGACGACCTGCAGGTTAGTTAATCCTCGCTGCTCTGCTCGCGACATGATGTACTCACGCTGCGATGACGAATTCGACACCGACGTGATCTGGCTCTCGGGATACTTCTCGGCCATCCAGAGCGACAGCGACCCCCAGCCGCAGCCGAGTTCCAGAATACGCTGACAGTTGGTCAGACCAGCTCGCTGACAGGTGACTTCCAGTGCTCGATCTTCGGCCTGATCGAGCGTTGTGATTCCGTCTTCAAAGCAGCAGCAACTGTATTTCAGCCGATGCCCGAGCGCCGCTTCATAGAATGCTGCGGGCACTTCGTAGTGTTGCTCGTTGGCTTTTTCGGGGAGAAAGGCAATCGGCCCCTGACGCGTACTTTGAACGAAATCATGGAAAGCACGGGCGTGCTCTTCACAGTTGCTCGATTCCTGATTCTTCAGCCGCTTCCGAAGCAGCTTTCGAATTCCGGCTCGAACGAGCGTGTCGGGAATAAGTCCGCGTTCGATAGCCTCTATCGCGAATCCAGCAAACGATTCTCCTGACACAGCGGTTCCTTCCCTGGATAAAAATCAAAGTAGAAGCGACGGACACTCTATCCGTGACTGTCATCGTTCTTACGCATCGCGTCAGTACTGCCTGTCTGACTGGAGATATGTGTGCTGCGGATGCGTTTTCGATGAGCGTGCAGTCCGACGACCAGAATCTCGATCGCTTTTCCCATTTCACTCATCGCCCGACGAGTCTGTTTTTTGTCGAGCGCTTCGCGAGCGGCTTTAATTGAATTTGCGTGTGAAGGCCAGTCAATCTCCCAACTCTCTTCGTTGGCGATGCGGTGCAGTTCTCGTTCGATCTTTGCCAGGCCCGCCATGAACTCCTTCGTTGTCCGGGCACTCGACATCGTGTATGCCTGAGTGTGAATCTTCGCACCTGAACCCCGGGCGGCAGCAGATTCGCATTTCGCCAACCACTGCCAGATCAGCACAAACAAACTAACTGCTCCAATACCGGTGACGGTCCCTCCCGCAACGAAGCGCTGCGTGGCCAGCAGAATGCCACCTATTCCGAGTACGACAACCGTAATCCAGAAGGCCAGCGTCCAGAACGGCCCCATACCACTCGAACTTTTACGTCGACCGGCGACCGGCGTCTGCGTACCGGGTGCTTTGGTCGCTGCCTCTTTACTGGCTTCGGCCACGACCACGGTGATGTTGTCAGAACCGCCTCGAAGGTTCGCCAGATTGACGAGAAGTCTCGACGATTCCTCGATCGGTAACTCCCGGACAATCATGCCGATTTCCGTATCTTTCACATGGCCAGTCAAACCGTCCGAGCAAAGAACGAAGCGATCGCCCGGTAGCACTGGATGTGGTCCGTTGATGTCAACTTTGACCGACGGCTCTGGACCAAGCGATCGAGTAATGACGTGCTTGGCTTCGGGAAGAAAGACGTCTCCTGGTTTGAGACGGCCAGCACGTTGCAGTTCCCAGTGGAGGCTGTGGTCGAAAGTCAATTGCTCGATGCGATCTTCGCGGATTCGATAGATTCGACTGTCGCCAACATGGCCGGTGATAGCGCCGTGCGGCGACAGCACGAGTGCAACGCATGTTGTCCCCATGCGTTTGAAGTCTTCGTTCTGCGAACCGCGTTCATGAATCGCAGCGTTGGCATTTTCGATCGCTTCGAGCAGTGCATTCTGCGTGACGTCAGCTCGGCTCTTGAAAAATGTCAGAGGGATCGTGTCGACAGCGATCTTACTCGCGAGTTCTCCGACTGCGTGACCGCCCATTCCGTCGGCGACGATGAAGAGGTGACCGTACTGGTTCCAGGTTTCGTGGTCTCCACACAGTTGTACGGTAGCCGAATCCTGATTGTTCTTTCGGCGCATGCCGATATCGCTGATCGTTGCGTACTGGACTTTCTGTTCCCAGCGCATCGGGGGTTCCCGTCGAAAATCGCAGTGTTCTAACCGGCTGCGAGATGTCGTTCCTGAAAGGCCTGGCCCGGCGTTCCGTTGATTTTGAAATTACAATTGGGGATTCAGTTTTGCGGACGTGTACCATTGACCGCAAGTCCGTGCCGGTCTTCAGACAACTCTGCCTCGTCAGTTCACAACATCGAATTCGTCATTACGTGACTGTTCTGCCAGACATAGCGAAATCTGTTTGCCGGTGTCGACAGACTGTTTACGTATCAAAATGCCGATTGAGCAGACGGATTCGATTGACCTGGTGTGAGATAACAACGCCAATCACGACGAGAATTGCCGAAAAAATCATGGGATAATGCCAGGGAGTCGCTTCGATCGGCTTCGTGTAGAGAAAAAGTGCATACGAAATCAGCGAAACGCTGGTCATAAAAAGGACAAGGGATTCCTGGATAAACAACCCGGACGCGGCAATCAGTAAAGGGTAAACGACCAACAGCGGACCGGCCGGCGGTGCCGAAAGTACGAGCATCTTTGTGATGAAGATCGCGTCGGATCCGAGCCAGATAAATCGCGAAACGGTGGCAAGCTGCTCGCTGCGCTGCAGTTTTTGAAACATGAATGCAGTCACCGCCCAGAACGCCAGCAACTGGAAAAACATATCGCGGACACCGAAACTGACCTCTCCAGCGAGATGCGACAGTTCCAGAATCGCCGCTCCGCAGACAATCGCTGACCAGCGTGAAGCGAGCGCCGGTTCGCGCCGCATCCAACGGCGAAGTCGGTGATAGATTCCTCGCGGACCGGCGGCGACAGGGTCTCCTTTGAGGAATCGGTCAAGGTCGTCCACCAGTGCGTCTGCCGATTCGTAACGCTGCAAAGGATCTTTATCGAGACATCGCAGGCAGATTGATTCGAGTTCCCGCGGGATATCTCGATTAAAGTAGCGTGGGACTTCCGGATCTGATTCGATGACTCGGACCAGTGTCTCCATCGCGTTGGCACCTTTATTAGGAAGCTGGCCAGTCAACGCTTCGTACAGAATGACTCCAAGACTGTAGATATCGCTGGCCGGTCCGACTTCATCCAGCCGCCCAGTTGCCTGTTCCGGGGACATGTAATTCGGCGTTCCGACGATCGTGCCGCTGTCTGTACGATCGTCATCATTCTGACGATCACCTGGCTGAGTCACTCGCGCGAGTCCAAAGTCGGTCACACGCGGCTGGCCGGACTCGTCGATGAGTATGTTGCTCGGTTTCAAGTCTCGATGAATGATGCCGTGAGCGTGCAAATAGCCAGCCGCTCGAGCCACGTCCCGAATTGTTCGAGCTATCTGTTCAAACGTCAGCCGCGCGTCCGGACGAAGTCGTCGGGTCGATGACGATATGTCGTCTGATGACGAACCGTCTGCGGCCGTTTCTGCATCTGACGTTTGAATGGGAGTTGGCAACATCGAACGAATTTCCAATGTTGAATGTGCCGGCCCCGCTGCCAGTACTTTTTTTAAGTCGACTCCCTCGATGCAATCCATCGAAAAAAAGTGCTGACCATGAACATCACCGACTTCGTGAATGCCGACGATGTTGGGATGACTTAATCGTCCGGCCGCTTGCGCCTCCTGATAGAAACGGCGAATTTGATCCTGCGAGGCCAGACGGTTTACCAGAATCATCTTGATGGCGACGATTCGGTTGAGGTCTGTCTGCCGAGCTCGAAAGACGACGCCCATCCCTCCACGTCCGAGTTCCTCAAGTAGCTCGAACCGGCCAAACTGACGCGTAGCCATTGTTTCCGCAGGTGATTCAGAATCTCCACCGTCAGTTGCGTCGCTGTCAAACGGCAATTCAGGAAACGCTTCGAGTAACGTCGCCGCAAATTCTACATCCGGAGTCATTCGGTCGAGTGTTCCGAGTGGCTCGACAAAATCCTTTAGAACGATATTTGCTTCCAGCAAGGCGTTCTGCTGGGGAATGTCGTTCCGATGAACTGCCGATACATATTGATCGAGTACGTTGACCAGGTGGCTTTCAAGATCGTCCAGCGGAGTCGCTTCGTTCAATTCGGCATCAAGCAAACCGGATTCGCCGCTCGTATCTTCTGACAAATCATCCGTGTCCTGAGTGTCTGTCATGAAGGTCGGCTCGTGTTGTTGCGTCTACCAGTGAAGCATTCTCTCGGTCAGATTCCATAGAGAATCAGTTCGGACATCCTACTGAGCTACTCAATTTCTTCGGTTATTCGGAAGATGGCAGGGAGAAGCTAACGTACTGAAAGCCATCCGTCGTTAGAGCAGCCCAGGTTGCCGTCGTGAGAAGGACGGAGTCTCATCGGCGGTTACAACACTTGAAGCGACTGCCTGGAAAAGTACGACCGTCGAAAGAACAGCGACGACTCGAAACGCGTGTTGAGTTTTCATCGCCGAACAACTCCTCACCCTTTCGGAACCCGACGTGTTTATCGGACACTCGGTCAAATCCGTGCTACCTGAAACTGACGGCCATCCTGCCATCGCATGCCAATGTCCGTGCTTCGCTTAGCCGTTTCGGTGAACGCCATGGCAAGCGGTGCATGACTGACTGATTTTCGACCTTGCCTCATCGAACTCGTTGAACGCTTTTGCGGGAACGGCTTTGTGCATGGCCTTGGCGGCGTCTCTCATGCCGTTAGCCCATTCGGCGAAGTCTTCATACTCGTTGTAGCCGAAGCCTTCGGTCATAAACGATTCGCTGATTGCGGCAAACACGCTGACCTCGCGTTGAGCCAGTGGGCCGTTCTCGTTGAAACTGTCTTCGCTGCCCGTGTTGTTTTTCAGCCATTCTTCGCCGCGTTCGAGCCGCTTCATCAGATAGCCCATCTCAACGAAGTCGACAAAGTCAGCCTCGGCCTCGACTTCCGGAAGTTCTGGTGGATCGTTGCTGTCGAGGATGTCGCAAATTTTGAGGTAGGACTCGTTGACTTTGTCATACGATTTCTTGACGCCAGCGGTTGAACTGCTGGTCACGTCGACCATTTCGATCGCCAGTGCGCGGATGAAGTGAGCCTTCTCTTTCCACTTAACTTCGCCGTCGTGTCGTCGCGCGATGTCTGCGAGGAACGCGAGCGTCGAACCGAAGACGGGAATCTCAAGCGTCGAGCGTTTGTAAGCTCCGAAGTTCACCATGCGGGAGTTCAAATTGTTGCGAATCGACTTAACTTCTCCGAGCAATTCTTCAACGGTAATTAACTCGGACCAGTTGGGACCACCCGCGCTGGCAACAACCGGTTCTGGTTCCGGCTCGGCAGGAGACGGCGTTGTATTCCCACCAGTGTTCATGCCGCCGTCGGTACCGGCTGGTCCAACGACACCTCCGCCTGCTACCAGGCGTTGATCGGATGCTTCGCCAAGCGGATTTTCAAAGTACACATCGAACGGAATCCCTCCGACAGTGCGTCGACCTTCGTCACCCGCCTTTGTTATGGATGGCTTGGTTGAACTGCCGGACTTAGGCTTGCTTTTCGTCGACTTGCCGGCGGTTTCTGTTTTCTTCCTGTCACCGCCGCAGCCGGGTAAGACGAAGACCATTGCCGCCAGGACAAACGCGATGCTGTATTGTGTGATTGCTCGACCAAAAGGGCCCATCATGAGAACTCTCCGAATGTCATCCGCATTTGCAGATTGAGAATCTGCGGAATCGTATCACTGCAAGAACTGTCTCGACTGTTGATTTCAGGCGATAGGTACAGATCGCGTACGAAATCCGAAGTATAAGAATTCGGTAACCTTGGAGTTCGATCAACGTTTTGCAGCATCGGCAACGATTATGGAAGCGGACGACGACTCTTGCAACGGGCACTTCTGGTTACCGCCAGTTCGGGACGTATTCGTAACCACTTCGGTGGACGGTGCCTATGGACTCTGCAAGACTTCCAGCACCGTTCACGGATTGACGAAAACTCGCTTCACAGCGGCAAGGAAACAGGCTGAAAATACAGTATGACAAGACAGTCAGGACAATCTGCGGACACATTAATCGCAGAAATCGACAAAGCAGTAGCAGCAGGAACAATCCGTTCTGAGACGGGCGAATTTGCCAACCGCTGGATTACCGAGCCGCAGTTTAAAAAATTTCGAGAAGTCATCGCCGCTGACATCTCCTCAGGAAACTGGGAGAAAGTCGAGTCGTGCTTCTGGGAAGAAATCGCATTCGGAACCGGCGGCCGCCGAGGCCCGATGGCCGAGTACGGCTCCGCAACGATCAACGAACGGACGATCGCCGAGTCTGCTTACGGACTCGCTGCCTACTTCCAGGCAACGACCGGCCGGACTGACGGCCGAGCGGCAATCTCACACGATTCGCGAAATCGCTCGCGTGAGTTCGCCGAATTGACGGCTTCGGTTATGGCGGGGCTGGGACTGAAGGTGTTCCTGTTCGATGCAATTCGATCGACGCCCGAACTATCCTTCGCCGTCCGGCACTTGAACTGCGACGTCGGTGTCATGATTTCGGCATCACATAATCCACCGGCCGATAACGGCTTCAAGGCTTACTGGAATACCGGTGGGCAGGTGGTCGCCCCTTACGACAAAGGGATTGTTCAAAAGGTCTACGAAGCAAGTGACATCCCAACCGCCAACTTTGATGAAGCAGTTGCCGATGGACGGATCGAGATCATTGGAGAGACCGTTGACAACTCATATATCGACGCGATGCTCAAGCTGACGCTTTCTGAAAATCGCAATCTAAAAGCGATATTTTCACCACTGCACGGTGTAGGAGAAACGTCGGTCTACAAGCTTCTGCAGGCCACCGGATTTGGCGACATTTCGATATTCGAACCGCACCGTGCACCTGATGGAAACTTCCCCAACGTGCCGGACCAGCTTCCGAATCCGGAGAACGCTCGTGTCTTTGAACCCATTGTCGAGTTTGCCAAACAGAAAGACATCGGCCTGATCCTCGCGTCCGACCCGGACGCGGACCGGATTGCGGCTTCCGTCCGATGTACATCCACCGGCAAGTACTTTGTTCTTAGCGGAAATCAAATCGGAGCGTTGATCTGCGACTACATAGTCAAGAAACGGTCCGCCGCACGGCCTCCGATCGACGGCGCTATCGGCAATCCCTTCACCAGCCATCTGACGTCTGAGCATTACATCGTCGAGACGCTGGTCACCACTCAACTGACAGCAACCATCGCGAAATCTGCAGGCTTGAAAGTTGTAGATCAGCTGCTGGTCGGTTTCAAATTTATTGGCGAGGCAATGGACCAGCACGGTCCGGACAAGTTCGTTTTCGGAACAGAAGAATCACTCGGCTATCTGGCCGGCGATTACGCTCGCGACAAAGACG
The DNA here is from genome assembly GCA_937904325.1 of uncultured Planctomyces sp. Classification (GTDB taxonomy): domain Bacteria; phylum Planctomycetota; class Planctomycetia; order Planctomycetales; family Planctomycetaceae; genus JABMPE01. Next base: position 19,415 of record CALGTK010000124.1, read on the forward strand.
CCGCCATCGCTGCGTTGTACCTTTCAGAACTCGCGGCCGAACTGGCGACCGATGAAAAAACTCTGCTCGATCATCTCGACAGTTTATACGCGGAACATGGCTACTTTTCGGAACGGACTCGCAACGACTATGCGTACGGTCCGACCGGTAAAGCTCTGATCGATGGCCTGATGGAGATTCTGCGAACAACTCCGCCGACTGAACTCGGCGGAGTGACTCTGACTTCGGTTTCCGACTACGGAAATCACGAAGTCCGCGACCTTCTATCAAACGCAAAGTCAGCAGACCTTCCTCAGCCGCGGGGCAACCTGCTGATTTTCCACGGAACTCACGACGACTGTCGAATTCGATTCGCCGCTCGTCCTTCGGGCACAGAACCAAAAATCAAGTTCTACCTCTTTGCCGAACCGCACGACCCAGCCGGAGACGACGTCGACGGACATCGTGCTCGCACGGAAGCTCGGCTTGATGAGTTCGAAGCAGCACTCGGAAGCTGGATCGAGCCGAAGCTGAAATAGTTGTTGCATGATTCCCGCACAAAAACGTCTACAGCAGTCTTCATGAGCGACTCCGAGAACACATCTGAAACAGACTCACCCGAGCGGCCAACCGGCGGCAAAGGGCTCGCCCTGTTGCAGCTTGTGCGAATCCCGACCGTCTTCACCGCGATGGCGGATATCTTTCTCGGGTTTCTACTGACGCGGCCGTCGCTTGCACCCGTCGACACATTTGCGTTTCTGCTGGCAGCTTCCGTCTGCATTTACTGGACAGGGATGATTCTCAACGATTACTTCGATCGCGATGTCGACAGCCAGGAACGGCCGGGTCGACCGATTCCGTCCGGTAGAATCCCTGCGGGCTCTGCGTTGAAGCTGGGAGTGATGCTGAACGTAGCAGGGCTTGGGCTGGCGGCTTGTGCCGGGCAACTCTCTTTGCAGATTGCCTTACTGCTGACGCTTTGCGTCTGGCTTTACGACGGAGTCTTGAAGAAAACTCCGGTGGCTCCGTTGCTGATGGGAAGTTGCCGACTTTTTAATGTGCTGCTTGGAGCCAGCGCGTCTCCAACGGGAGCGATGTGGTGGTGCCCGCAGATGCACGTAGCCATTGGCCTGGGAATTTACGTTTGTGGTTTAACCTGGTTCGCTCGTCAGGAAGCAAAGACCAGCGCACGACCGCAACTGATTTCAGCGTCGTTTGTGATCAACGCCGGACTGGCAACGTTGTTTGGTTTTGTACACACGGCGCCGGACAATTCGCAGCGTGAGACCGCGATGTTCGTGCTGGCGGTAATTTCGGTCACGATCGTACGGCGGCTTCTGCGCGCGATCTCGCAGCCGGAACCTGCACGAGTTCAGACGGCGATCAAGATGATGTTGCTTTCGTTGATCATGCTCGACGCAACGCTGATCCTCTTTGCGACGGGAACGCCTGCACTGGCAATTGCAGTCGCGCTGCTGATGGTCCCAGCATTTCTGCTCGCTCGCTGGATCCCGATGACTTAGCGATCCGCCGGAGCAGACGTCGTCTGTGGAAAATCGGGGGAACTTTCAGAATGCGCGCAACGTCCAACCCGCCTGATTCGATTCTGGAAGTGTTCCAGGCAGTCAGCAACGTTGCTGGCCGCATGAAGGAAAACTGGGATTTGTCCCGACCGAAGAGTTGAGAGTGTTCTCAGGGGACGGAGTCTGGTGCCGGAGAACGGGATATGCTCACGGAAGTCGTGAGAGAACCTCGAGACGCAGAAGTCACAGGTCCGTCGGTACTTGCACGGCCGGGGTTGTGACGAGGAGTGTTCCGGTGAGTCGCGGTGTTCCCTGTCGACTTTTGCGTTTTTCGATGGAACGCGTTCGGAGCACTCCTTTTTATTTTCTGCTGAAACGAAGCGTTCGCAGGTGGGCTACTGTTTTTGTGCCATTCGAGTCTGACGCAAATGGACTCGGACCGGCCATTTTGATTGGAGCGGCGATTGGAAACGTGTTCCAGGTCGCCGCTTTTTCATGCGCGGTCAAATCGTTGGCTCCAGGACTACAATCACCACCCACGTCCGTCGAGAATCGAGCGAGCACACGACGAAAATCCCACCAGCTTTCAACAGCGAAAATCAAAAACATCGCCACTGGCTGTGGACAATTCAACGGCGAGTACGGAACTTAAAGTATCAAAAGATCGCATACGCCAAGGCCACTGCCCGGCTGGCAGTCACTTTTACACTTGATTTCGTGGAGAGTCTGGATGAACAGGATTTCGAAATGGCTGGCGGGGGCCGCCGCTACAGTTGCCATTGTACTGGGATCGGCCGATGCAGAAGCTCAGCGTGGACGTCCCGGTGGCGATTCATCAGACCGCCCTGACCCGTCGGAAATGTTTCAGCGGATCGACAAGAATAAAGACGGCGAGTTGTCGAAAGACGAACAGGATGGTTTGCCGGAATTTATTCAGGAACGAATCAAAGGTGCCGACGCGGATAACAACGGTTCGCTGACGAAAGAAGAAGTGCGAGCGTTTTTCCAGAAAACTGGCGGACGACCTGGTGGAGAAGGCGGCCGTCCCGGCGCCGGACGCGATGACGATCGACGTGGCCCCGACGGTCCGCCGTCACGAGGCGATGGTGACCGACGCGGCCCTGAAGGTCGGGATGGAGATCGTCCTCGCCGACCAGACGGTCCGCCACCGCGACGTGATGAGGATCGACGTGGTCCGGCTCACGAACGCGACGATCGTGGTGGCGGAAGCCCCGGCGGACCTCCACACATGAATGGACGCGGACCATCGAAAGGCGGCAACGCTCATCGAGGCCCCGGTCGCGATGCTGGTAAGCGGGGAGAAGCTAAGAGAGGCGGCCCAGCAAAAGGTGGTCACAACTCCCGCAATACAGGAAAAGGAAAACCCGGAGTCAGCAAGTCTGGCAAAGACCGTGGACCATCGGCTCGCAAGGGCCGGAGCGGCCGGTCATTCGGACCTCCCATGCGAGCTGGACGACCTTCGTTCTCAGGTCACAGGGTTGGCCCTGGCGGACCTCCGTGGGCACAAGGTGGCGGAAATGGGCGTGACGGAAAAGGTCGTCCATCATTTGGCCAAGGTCCTTCCAGAATGGGACCACCATGGCTGCAACGCGGTAAGTCATTTGGCCGTGGACCATCGTTCGGCAACTCCCGCTCAGGACGCCCTCAGATGGGGCCACCGTGGGTGAACCAGCGAGGGCCGTCGAAAGGCGGACCATCCAAAGGACGAAGCTCGTCCCGCGGTAAGTCTCCACAGAGCAAGTCCCACGGCCGCTCACAGGCCGGACGAAAGCCTTCACATGGCTCTCGTGGAGCGGGTCCTGATCGAGGTCGGCCAGAGCACGGCAGTAAACCAGGTTCAGCTGGTCGTCCTGGTCATCGCGGGCCTGAGCACGGTCGACGAGCAGGTAACCGTGAAGGACGACCTGAGCATGGTACGCGCCCAGAAGGCGGACGAGAAAGTGGACGGCCGCCGGGACCTCCACATGGTGGACCTCGTGACGGTGGACCTCGTGACGGTGGACCTCGTGACGGTGGACCTCGTGGTGAACAGGGTGATCGACAGGGTCTTCCTCGTGGAAAAGGTCGGCCTGTTCGACCAGAAGGCAAAAGCCAACCGGATCGACGTCAAGCTTCTTTGACGGCTAACACGGAAACAGTTGTTGAATCGGCAGCGGAAGAAATTGTCGAAGAGCTTGAAGTCGCCGAAATCGAAGAGTTGAAACCGACTCTAGTCACGGCTGAAGAACTGCCGGAGATCGTTCCGGGACTGATCGTTCCGGAAAGTCCGGCACTCCCTGAGGATGATTCAACAGTCGCTGCCGAAGAATATGTGCCGCCCGAACGGTTTGTTGAATCAGTCGATTCAGTTGTCGCGACACCTGTCGAAACAATTGCTACGCCTGAGTGAGTTATTGAGAGCGATCCATGATGAATGCGAGCGGTGTCTAAACGAATAAGTTCGTTTAGACACCGCTTTTCCATTGGAGAACCTGTTTCTCGCAGCCTTCATTATGGAGTTGGTGCAGCGCCGGTGGACTGTTCGTTATGCTTGATGGTATTTACCCTGTTGATTCTTCGCTGCTGTCGACCGCTTGAAGGGAACCCGGCATGACAACTCCATCAGGTCAACCGGAAAGCCAATCTGACACTCCGCCGAACGATGCTGAACCAACGCTGATCGGCGACGTCCCGCTGCCATCAGTTTCCAGCAATACCGACGATGATGCAGAACCCACCGATGTGAAGCCACTTGATCCCACCGCCACTCTCGATGAAATCCCGATCGGAGATACCAAAAACGTCGATGAAACGCTGATCAGTCAGACGGCCCACTCGCTGGGCGAAGCCGTTTCGAAGTCCGGCGTCCCAGCGGCCTCAAAGAAAAAAACAACTGTCAACGAGTCCAATTTCCCGGACGAGTTCGGTCGATACACGATTAAAAAGGAACTTGGCAAAGGGGCTATGGGCGCCGTTTTCCTTGCACGAGACACGCAACTGAACCGCGATGTCGCGCTGAAAGTGCCCACATTTACGGACAGGTCTCCGGCCAACATGATCGAGCGTTTCTATCGCGAAGCACGCTCGGCTGCGACACTGACTCATCCCAACATTTGCCCGGTGTACGACGTCGGCGAGCACGACGGCACACACTTCATTTCGATGGGGTTTATCAAAGGTCGACCGCTTTCGGCGTACATCGAATCTGGCAAGAAGCAGCCAGAGCGTCAGGCTGCGGCCGTGGTGAAGAAGCTGGCACTCGCTCTGCAGGAGGCTCATGACAAGGGCATCATTCATCGTGACTTGAAGCCCGCCAACATCATGATCGATCAGCGCAGCGAGCCGGTCGTCATGGACTTCGGGCTGGCCCGCCTGACCAACGATAAGGAAGAATCTCGACTGACTCGTGAAGGTGCGGTGATGGGGTCGCCGGCTTACATGTCACCAGAACAGGTTGAGGGAAAGAACCTGGGGCCGCACTGCGACGTATATAGCCTCGGCGTAGTATTCTACGAATTGCTGACCGGACAGACTCCGTACCAGGGGACCGTCGTCAGCGTCATCGGTCAAATTCTCGCCGCGAATCCGAAGACGCCTATCGATCTGCGACCAGACATCTCACCTGAATGTTCGGCCGTCTGCCTGAAAGCGATGGCCAGTAACAAAGCGGAGCGGTTTCAGTCGATGGCCGAATATGCCAAAGCGCTGGATGCGTTTATCAAAGGTGATTCGGAGGCAATCGGAACATTTGTTGAACTTGAGCCCGAAGAAGATGGCCCTTCGCTGGATGAACTGAAAGAGCAAAAGGCATCGGTCACTTCATTCATCAAAAAGAAGCAGTACAAGAGCGCAGTTTCGGTCTTGGCTACAATGTCTGAACTAAAAGGGAAGGACGTTGATGACGCCGCCGCGTGGGCGAAGAAGCAGCTTCCGCGAGCACAGGAACACTACGAAAAGTCCGCTGAGGAATCGAAAGCTCTGTTCCGCCGCGCTAAGAAAAACATGGCCGCTAACGACTACGAACGTGCGTCGCAGCAGCTTGGCCAGATTCCGAAAGACCTCAGAAGCAACGCGGTGTCTGATCTGAAGGCAGAAGCCGACGACATTGTGAAAGAAGTTAAACGATTGTCGGACGACGTGGCTCACGCTACACAGTCAGGCGTTCATGACGAAATGTTGCCTACAGTCGAACGGCTTCTCGAGCTAAAACCGCAGCATCGCCAGGCCAACGATCTCTACGAGCAGCTTTACAGCAGTAAACGCGGCGCAAGACCGACCCGCAGTGCATCGACGCGAGGAAAGTCGCCACGCGGAAAATCGAAAACCGGTACGAGTGTCGATCCGAAACTGATCGGCGGGACTGTTGCTGCAGTCGTGTTGCTGGTAGTGATCGTGGCTTTCTGGCCGCGTAGTAATTCGGATCCCAGGGACCAGATAAAAGTCGACACGGGTACAGCACAGCCTGACGGTAACGATTCCATTTCTAGTGAGCTGGCAATCGCCGCCTCGTCATCAACTGGTACAAAACGGGTCGAGGGCAGAGACGAGAACTCGAACGATGACTGGCAGTTGGCTCGAGAATCCCTCAAAACTAATCGCCACCGAACGCCGGAAGACCTCTTTTCGCACTTCGACAGGAACGACGATCGGCGACTCGGTCAGTCTGAAATCAACCCGGCAATTATTTCTCAATTTGATCAAAACAACGACTTAAAATTGGATATCCAGGAAGTACGTGACAGCTTTGACCAGATTTTCGACCGACCTCGCGGGCCGAGAAATGACGACCAAGGTGAGCTTTCTCCACCACTGGCTGGTTCGCCCGACAACAATCCCCCGTTTGATAAAGGACCGCCGCGAGAGAATCGTCCAGGCCGAGGTTTCGGTCGACCGGAGGATATCTTCTATCGACATGACAAGAACCAGGATGGGATCATCGCGGGCGATGAGTTTCCACCATTTTTCAGCGACAAGATTGACCAAAATGATGATGGCGAGATCACTCTCGACGAACTTCGCCGCACGGTGAAGGATTTCGGAACAGACGCGTTTCTTCGGCCACCAGGCGGTGACGGTGGTCGCCCAAGACCTCGAGACCACGGCCCACGGCTTCCCCGTCTTCGAGATTAGGTATCATCATAGTTATTGTGCGGGACTGGCTCGCTGAAGAATCGTTGTTTCTCTGGTACCCTCATGCGGGACAGTGAAGACAAACTTTGAATGTGTTCCGGCGGTTTTTCTGAGTGGACTCGGCAGGTCGCAATCCGGTAATCAAAAGACGGTGACTGATCTCGCATCAAACTTTTCTGCAGATTTATCGGCTGCTTATCAATTCGGAACAAATCAAAACATACGTGAGTCCATAATTTAAGTTGTGCCGACCGCAAAGCAGCGGCGGACTTTTGTCTCAGGAGTGCATCTCGATGAAAAAGTTTGGTATCAGTCTGGTAGTTGTGGCAGTGGCCGCAATGGTCAGTTCCGTCGTTATTGCTCAGCCCCCTGGTGGTGGCGTGCGGCCTGGTGACGGCGAGCGACGAGGCTCACAAGGTCAGCGCAGTGATGGCCCTCCTTCCCGTCGAGAAGGCGATCGTGACGGTGGCCCACCACCACGCCGTGACGGCGGACGTGGCGGAGAAAGTGGACGCGGTGGCGAGGAACGAGGCTTCGGACCTCCGCCGAATCCAGTCATGATGGCTCTGGACGCCGATGGCGATCACATCATCTCGGCCGCTGAGATCAAAAACGCTGCCAGGGCTCTCGCCAAACTCGACAAGAACAAAGATGGAAAACTCACTCAGGACGAACTACGTCCAGACGGCCCACCGTCACGCGACGGAGAAGGCGGTCGCGGTGGACAGCGTGGACGACCTGGTGAAGGTGGGCGTGGTGGTGAAGGCGGTCGTCCCGGCAACGCTGACGAGTTCCTCGATCGAGTCATGAGCTTCGACGAGAACAAAGACGGAAAAATCAGCCGCAAAGAGATGCCCGAGCGGATGCAGCGAATGCTCGATCGAGGAGACACTAACAAAGACGGGGCACTGGATCGTGACGAACTCAAGAAGATGTTCGAAAGCTTCCAGGGCGGCCGTGGTGGTCAGAGCAGTGGTGGTCAGGGCAGTGGACGCCCTCAGCGAGATGGCGATCGACCAACTCGTGACGGTGATCGCCCACCGCGGGACGACGATGCAGGTGGTGGTGGGCAGCGTCCAAAACGGCCGGCTGCTGAAGAGTAAACTCAATAGTTAAAAATGTTCTCCTGAACGAAGGCTGAAACGCCCGATCGGTGACCAACGCGGTTGCCGATCGGGTTTCTTCGTTTGGGCTACCTGGAATCTGAGTTTGACGCACATTGCCTGCTGGTCCTAAAGTCCCGACAGAATCGCAGCCGACCGCCAGAAATCCACAGAGCGGACGCTCAGGCTGCTGTCACGGATGTAGTTTTTCGGCCTTATTCGCTGCGGGCCCTCACGGATGGAATATCGCATATGAACCAGTCGCTTGAACAAAAAATTAACGACCAGTCAGCAGTCATCGGCATTATCGGCCTGGGTTACGTTGGTCTGCCGCTGATGTCTGCTTTCGTAAAAGCCGGCTTTAAGACGATAGGTTTCGACGTCGATCAGAAAAAAGTCGACATGCTCAAGGCTGGGCAGAGCTACATCAAACACATTGACGCCGCGAAAGTGTCTACTCTGATTGAAGAAGGACAGTTCGATCCAACAGCGGATGTGTCCCGCATGGTAGAGGCAGACTGCCTGCTGATCTGCGTGCCGACGCCGCTGAACGACAGCCGCGATCCAGACCTGAGCTACGTCGAAGGCACTACCGAAGCGATCGCAAAATCGCTGCGACCCGGACAGCTCGTCGTGCTCGAAAGTACGACTTACCCGACGACGACTCGCGACGTCATGCTGCCAATTCTCGACGCAACCGGATTGAAGGTCGGCGAAGATTTCTACGTGGCGTACAGCCCCGAGCGTGAAGATCCAGGCAACCCTGATTTCACGGCCGACGGGATTCCCAAAGTCGTCGGCGGCATAGACGAACAAAGTGGAAAGCTGGCCGAAGCTCTCTACAAGCAGGCGATCGTAAAGATCGTCCGAGTCGGAACTCCTGAAGTTGCCGAAGCCTGCAAGATCCTTGAGAACACTTACCGAGCCGTGAATATCGCTCTGGTCAACGAGCTGAAAGTTCTATTCGACCGAATGGGCATTGACGTTTGGGATGTAATCGACGCGGCCAAAACAAAGCCGTTCGGCTTTCAGGCGTTTTACCCTGGTCCCGGCCTGGGCGGACACTGCATCCCCATCGACCCGTTTTATCTGACGTGGCTGGCTCGACGGTACGGACTGACGACTCGATTCATCGAACTGGCCGGCGAAGTCAACTCGAAGATGCCTGAGTATGTCATCACACAGTTGATGGGGTTTCTTAACAACCAGGGAAAAGCATTAAGAAACAGCAAAATTTGTCTGTTGGGAATGGCCTACAAGAAAGACGTCGACGATCCTCGCGAAAGCCCGTCGTTTGTGCTGATGGAACACTTGCTAGACCGAGGCGCAGATCTGACTTACAACGATCCGCACGTTCCACACCTGCCAAAGATGCGACACCACGACCTGCCCGAGATGTCCAGCCAGGAATTGACACCCGAGTTTCTTGCAGCTCAGGATTGCGTGCTGATCGCCACCGACCATTCGATTTACGACTACGATTTCATCGTTAAGCATTCCGCGATGGTATTGGACACTCGCAACGCCACGAAAGAAGTGGCTGACGGCCGCGACAAAATCTTCAAAGCCTGACGCCCTGATGCGGCAGAATCTAAAACCCTGAACAGGGTCGGCAGAACAACTGTCGGCCCTGTTTCTTTGATTGTGTTCTCGGTGACGAACGATGAGTGTTTTGTGGTCAGTCCAGGAGAGCTGTCTAAAATGGGATTTTTAGTGTCCACTAGCTTTGCTTTTACCAAAACCAAGATTGGGCGAAAACGCAGTGTCGAGTGTTCCCGAAATTCGTGTCCGGCACGTCAACGATGCTCTCGTCAACGACAACGGCTCCTTCGTCTTGTACTGGATGACCGCCTCGCGGCGAACGACCTGTAACTTCGCACTTCAGCGAGCCATTGACTGGTCAACAAATCTCAACAAGCCACTGTTAGTTCTTGAGGCTTTGCGTACTGGCTACGAATGGGCAAGCGATCGACTACACCGATTCGTTCTGGAAGGGATGGCCGATAACAAAGCAGCTTTCGGCGACAAACCGGTTCGATACTACCCGTACGTCGAGACCAGTCATGAAGCAGGCAGCGGGCTTGTCGACAATCTCGCCGCTCACGCTTCGGTCGTCGTGACTGATGATTTCCCGTGCTTTTTCATTCCGCGCATGCTGAAGAAAACGGCCAGGCGATTGCCGACGCTTCTGGAAGCTGTCGACTCCAACGGCCTGTTACCGATGCGGGCCGCAGACTCGTTTTTCCCAACGGCTTACGCCTTCCGACGTTTTTTGCAGCGTGAGCTGACGCCGCACTTGTGCGAGTTGCCTGATCCTGACCCCTTCGCCGGTGCGAAGATTCCCGAACCAACACACGTCGACCCCTCGATCCTTGCAAAGTGGCCTGAAGCAACCGATGAGCTGCTCGAAGCTGGCAGGAAAGTTCTGTCCGAACTGCCGATCGATCATGCAATCGGCCCTGCCGCGTTTTCAGGTGGAAGCTCAGCGGCGCAGGACGCGCTGCAAACATTTCTCGACGACAAACTAAATCGCTACCATGAAGATCGAAGTCAACCGGAAGCCGACGTCGTCAGTGGTTTGTCGCCGTGGCTACACTTTGGCCACATTTCGGCGAGCGACGTTTTTGCTCAACTGGCAATGCGTGAGAACTGGTCGCCGGACAAGCTTGCTGACAATGCGAAAGGGTCTCGGCAGGGCTGGTGGGGGATGAGCGAGCCGGCGGAATCATTTCTCGATGAGCTGATCACCTGGCGGGAACTCGGCTACAACTTCTGCTGGCAACGCGATGACTACGACCAGTATGAGTCGCTGCCCGACTGGGCTCGCACGACACTGGAAGAACACGCGTCGGACGAACGGCCGTACGTTTATTCGCTTGAAGAGTTCGAAACCGCGCGAACACATGATGAACTCTGGAATGCGGCTCAGACCCAACTCGTCTCTGAAGGCCGCATGCACAACTATCTGCGAATGTTGTGGGGCAAGAAGATTTTGCATTGGTCAGCGTCGCCTCGCGAAGCTCTACGCATCATGATTCAGCTCAACAACAAATATGCAATCGACGGGCGAAATCCGAATTCGTACTCCGGTATCTTCTGGGTCCTCGGTCGCTACGATCGAGCCTGGGGCCCCGAACGTTCGATCTTCGGCAAGATTCGCTACATGACGAGTGAAAACACAGCCCGAAAATTCAAAGTCAAAAACTACATTTTAAAATACAGCCAGCCGCAGAGTTCTCAACTTGAACTGTGGTAATGACTGAAAATGACTTACTCAGATGATCAGATCAGGAAAGTAAATACTTCGATGAGTTACGACGCAATTCTGCTGGTTTCATTCGGTGGTCCAGAAGGCCGGGACGACGTCCTGCCGTTCCTTGAAAACGTGACGCGCGGCCGAAACATCCCACGCGAACGGCTATTGGAAGTCGCCGAGCATTACTATCACTTCGACGGCGTCAGTCCGATCAATCAACAGTGTCGCGATCTGATCGAGGCGTTGCGTCCGGAACTGGATGAGCACGGAATTGATCTGCCGATTTTCTGGGGAAACCGGAACTGGGATCCCCTGCTGCCCGACACACTTCAGGAAATGAAAGAAGCCGGCGTCAAGCAAGCCCTGGCGTTCGTCACGGCGTCGTACAGCTCCTGGTCAAGCTGTCGGCAATATCGGGAAAACATCGCTGACGCTCAGGAAGCAGTTGGTGAAGGGGCTCCGGAAGTCGACAAGATCCGAGCTTTCTACAACCACCCTGACTTTGTCGCAGCGAACGCCGAACTTGTTCAAAAGAGTCTCGACCAGATCCCCGTAGAACGACGGAACAAAACGCGGATCGCGTTTACAGCGCACAGCATCCCGAATTCGATGTCTGACAATTGCGACTATGTCCAGCAGCTCACCGAGTGCTGCCGACTTGTGGCAGAAGCCCTGGGCGTCTCACCGGATCATTGGCGACTTGTTTATCAAAGCCGAAGCGGCCGACCGCAGGATCCCTGGCTGGAACCAGACATTTGCGATCACCTTTTGACGTTGAAAGAATCAGGCGCTGAAGATGTCGTCGTAGTCCCAATTGGATTTCTGTCAGACCATATGGAAGTGCTGTTCGATCTGGACTGCGAAGCTGTAGATGCCTGCAAAGAACTCGGTCTGAACATGGTTCGATGCGAAACGGTCGGCACTCACCCAACTTTCGTCGGCATGATTCGTAAACTGATTATGGAGAGAATCGCTGAATCACCAAAGGAAGCTGTCGGTCAATTCGGACCCAATCACGATCAGTGCCCGTTGGACTGTTGCCCGGCTCCTCGACGTCCGGGCCCGCCTCGCGATCCGAATTCGTGACTGACGACATATTCATGCCCAGAGACCAAGGTTTTCGGACGTCTCCGAGATGATGATTGTCCAGTTCCGAATCTATCGATCCGTTCAAATGTAACTGGATCCTGCAAAACTCAGCATCTTCATATCTGACAGGGACTTGCGGCTCCTTGACACTCGAAATCGGCGTCTGTACAACATCAGGCTTCGATTTCGGAGCTGGTTGTGACGATTGCGGACGTTCGCAGCCTGCACAGTAAACTGTTGCAGGGTCATTATTTAAGCCAGTATCAGGTTTATCCGACGCCGACTGGTACGCCGATTCTAGCCGTACTCGTTGTGGCGAAAGGGCTCCCATGGCGAAGAAGAAGACTGCCGCGACTAAATCAACAACTCGTCGCGCCTCAGCAAAGACCGCGAAATCGGCTGCTTCCACCAAAAAAACAGCTTCAAAACCGAAGTCTTCGTCCCGCAAGAAGACACCCGATCAGATTCAATCTGCGGCTTCGAAGCTTGATATGGAGATTCTCAAGCTGATCAACCAGCGAGCGAAGCTCTCCATCGACTGGATCGAAGCTCATGAGGATCCGCGGCAAGTCCTTTTTTCACCACAACTTGAGGACGAGGCGATCAATCGGATGCTGGCCAGGAACTCTGGCCCGCTTTCGACTCTGGCTGTCAGCGGCGTCATGCGGCACATCTTCGGCAGCGCTCGCCGCCGGGTCCGAATGCAGCGAGTGGCCTACCTTGGGCCTGCGTTTAGTTACTCGCACCAGGCCTCGATCGAGCGATTCGGCGAAGCAGCCGATCTGATTCCTGTCAGTACGATTGCTTCGGTCTTTGAAGAAGTGAATCGCGGACACGCTGAATTTGGGATCGTGCCTATTGAAAACAGCACTGACGGACGAATTGTTGATACGTTGGACATGTTTACTCGCCTACCTCTGCGGATTTGTGGCGAAGTTCAATTGAGTGTTAACCACAACCTTCTGGCTCGTTGTGCGAGAAGCCAGATCACCGAGATTTACAGCAAGCCACAGGCGTTTTCTCAGTGTCGAAACTGGCTGAATCGCCACATGCCGCACGCTCGCCTGCACGATGTGACCAGCACGTCGACCGCCGCACAACTCGCTCGCGACAAACCAGGTGCTGCGGCGATTGCCAGCGGGCGAGCGGCTGTTGAATATGGTCTCGAAGTCGTAGCCGCGGACGTTCAGGACAATAAAAATAACGTCACACGGTTCGCTATTATCGGCGACCACGTGCCGGCTCCAACGGGTAGTGACCGGACGGCTCTGCTGCTGCAGATTCCGCACAAACCGGGCGCTCTTTCAGACGCGTTGGTCGCATTCAAGAAGAACAAAGTGAATCTGAGTTGGATCGAATCGTTCCCTCTGCGTGGGCCGGAAGCCGGATATCTGTTCTTCCTCGATTTCGAGGGGCATCAGAAGGAAGCCAAGGTCAAACGAACACTCGACCACCTCGCAAAACCGGCCGTTCGCATGGAAGTCCTCGGCTCGTTCCCGCGTTCCGAAGTTCTGCCATAACGCATTTTTCTATCGAAAGGCGTGACCGAGTCGAAGATAGGACGGCCGTGACAAGTCCCAAATCCGCCCTCAGAGGCATTTCGAGACGGGTTGTCCGGAATGAATCGGGAAGCAGCCAGCACTTGAGGGCGTGATTCCTTGGGAAGACTGTCCATTGTTGGTACAGTTTCGTGTATTTACGCTCTCCCGCCAGTATGAGGCAGCTCAACTAACGCTGACGTAGAGCGTCCCGGCTGCAATGAATGTCGCCGTGGAGCTGCGTTCAGCTCCTGTCAAATTACGATTAATACCGAGGTAGCGTTCTCCAATGAGACGACCAATTATTGCTGGCAACTGGAAGTTGAATACCTGTAGCAAATCTGGCCCTGAGCTTGTTGCAGCACTGAAAGCCGAAGTACCTGCTCCGAGCGGTAAAGTCGAAGTCGTGGTCTGCCCACCGTATCCGTATCTCGGTCTGGCTGTCGCTGAAGCCGCCAGCTCGGGAGTTGAAGTTGGTGGTCAGAACGCCTGGCACGAGACTTCCGGAGCATTCACCGGCGAAGTCGCTTGTGAAATGCTGCAGGATGTCGGTTGCAAATGGGTCGTTCTAGGTCACAGCGAACGTCGCCAGATCAATGGCGAATCTGACGAGCTGATCAATACAAAAGTTCGCAAGGCCTTGGAAGTGGGCCTGAAAGTTATTCTTTGCGTCGGCGAATTGCTCGAAGACCGCGAAGGCGATCGGACTGAGGCAGTTCTTGAAACTCAAATGACCGGTGGACTGGTCGACGTTTCAGCAGAGCAAATGGCCGAAGTCGTCATCGCTTACGAACCTGTCTGGGCCATCGGCACCGGCAAAGTAGCCAGCGACGAACAGGCTGAAGACGCTCACAAGTTTCTGCGATGCTGGCTCGAAGGCCGCTTCAGCGGCGACGTCGCTGGTGCCACTCGAATTCTCTACGGCGGAAGCGTGAAGCCTGACAACGCCAACGGACTGCTCGGGCAACCGAACGTCGATGGAGCGTTAGTCGGCGGTGCGAGTCTCAAAGCAGAATTGTTTATCCCAATCATCCAGGCTGGTGTTGCCTCTGTATCCTAAGACGGTGAGTCATAGGGGCAGTGGTCATCAACCTTTCGGAATTCAGACATCGCGACAGAGTGAGTCTGAGACCTGAACGACCGCAGTCGGAAGGAAAGTCAAATGCAGGATTTTCTGGCAGATTTTGCCATGCTTTTGTTAGGCGTGATTAGCGCTTTATTGATCCTCGTCGTGCTTCTTCAACGAGGTCGCGGTGGCGGACTCGCCGGAGCTTTCGGCGGTCTCGGCGGACAAAGTGCGTTCGGGACAAAAGCTGGAGATGTCTTCACCAAGATCACAATTGGCCTGGTCACTGCCTGGGTTCTACTGGCTGGTGTCAGTGGAGTGCTTGCACGAAAGGCCAGTGAAAAGTTCGATTTTACCGAGCCAGCAGCTGCGACGGAAGGTGACTCCAAGGATACCGGCAGCTCCATGAGTGCTACCGGAGATACGCCAAGCGATGACGAAGACGCCGCAGCAAGTGACGACATGACAGGCGATGACGCAGCATCTGGCGATCCAGAAGAAGAAGCTGCGAAAGACGATTCTGAGACCGAATCTTCAGAAAAATCGGAAACGGAAGCCGCGCCGGCCGATGATAAAGACGATGAGGACGCGACTTTGTCAGAACCTGAAACTGTCACACCCGACAGTAACGAGTAATTGTCGATCGAATTGGAAGTCTTGTGACGGTATCTCGACTAACCGCCTGCCACGCTGCCGATGGAGTGCCACTTTGCTGTTGAGTATGACGGGTTTTGGAAGCGCGAGCGGTCAAAGTGATCGCTTCACGGCTTCCGTCGAAATAAAGGCGGTTAACAATCGTCATCTCAAGGTGTCCACGCGCCTTCCCGATGTGCTTGGCTCATTGGAATCTCAAATTGAGAAAGCCGTTCGAAAGACGGTGGCACGAGGTACGGTTTCGATAAACGTCCGATTCTCACCAGTCGGCCAGGCAAGTCGCTACCAGATCTCGTCAGAGTTGCTCACCACTTACTGGAATCAACTAAAGGCTATCAGCGAAACCAACGGAGTTCCGCTGCCTGATTCGGTGAACTCGTTGTTGACGCTGCCGGGGGTAATTTCCGACGAAATGAATTCGTCACTCGACGCTGCCTCAGAATGGCCGTTTCTGGAAAGAGTCGTCGCAGAAGCACTGTCAGGCTTGAACGAATTTCGTCATCGTGAAGGTGAGTCCATGCGGGCTGAACTGGAACAATGCTGCCAGCAGATCGCTACGAACCTCGACGCTGTAGTCGAGCGCGCACCGGAAGTCGTCAACAACTACCGTGACAAAGTTCTTGAGCGAGTTCGAGAATTGCTGGGGGATTCGGGAGCAACCGTTGAACCCGACAACCTGATCCGAGAAGTTTCGATTTTTGCGGACCGCTGCGACATCAACGAAGAGATCACGCGACTCCGCTGTCACATCGATGAATTCCTGAAAGTTATTAACGGGCCGACTTCACAGGGCCGAAAGCTCGATTTTCTCAGCCAGGAGATGTTTCGAGAAATTAATACAACGGGCTCAAAAGCAAGTAACGTCGAAATCGCTCACCACGTTGTCGAGATGAAAGCGGCTGTTGAGAAGATTCGTGAAATCCTTGGCAACGTCGAGTAGCCAGCCTTCAGGGAGAATTCACGATGACTGCTCATAACAATCCAGAGAACACAGGTCACCAGTCACTGCAGGTCGTCGTTCTGTCAGGTCCCAGTGGCAGCGGAAAATCGACGATCGTCAACAGGCTTGTCGCCGAGTCATCGGTTAAACTGGTAAAAATGATTTCGGCGACGACGAGGCCAATACGAGTCAACGAGACGCACGGACAAGACTATTACTTTTTAAGCGACAAGGACTTCAGCCAAAAGAAAGCTGCTGGTGAATTCGTAGAGTGTGAAGAAGTGCATTCTTCGGGGTTCTGGTACGGAACTCTGCACTCTGAATTGCACCGAGCGGCGGAAGAGAGTGGCTGGGCGTTTCTCGAAATTGATGTCAAAGGTGCTCTCAGCGTCATGGAGCAATACCCGAACGCAGTCACAATCTTTCTGGAGACACCTTCGGAAGAGGTGTTCGAACAACGATTGCGGGCACGGGGAACGGAATCAGAAGAAGTTATCCAGCGGCGGCTGAGGACGTCGCGGGAAGAATTAAAATCGGCTGACCGGTATCGTTATCAAGTATGCAATGATGACCTTGACCGAGCGGTCAACGAAATTATCGAGGTCCTCGTGTCGAGGGAGGCAGAATCCAATGCATGAAGAATTCAAAGAAGAAACTATCGTCAACAAAGTTGGTGGGCGATTCAAACTGTCAACACTGATTCAGAAGCGGCTCGTCGCTTTGAACCGAGGTTCGCGGCCACTGATCGAACTGCCGACGAAGAACCACATGGACATCGTGGTCGCCGAGATCATGGATGACAAAATTTTTCTGGACACGTCCGGTGAACTCGCTGTCAACGATGACGGAACACCGCTGGACCCAACTATCGCTGCTCCAGAAGCTGGTCCGACACTCGACGACCTTCGCTGAGGTTCAGCGATCGAAGAATCGAAGCCCCATCGAAGTTGCTAACCGCAACGGTAACAAGACCCGAATTCGTCCGGCCATCGTGTCTGCGGCGAACGGGCAAAAGTGTAGTTACTGATAACTGTCCATCAGCCGGTCGAACGTTGTCGCGTTCGACCAGCCTGAGGTAAGCGGCGACTATTTCCGGGGATGCTGCACGGTCAGCTTTCGCCGATAGAGCCTTTTGCCGTGGGCGATATACAACGTGCTATGGTCACTTCCTGCCAGCATGCAGGTTGTCAGTGGCTGATCTTTGTCTACTTTTGGCAAGACTCCACACGGGCGACCGGTTGGATCAAATACTTGAACGCCCAGTTCACTGGTTACGTAGTAACGGCCAGCCTTGTCAACGGCCATACCGTCTCCACGAGCAACACTCACGTACGGCGGTGGTTCGTTAAAGCGGAATTCGCCTTTGGGTTCAATGGCAAGCCTCATGGGCATGGTCGGCATCTTAGCGTCGAGGACTGCACGATCGTTAACTCGAAACGTCCAGGTGTGAGTTCCGCCGTAGTCGGAAACAGCCAGAGTGCCGCCGTCGTTCGACAGAGCGATGCCGTTGGGTCTTGTGATGCCGGTATCGACGGCGATGACTTCGCCGGTTTGCGGATTAATTCTCGTGACCTGCGATTTGCCAGTGTCAGTAAACAGAATGAAGCCGTCGCGTGTAACGGCCAGATCGTTCGGCTTCACACCTTCGGCGACGGTCTTCACTTCGCCGGTCGCTGGTTTAATTGAGATAACTCGGTTTTTCGATCCCTGGCAGGCGTACAACAGCGAGCCGTCCGGATTGAACTCAAGACCGCTGACCGATTCCTTCGCGATCTCAGTCTTAGTTCCATCGGCTGCATTGATACGAATGACCGCCGGCGCTCTCATGTCGCAGAAATACAAATTGCCGGCTCTGTCTGAGCATAAAGCGTCGGCAAACCCGAGGTTATCCGCGACAAGTTCCCAGGATTCACCGGAGATCAGCAAATTCAGGAGTGTCAGATCGCCACCAAGGTCTCCGCGAGTGTCGAGTACGGGAGTGTGAGCTTCCTTTCGCCACAACCATTTCATGGCGTCGGGGAATCGAGCACTGCCGAAGTCGGCGTTGTGAGCGTAACCTTCAGCCCAGTCGAAACGCACGTCGTAGCCCATGTACTTCAAGGCCGACGCCATCCGCTGGTTCGACCACGGCCAACTGCCAAAGGCATTATCCACATCACCGCTCGTATCTGCCATGTAAACGCGGATTGGCTTGGGTTCTGTTTTTCGGACCTGAGCCGGATAGAAGTTGCCACCTCGCAGATTTGTAAAGCTGCCGACGCTCGAAAACACCTTTCGGAAGTAGCCGGTTCGTTCCCAGGCCGCTGTGAACGCGCAGATGGCTCCTGAACTGGAACCACCAATAGCGTGCATGTCTGGATCGTCGGAGATTGTGTAACGCTTGCTGACTTCCGGGATGATCTCATTCAGCAGAAAACGAACGTAGCGGGCACCCAGGCTGTCGTATTCGAAGCCGCGATTGGAGTGTTTTCCTTTCTTTGTCTTTTTCGACCTGTCATGGCCTGGATTGAGAAAAACTGCAATTGTTGGGGGCATATCTCCGCGCGCAATCAGGTTGTCAAACACGGTGGGAATCCGCCAGCGCCCGTTGATGTCTCGCATCCGCTCGCCGTCCTGAAAGACCATCAGCGCCGCGGGCTCGTCAGCCTTATACTGAGCAGGCACATAGACGGCCCAATCGCGAGTGGTGCCCGGAAAAATCTTCGATTCCCAGGAGCCCATCTGTTCGACCGTCCCCTTTGGAACATTATCCTGAGCGATCGCGTCGGGATGTGGTTCCCATTTGGGTCGAGTTTCAACAATTGGAATGTTTGTCGATTCTGCGTTGTCATCCCATAACCACTTCAAAGCATCCGGAAGTCGTTCGCCGCCCCACTTGCTGCTGTGTCCACCGTCGGTCATTTCCAGGCGGTACTGATAACCTGCAAACTGTAAAGCCGCCGCCAGATCCTGATTTCCCAGCGGCCAGTTTCCATGCAGATTGTTCAAGTCGTCTCGACCATCCTGCAGGTAGACCTTGATCGCCTTCGGTTTGACTTTCGTCTTTCGAACCAACCCCGGATAAGCCCAGCCGCCGCGGATGTTGGTGAAGCTGCCGATGTGACTCATGACCTTTCCGAACTGGTCGGGCTTTTCCCATGCCACAGTAAAAGCACAGATGCCGCTGGATGAAATCCCACAGACAGCTCGGTCAGCGGGATCGATCGATACGTTCAACCCTTTCAAGGCAACGGGCAGAAATTCATCGATCAGAAAATTCGCATATCGATCCCCAAGAGAATCATATTCGAACGAGCGATTGCTGCGGTTCCTGGCTCCCTGCACTGTCGCGGGAATCGTGCCTGGATTTACGAACACAGCAATCGTGACAGGCATCGCTTTTTGATGAATTAGATTGTCGAACACCACGGGAACTCGAAACGATCGCTTCGGGTTTGAGTAGCCGCCGCCATCCATGAAAACCATCAACGAGGCTGGATCGTCCGCCTTGTACTGAGCAGGCACGTACACGCTGTATGCGCGGACCGTTCCCGGAAACATCTGACTGTCTGCAAATTGCCCAGACGTGACCTGTCCATGAGGAACTCCTGGCTGCACTGTGCGATCAGGATGATCTTCAGCGCCCACCGGAACAGCTGGCAGCGAGACGGCAATACATACCAGAAACAGAGCACTCGTAAGACGATTCACAGTCGGACTCCAGACTTGTTATGCGGTTACAGCACCTTGCCATCGCAGGTGAATAGCCTTAGAGACGCATGCCAGACACGTTCGATGTACGTCCCGAGCGACAGGCAACCGCGATGCGACCGAATTCTTGCAGTTGGCAGAGACAATTTCACGCCGGTTGCGTCAACGAAGTTGCGTCCCACCAGGACTTTCTTCAACGTGCCTGAGCGGATAGTGCAGACTGCGTTTGGTTCGAAATCGCAGCCACCATTGGACAACCACACCAAAACGCAGTGATTTGTGAGATACTGCGACTCAGAGCAAAAAGTAGCGATAGCCGAGGCAGGACTCGAAATTGTGCGGAATTCCCCAGCAAATACGCAATTCCTGAAGGCAGGCGGTGCAGTGTCTGTAGATGGAAAACATGATAAGCGTCTACAGCTGCTGATAGACGTCTGGCCCACACTTCCTAATGTCAATCGGGAACGACTCATCATTCTGATCTCTGATCGGCTTAGAGAAGACCGTTGAGTGTTCCAGTCAATGTGTAAGGGGCTGTTGCGCCTGAATGCGTAATTGCATCCGATTTTGTCGACTGATGCATTTCAGTCGCGTGCCACTCAGGCTGGATCGCCACGTTCATGCGTCCTCACACTGATGACAGCCGGCGTTGCAACAGTCCGACCATTCGCAGCTCCGGTCCCGACCGGATGCAATTTGAATGTTTCCCTTCGTGCTGCTGGTCGCGATACCGGGCGCAGACTGGCAGATTTCCAGCAGTCATCCATTTCAGTACGAGACCCCGATGCCAGCTATTCTGGTGGGTTAAACTCGACGCGATTGTGACATTGCACGCAAAAACGGAAAAGAATGTCAGGATTTCGCTCCTGTATCCGTTCTACTTCTGACATGGCACTTTCCGAGCAAGATATTCTCTGCGTTCTGATGAAGTCCCGCGACCGTATTGCGGCAGCGGCGTGGGTCGTTGTTCGTGATGCTCAGGCGGCGGAAGACATCTTTCAAAACGTCGCTATCAAGGCGATGACGAAGGAAGTCAGCTTCGACGCGGAAGGAGCAGTGCTTTCCTGGGGCTTTATAACGGCTCGACGGGAAGGCATTGACTGGATGCGTCGGCATCGGAACGAAACGTCAATTCTGGACGCAGAAATCCTGATGCTGCTCGAAAAGGATTGGCTTTCGGAGAGCCAACGCGAAGATTCCCGCACCAAAGCACTGCGCAATTGTCTTCGCGAGTTGCCTCAGAAATCAGCCGAGATACTTCGTCTGCGGTATTCTAAGGGCCTTGCCTGTGGGGCAATTGCCGAACGCCTGGAAACGGGACGTGACGCCATTTACAAGAGGTTGTCTCGGCTGCATCAGGCTTTAAGGGAGTGTGTTGAGACGCGTCTCGCAGATGCAAGAGTGGACGTATGAATGACCGTAAATCCACTCTCGAGCTGCTGCTGCGGTATCTCGACAACGACTTGCCTTCGGACGAACGAACTGACGTCGAAGACCTGCTGCGACAGGACGGGGCTGCGAGAGAGATATTTCGAGAGATCGCGCAACAGGCGGTGGTCGTTGCAGATGTGGCACGGGTCGGTGGCGCATCGCGCGTCGAGAAAACCGCCAAAGTATCCAGCGGCATCCGGGGACGTTCGGCAACACGCCAGAGATTGATGCTGGCCGTTGCCGCCATCGCGCTTCTCGCGGTGACTGTAAGCTTGTTGCGTCGAGGCGGTGAGCCAGAGATCGTCACGATTAAGGCATTGAATGGTCCGGTCGAGTGGATCGGCAGTGGCGGCTGCGTGACAAGGGAGCTCGTTGTTGGCGGAACTTTGCCTGGCGGTACGATTGAGTTGCTGAGTGCGTATTCGTGGATCGAGTTTGAATTTCTCGATGAATCAACAGTCACACTCTCCGGGCAAGCGGCCGTCACCATTTCTGAACAGAAGCAAAAAGAATTACATCTGCGGTATGGCAGTCTTTCTGCCAACGTCCAGCCACAGCCCACCGATTGTCCGATGCTCGTGCACACTCCGTCTGCCGAATTAAAGGTCCTGGGAACGCAGTTTAATGTTGATGCCCTCTTTGAATCGACACGGCTCACCGTGAATAAGGGCCGCGTAAGACTCAAGCGGTTGACTGATGGCAGAGAAGTCGACGTGACGGCGAAGTACGAGGTGACGGCTTCGATGGAAGGCCAGGATGGACTGCCTCTGAGCACACGAGGGCGAGCCGTTTCTGTCTGGAAGAGTGCTCTAAGGACGGATGTCGTTCGTGGAAAGTGGCTTTCCGATCATTGGATGCTCGGGATGCAGCTCAAGAAAGCTGTTGCAAGCGGTCAGATGAGCAAGGCCGATGCCGTTGCTGCTTATAAAAACGCTGCAGCGTTTGACGCCGAGGGCGGAAGCGTCTGGGCCGATGCTTCACCGTACGGGTCATTGGTGCTGCTTTCGGTGACGCAGTTGTCAGCGACGCCGGTTGTGCTCAGCGCCACCGCAAGCATTCGGATCAAGGGCCGACTGCATTCGAGCGATTCAGTAAAGTTTGGACTCACGACGAAGAAGTCCGCCGGCGGGTTTGGCGGAAAGTACAGCGTCTCCGTTGAAGGTGACGCTTTGCGCAGTGACGACAACTCGTTTGAGATTGAACTGCCATTGAACGAGTTTGACGAAGTGACAGAATCTGGTGATTCGTTGATTGGAAAAGAGCTCAGTGATTGGTGGTGTGTGGCCGAATCATCGTCAGCGAAATTTGAGATCACTAGCGTCGAAATGATAGAGTAATTCTGGACGGGATTTTCAGGATCCCATCAATCGAGTTCATGTTGTCAAAGAACCCAAACCCCTACCCACAAACCATGAAACATATCACCTTCACATTGATCACATTGGTCCTTTCTCAATTCGCCAACGCCGACGAGCACTGGAACCAGTTCCGCGGCCATGAAGGGAACGGCATTTCCTCTGCGAAAAGACTACCGGTTGAGTTCGACGAGGCAAAAAACGTTCGTTGGAAAACCAGAATTCCTGATCAGGGCTGGTCGTCACCCGTGGTGTGGGGCAATGAAATCTGGCTGACCACCGGCAGCGACGAGAAAAAGGAACTCCGCACGATCTGTGTCGATATCGACAGTGGGAAAATCATCAGGAACATCAAGGTATTTAACACGATCGAGCGGAAAGTTGATCCGGCTTACGCTCACGACTCGCCGCACCTGAACAGTCCTGCAACTCCGACATCGGTTGTGGAGAAGGAGCGAGTGTTTGTCAGCTTCGGATCGCAGGGCCTCGCATGCCTCAATCGAGAGACGGGCAAAAAGATATGGGAACGCCGGGATCTGAGGATCTACCAGCCGGTTCGGCAAGGATCGTCTCCTATTGTTGACGATAGGAATCTGTACGTTGCATTTGACGGAACCGACCAACAGTTCGTCGTGGCGCTCGACAAGGCAACCGGCGACACGCGTTGGAAAACAGATCGAAACGTCGGTACCGACTGGGCAGCAACGTTGAGTGCGAAGGGATTCTCATCGAAGAAAGGCGGCAAGCCCAACGACAATAAAAAGTCCTTCGCGACCGCCACACTGATTGAGATCGATGGTCAGCGACAACTGATTGCTCCGGCGGCCGAAGCCACGATCTCGTACGATCCAGCAACCGGCAAAGAACTCTGGCGCGTGCTGCATCCAGGTGGCTTTAACGTTGCGTCGCGACCGATTTACAACAATGGTTTGGTTTACGTTTTTACGAGCGGATTGACTGGCTATTTGATGGGAATCCGACCGGACGGCACCGGGGATGTCACCCAGACCCATGTTGCATGGTCGACCACCAAAGGCACACCGGGAATCCCTTCGCCGATCATCGTGGGCGACCTGCTGTTCATGGTGACGGACAAGGGAGGCATTGCGCGATGTCTGAACGCCAAAACCGGCGACGAAATCTGGAAGTTGCGTCTCGGCGGTACCCACTGGGCATCACCTGTCCTGCTTGACGGAAATCTTTATTTCAGCAGCAAAGAAGGCCAGGTGATCGTCCTGCCCGCTTCAAAAAAACGACCGGAAATCGCTGCGCTAAATGCGCTGAATGGAAGCTTCATCGCTTCGCCCGCGATTGCCGGTGATTCATTGATTCTGCGATCAACAACGCATCTTTACTGTCTCGCGGCGGGCTACAAACGCAGCGAACAGGAAGTCGCTGCGGATGTCTACCCGGATTCAAGAGTCGTAGCCCGCTCGGCTGATATCAAGTCTGGAAAGAGCTGGGACGCGGCCTATGAGCAACTTCTGAAGAAGAATTCTGAAGTTCGAGAAAAGGTAGAGAGTGGCCAGGCAACAAAGGAAGACGTCATCGCATGGATGAAGTCCACCGCCAAAAAAGAAGGAAAACCAAAACCTGCGGACCTGAAATCATTAGCTGCCAGTCTGAAAGAAGCCGTGCGAACCGGCAAGATGAAGGAGTCCGAAGCGCGAGCCGCTTACGAAAAAGTAGCGGCCAGTCAGGGCGGTAAGAAATTCGGTAAAGGCAAAGGACGCGGCAAACCGGGAGCCAGGCCGGGCAGCATCAATTTCTATGCGATCGTCATCGGTAAGCTGAAGTCAAAGGACATTGAAATCGGCGAGTTGGAAATCGATGTCGATTACGTGATCAGCGACAACTCAGGAGTGAAGGATTCCATTGTCGGGAAGCGTGTCAAATTGGTTGGTGTCGCGGGTGCATTCCTGGACAACCTGCTTCAGATCAAACGCGGCGAAACCATCAAAATTCGAACGGGCAATTACAACCCGGATAAGCAGGAAATCGGCTTCGGTTACAAGTTCCAGGTCCTTGAACGGACATCCCCCTTCAAGCCGGAAGACTTCGGCGTTCCGCCCCAGGAATTTCGAGGATTCCGTGGCGAACTCGTTGGAAAAGTCATCGAAGCGGTTGGTTACGAAGTGTTACTGGAAGTCCGGGACGTCAAACCGGCCGACAGCAACAAAGCTGCGGACGCGACCAGTATCAAAGGCAAACGCATCCGTATCGCAGGATTCTATAACGAGCACGCTGACGCTTTCGCAGACCTGCACAAAGGCGACATAATTCGCGTCAGTACTACTCACGGCAATCCCAAAAGCGACGCGCTCAATGTCACAGACGTGCTTGAGATGGTCGGGAAGTAATCTTTTTCAGACAGGATTAGCAGGATGACATGCTCAAGGACTGCCGTACGCGTTGCCTGATCCTGTTAAACAAACAAATGAAGCAACTTACCGTCACTATTGTTTTGCTGTTTGGAACGGTTGGAACGGCCACCGCAGCAGAAGACCTTGTTCCGCCAGCGTCATCGCGATTTGCGCAGCGTGACACGCAAGCCGTACCGGATTTCCAGAAGCACGTCGTTCCGTTGCTCGGAAGGCTCGGCTGCAATTCAGCGAAGTGTCATGGGTCGTTTCAGGGACAGGGCGGTTTTCGTTTGTCGTTGTTCGGGTTTGACTTCAATTCGGATCACCAGGCTTTGCGCGCCGACAGCCGTATTAGCAGCAATAATTCTGATCAGAGCCTTGTCCTTCGCAAGCCCACCGAACAAACCGACCACGAAGGCGGCAGGCGATTCAACATCGATTCGTGGGAACACAATCTGCTGCGGCGGTGGATTCAATCCGGAGCTCATGGCGTTAAGCCCGCGACCATTCCCACGCCAGGTACGTCAACAGATGGGAGACCTACCAGGGACGGAATTGACTTTTTCACATCGAAAATCAAACCACTGATCGAGGACCATTGCTATGAGTGCCACGGGTTCAATAATCGCAAAGGCGGCCTCAGCCTGAGGACACGCGACGGATTTCTGACCGGCGGCGAATCGGGGGCGGCAGTTATTCCGGGCAAGCCGGACAACAGTTTGTTGCTAAGCGCTGTCCGCTACTCCGACGAAAGCCTGCAGATGCCACCCAGCGGGAAGCTCAAACCCCAGCAGATCGCGGACATTGAGCAGTGGGTACGGCTGGATACTCCCTGGCCTGATCGGTACCAGGCGGGCGCTGGCGACACCAATCAGGTCCTCATCAGTCTTCGGTATGAGCCAGAAGAGATCGTCTTCCGGCAAGACGGCGAGACATCACAGATCAAAGTCATCGCCCAGTGGAACAGCGGCGAGCGCGAAGACGTAACCTGCCTGAGTCGGTTCCAAACCAACAACGATGGCGTCGTGACTGTCGACCGTGACGGGCTGACGACATCAATGGGGAAAGGCGACACCCACATTGTCGCGTTCTATGACAATGGGGTGGCGGCCATTCCGGTGCTGCGACCAGTGTCGCCTTTCGCTTCACGAAAGATACGCAACTTTCGCAGAGCCATCAGTGATCATCCCATCGACCGATTCATCAACGCAAAACTGAACAAGCTGAGCCTCATCCCGTCGGAACTCTGTACAGATGCAGAGTTCCTTCGCCGAGTCAGCATCGACATGACGGGGACACTGCCAACTCCAGATGAAGTCAAATCATTCCTTGCCGACAAATCAAAAGACAAACGCAATCGAAAAATTGAAGAACTACTTCAGCGCCCGATCTATGCGGCATGGTGGGCGAATAAGCTTTGCGATTTCACTGGCTGCAATCCGAGGTCCATTAGCAGCTTGCTCGAAGTCGCTCGAGAAGACGGTTACGTCAAAGCGACCGAGTGGTACGACTGGATTCACGAGCGCGTCGCCAATAACGATCCCTACGACAAGCTGGCGGAAGGCATCATGCTCGCCGAGTTATCCTTCGGAGCGGAGGGCATGCCATACTTTTGGACGCGACAAAGTTTGCAGGATCCGAAAGACACCGCCATGTCGGTGGCTCACGCCTTTCTGGGGATCCAACTTCAATGTGCGGAATGCCACAAGCATCCGTTCGATCGCTGGACGCAAGCCGACTTCAATCAGTTTTCTCAATTCTTCGAATCTGTGACAACGACCAAACGCAGATCTTTCGCGAAAGCTAATCAGTCACTGAGCCTTCTGCGCAGCCACGTTGTATCTCTGCAAGCAGGCGACGACCCGCGCAAACCGATCATGGATTGGATGCGAGACCCAAAAAATCCGTGGTTTGCTCGGGCCTTTGTCAACAGAGTCTGGGCAGGCTACTTCCACATTGGCATCGTCGATCCACCGGGCCAGTTCACGCCGTCTAATCCGCCCAGCAATCCACAAGTCCTTGATTGGCTGACGCAAGGCTTCATCGAAAACGGCTTCGATATGAAGTGGCTTCATCGCCAAGTCACCAGCAGTGCAACCTATCAGCGGGGTTGGAAGCCGAACGAAACGAACGCCAGCGACCGCCGGAACTTCAGTCGCGCCATTCCTCGCCGCATTCCAGCGGAAGTCGTCTACGACGCCATGAAACAGGCGACGGCCGCGACTGATAAGCAGAACGAAGTACGCATCAACCTTAGGCGACGCGCATCGGGACATTTGTCGATGCGAATGGCCGGCACCCATGCGATGAAAGTCTTCGGTAAGCCGGATCGATCGATCAACTGCGATTGTGAACGAGTAAATGAACCTACGTTACTGCAGGCCATATTTGCTCAGAACGATCCGCTCGTCCGCATGCGGATCGCCGACAGCGGCTGGATCATCGAAATCGAAGATGCGGACGCGGCAGGAAGACAACTGGACAATCACGAGTTAGTCGAACAAGTGTGGTTGCGCACTGTGAGTCGAAGGCCCACGGATGAGGAACTTGCACGATCTGTGAGGCACGTTGAATCGGTCGACACAGTCGTCGAAGGAGTGTCCGACTTAATGTGGGCAATGTTGAATACAAAAGAGTTCTTGCTGAATCATTGACACGATCATCTCATCATGTCGATCCTGTAAATCCTGCTCAGAACAGAATCATGAAAGATCAACTCTCCCGTCGCCAAATCCTGAACGTTGGTGCGCTAGGCGCCAGTCTGACGCTGACGCAATATCTGCGTCTGCGAGCCGCAGAAAATTCGCCAGCGAAGAAACGCAGTGCCATCTTAATTTTCATGGAGGGTGCGCCGTCACATCAGGACACATTTGATTTAAAGCCCCACGCGACTGCTCAGGTTCGCGGCGAATTCAAACCAATCGCTACCAACGCGGTCGGAGTTCAAGTCTGCGAACATCTGCCGAAGCTGGCCCAGCGAGCCGACAAGTTCGCCGTCATCCGAGGCATCACTCATAATGTCGCTGATCACGGGCTCGCCAAGAAGTATCTGCTGACAGGAAACAAACCGTCACAGACAGTCAGCTACCCGGAATACGGCAGCGTCGTCAGTCACGAGTATCCGTCGGCGGAGGTACTGCCAACGTATGTGTCGATCGACGAATCATTTGTCGGCCCGGGGTACCTGGGTTCGCAATACAGTCCGCTGACTGCCGACAAGCCACGACACGGCATGCCCTACGCCGTCCGAGGCGTTTCGCTCGAAGACGGTTTGACCATCGAAAAGTATAAGTCGCAGAAGAGGCTGCTGGATGATCTCGACACTGCGTTTCGAGGGTTTGAGGACCTCGACGATCAGGTCCGCGGCATGGACCGATTCTCGCAGCAGGCTTTTAACATCATCAGCTCGCCGCAAGCGCGAGCGGCATTCGATCTTTCGACAGAGAAACCCGTAGAAAATGATCGTTTCGGAAAACACGAGTTCGGCCAATCACTGCTGCTGGCCGCGAGACTGATCGAAGCCGGAGTCCACTTTGTCACCGTTCGACTCCGTCCAGCCGAATTCGACTTCGATACACACGCGGACAATTTTTCAAGACTGCGCACTCTGCTGCCACCCTTCGATCGAGCACTCGCCGCATTGATTGACAGATTGGATGAACGCGGTCTGCTCAAATCCACCGCAATCATGGCCACAGGAGAGTTTGGCCGCACACCTGAGATCAACAAATCAGGAGGCCGGGATCATTGGGCAAGAGCTATGTGTGCCGTCATGGCAGGCGGAGACGTGGCTGGTGGCCAAGTCATTGGCGAAACGGACGCAAATGCCGCCGAGCCAGTATCGGTTGGTTACACACCGGACGATCTTGCCGCTTCTTTGTTCGCGAATGTTGGTATCCCACCGAATACCGAGTTTCAAACCAATGTCGGCCGCCCAGTCACCCTCGTTCGAGATGGCTCGCCAATCAGTAAGCTGTTTACGTGATTGACCTGCCCGAGTCAGGTCCCGCTACGGCCATCCGAGACGGTAAATATTCACTGGTCGCGCATCGCAGCTACAAATTCCCGCATGACCGAAAGCAAATGGCTTCACTAATGAAGCAGATCGAAGACACGTTGCGGAAAGACGGAACGTTCGAAACAGAGATCCGCGGCAGCACGTTTAAAAAAACAGATGTTCGAGGGCTTCAACAACAAAGCAGCGGAGAAACTTCGCGGTCAATATATCAAGCTGAACATGTTCCATGAGTCGTGGATTCCCTCAATCAAGGTCGGCAGCATCCCGAACTGTTTGCCCGACTCAGAAAGCAGCTACTTGATATCAACGCAAGTGTTATCACTGACACTCCCGATTGGAAAAAACCGTCTGCAGGAGTCGGAATAGGGATCCACGCACTCTACACTTTCCGCCAGTTCGGAAGATCCATCCGGACGCCGTACTGGGACGATCGTGCTCACTTCACACACATGAAATGAAGACCATGCAAACCAGATCGATCGCCATCACGGTGACTTTCGCTGCACTGTGCGCCGGCAGCGCATCGCTGGCTAATGATGACTGGACCGGTTGGCTGGGGCCGCAGCGCAATGGCTGGGTCAGCAACTTTCAGCCGCCCGCTCAGTGGCCGGCAAGCCTGACGAAGGTCTGGAATGTCAAAGTCGGAACGGGCTACGGCTCACCCATTGTTGCCGATGGCCGCGTCTATCAGCACGCCCGTCAGGCGAACGACGAGGTCGTCTGGTGTGTCGATCTTAAAACCGGTGACATCAAATGGCGGAAGAGTCTGGCCGTCCCGTTCAAGGTTGCCGGCGGCGGTGACTATCACGGCAAGGGGCCGAAGTCGTCGCCAGTCATAGCGGACGGTCGCGTTTTTACGATGAGCATCACCGGGAGGCTGTCGGCCTGGAGTACGGATTCGGGCGAACTGTTCTGGCAACGCGACTACGACTCACAGTTTGGGAAGAGCCATCCGAACTGGGGTGCCTCCACGTCGCCGATCGTTGACAGAGATCGAGTCATCGTCCACTTCGGTACAGACGCGCAAGGTGTGCTGGTCGCGCTGGATGTAGCCAGCGGTGAAGAAGTCTGGAGTCACGGTAAAGACGGCCCTTCGTACTCGTCGCCGCTTCTGGTTGAGATCCAGGGAGTTCGGCAGGTCGTCGAGTGGAACCACCGAGCGCTTGTCGGCGTGGACAGCGAGTCGGGAAGTTCTCTGTGGGAGTATCCGTTCCCCCACATCGGTTCCGATCAGAACATGCCGACTCCGGCCTTTCACCACGGACGGATTCTTCTGGGCGGTGAAAACCGAGGCGTGCACAGCATCCGACCAACTTTGCAGGACGGAAAATGGAAAGTCGATCATGAGTGGCACCAGAAGAGCGTGGCTCTTGACATGAGTTCGGCGGTGATGAATGGCAAGTTCCTGTTTGGCTTCTCCCATTACGACCGCGGGAGACTGTTCTGTCTCGATTCGGAGACCGGAGAAGTTCGCTGGGAGGGCACGCCCCGAACGGGTCGGAATGTAATGTTCCTGTCGATGCCCGGTTACGTTGCCGCCCTCATCGACAACGGTGACCTTCAAATCATCAAGGCGACTGCCGATCGCTTTGACAAGGTGGCGTCCTATCAAGTGGCCGCTGGCCGCACATGGGCACCGCCGGTGCTGCTGTCTGACGGGGTTCTGGTGAAGGATCACGAGACGTTGACGTTGTGGTCACTGAAAGGCTCCAGATAGTGACTCGCTGCGGCAGTCCAATGACTGTGAGCCGGCGATGCTCATGGCCAATGATCCCTCGATCGAAAAACACGCAATGGCCAGGTAATTGTGGTTGTGAATCGACTTGCTGGCGTGCTGCTGGTCGTTCTGTGTTCGACGCCTGCAATGTACGCTCAGAACGCCGACGATGCTGATTCGCGTGTCAGGCCCACCATCCCGTTTCTG